>NZ_JBEKVH010000142.1:0-9560 GCF_049514155.1 Roseiarcus sp. | reverse complement strand
TAATTGCCACGCGCAACCATCGCGGCGTCAATTCCGTTCCAACGTGTCATCGGTCCCAAACGGTGGTCGATTGTGCTAATAGTCTCGAATGGACAAGCACGGCATCATCGCCAGACTGCGCGAGAACGAGACCGCGTTGCGGGCGCGGGGAGTGACCCATGCCGCACTGTTCGGTTCGCGCGCGCGCGGCGACGACCAGCCCGGGAGCGATATCGACATCATGATCGAGATTGCGCCGGACGCGGTGCAAGACGTGTACGCCTACGTTGGCTTGAAATCTTACATCGCCGAGCTCTTCGCCGAGCCGGTCGACGTCGTCGACCGCGCGGCGCTCAAGCCTTACGTTCGCCCCCCCGCTGAATCCGATGCGGTCTATGCGTTCTGAAGCGATAGGCGCGCAGCGCCGGCTCGCCGATATCCGGCATAACATCCATCTCGCGCGCAAGTTCTTGGAAGGTCTCGACTATGAGACGTTTCGGGACAACGACCTCGTCTTCTATGCCGTGACGCGATGCCTGGAAATCATCTCAGAAGCTTCGCGTGGGGTTCCGACAGAGGTTAAGGCCCGCCACCCGAGTATTCCGTGGGCGGAGATCGCCGGCGCCGGCAACGTTTACCGGCACGACTACGAGGGCGTGCAGCAACGTCTTGTGTGGGGCACAGTTCACAACCGGCTTCACGCTCTGCTCGAGGCGGTCGAACTGGAATTGCGCCGATTCGACGCGCTGCCGTGAGCCGCGACGGCTTGTCCGCCGCCTTGACGGCGCGCGCGGCTTGCGGCGTTTATGGCGCGCCATGAGCGAATTCGTCATACCTTTCCCGGTCGTCGTCGTCGACGTCGGCGGCACCAACGCGCGCTTCGCCTTGCAGCCGGCGCCCGACTCGCCGCTCGGGGCTGCGATTCATCTCAAGACCCACGATTATCCCGGCCTGGTCGAAGCGGCTGAGGCGGCGGTCGCCCGGCTCGGCGCGCGGCCGCGCTCGCTGCTCGTCTGCGGCGCCGGGCCGGTCGACGGGCGCAGGCTCAAGCTCACCAACGCGCCCTGGACGATGGACGGCCCGCAGACGGCGCGGCGGCTCGGTCTTGCTCAGGGGCTGCTGTTCAACGATTTCGAGGCGCAGGCCTTGTCGCTGCCGGCGATCCCGCCGGGCTGGTCGAAACAGATCGGCGCGGTCGGCTTCGGGTCGCGGGGGCCGCAGGTGATTCTCGGCCCCGGAACCGGTCTCGGCATCGGCGCGCTGGTCGAAGCGGCCGGCCGCCACACGCCGCTCGCTTCCGAGGCCTGCCATATCGACTTCGGTCCGGTCGGCGACGAGGAGAGCGCGCTGTGGCCGCATCTCGAGCGCGTCTACGGCCGGGTGACGACCGAGAGCGTGCTCGCCGGCCCCGGCCTGGCGCGGGTTCATGCGGCGCGGGTCGCCGCGCTCGGCTGGCCGAGGCCGACGCTCGACGCGCCGGCGGTCGTCGCCGCGGCGACCGCCAATCCTGCGGGCGAGGAGGCGGCGAGCCTCAGGCTCTACTGGCGCATGGTCGCTCGCTTCGCTGGCGACATGGGCGTCACGTTCGTCGCCACCGGCGGCGTGACCCTGGCCGGCGGGGTGCTGCCGCGCATCGTCGACTTTCTCGACGATTCCGCGTTCCGCGGCGCCTTCGAGGCCAAGGCGCCGGTCGACGCGTTGGCGCGCCGCATTCCGACCCGCCTCGTCATCCGCGCCGACGCGGTGCTGGTCGGCATGGCCGCCATCGCCGCCGCGCCGCAGCGCTACGCGATCGACTATGCCGCGCGGGCCTGGGCGTGAGCGTCCTTCGCCCCGATTTCGCCGCTTTCTTGCTCTCAGTCGCGCCCTGTCGCGAGTTGCGATAAGCTCGGCGGCGGCAAACAGGCGGGATCAGAGTTCGATGACGATGCGTTCCACCGCGATGGCGTCGTTGGCGCTGGCGCTCGCCGGCGCGGCCTGGGCGGCCCCGGCCTTGGCGCAGAGCTGCAGCGACGATTTGCAGAAGCTCTCGCAGCGCCGCGAAACCGAAATGGCGACGATCAACACCCTCATCAAGGCCGCCAAAGGCAAGCAGCTCGATCCGAGCGTGTTCTGCGGCAAGTCGGGCGGCCTGATGACGGCCGAGAACGCGATGATCGCCTACATGGAAAAAAACAAGGACTGGTGCGGGATCCCGGACGATACACTCGACAGCCTCAAGGCCAATCACGCCAAGAGCGCCACCTTCGCCGCCAAGGCGTGCAAGGTCGCGGCCGAAATGAAGAAAGCGAAGGAGCAGGCGGCCAACGGCGAAGGCCCGCAGGCCCAGCCGTTGCCGGCCGGCCCGCTTTGACCGCCGAAGCCGGGCGTGACGGCGCGCTGCCCGACGCGCGCCCCGATAGCCTCGTCCTGAGGCTGACGCCCGACTTCGCGCTTCCCTACGTGCAACTCGCGCGGCTCGACCGCCCGGCCGGATGGCAATTGCTGCTCGCGCCCTGTTGGTGGTCCGCCGCGCTCGCCGGCGACGCCGTCCATCGCGGGCCCGACCTCCGGCATCTGCTGCTGTTCCTGATCGGCGCGATCGCGATGCGCGGCGCCGGCTGCACCTATAACGACATCCTCGACCGCGACCTCGACGCCGGCGTCGCCCGCACCAGGGGCCGGCCGCTGCCGTCGGGACGCGTCAGTCCGCGCGCCGCGGCGCTGTTCCTCGCCGCCCAGGCGCTGGTCGGCCTCGTGGCGCTCGTCGCCTTCAATCGCTTCTCGATCGGACTCGGCCTCGCCTCGCTGATCGTCGTGGCGATCTATCCGTTGACGAAGCGCGTCACCTCGTGGCCGCAGGCGGCGCTCGGGCTCGCCTTTTCCTGGGGCGCGTTGATGGGCTGGTCGGCGCGCTTCGGCGCGCTCGGCGCCCCGGCGCTGCTGCTCTACGCCGCCGCGTTCTGCTGGACGATCGGCTACGACACGATTTACGCGCTGCAGGACGCGCGCGACGACGCCATCGTCGGGATCAAGTCGACCGCCCGCCTGTTCGGCCGCCATGCGCGGCTCGGCGTCGGCGCGTTCTACTTGCTGACGGCGCTGCTGGCGCAAGCGGCGCTGCTTGCGGCCGGCGGCGGGTGGATCGCCGAGCTCGGCTGGGCGGCGTTTGCGGCCCATCTCGTCTGGCAGCTGTCGAAGGTCGAGGGCGCAAGCGAGAAGACGGCGCTGATGCTGTTCCGCGCCAACCGCGACGCCGGACTGCTGCTGTTCCTCGGGTTCGCCGTCGAAGGCTGGACGCGCGCCGCGTTGGGCTGAGCTTCACGCCCGCGGCAGCGCGACCCTGTGCTGGGCGACCGGGATCAGCCGCCGCACCCGCTCGACCACCGCCATCTCGATCCGCGTCGAGACGATTCCGATCCCGTCGGACGCCTTGGCGACGACATGGCCCCATGGGTCGGCGACCAGCGAATGGCCATAGGTTTCGCGGCGCTCGTTATTGACGAGGAACGACCCGGTCTGCGCCGCGGCGCAGACGTAAGTCTCCGTCTCGATCGCCCGCGCGCGCAACAGCGTCTCCCAATGGTCCTTTCCGGTCTGCAGCGTGAACGCCGCCGGCAGCGCAATCACTTGGGCGCCCTTCGCCGCCAAGGCCTGGAAGAGATCGGGGAAGCGCAGATCGTAGCAGATCGAGCAGCCGATGGTGACGCCGTCGCAATCGTAGGTGACGACCGCGTCGCCCGCCTTCACCGTTTCGCTCTCCTTGTAGGACGCGCCGTCGGGGGTGGTGACGTCGAAGAGATGGATCTTGCGGTAGCGCGCGATCTCCTTGCCCTTGCGGTTGAAGACGACGCTGGTGTTGTGGATGCGCCCTTCGCCCTCGATTCTTTCCATGATCGAGCCGGCGTGGATGAAGACGCCGTGCTTGGCGGCGAGCGCCTGCGCCATCGCATAGGCCGGCCCGCCGGGCAGCGTCTCGGCGTTCTTCGCCTTGTCGCCGCGCGCCCCGCCGGCCCAGTCGAACTGCTCGGGCAGCAGGATCCAGTCCGGCCCGTCCTCGGCGATGGCGCGCTCGATCAGCGCCTTGGCCGCCGCGATATTGGCCGCCTTGTCGCTAACCGAGTTCATCTGAACGAGGGAGACTTTCATCGGCGACCCACGCAGGTTGGAGGCGTCGAGCGAATATGTCGGCGGCGGGTGCGCAGGCGTCAAGACGTGACCGCCGCGTGTTTGTGGGCGCGCGCGAAGGCGCCGAAGCCGGCGAGCTGCTTGGCGATGATGTCGCGCGCCGGCGGATCGGTCAATGCGCCGGTCGCGGCGTCGATCTTCTGGTTGGCCTGGGCGACGAACACTTCCGGCTTGTTGAAGACGCACGCTTCCAGCATGACGAAGGTCTGCCGCAGGTGATATTGCGCCCGCGCGCCGCCGAGCATGCCGACCGAGGCGCTTTCGAGCGCTACGGGCTTGTCGAGGAACGGGTTCGGCTTCAGCCGCGACAGCCAGTCGATCGCGTTCTTCAGCCCGCCGGGGATCGAGTAATTATACTCCGGCGTGACGACGATGACGCCGTCGGCCTTGGCGATCGCTTCGCCCATCGCCGCGACCGGCGCCGGGATTCCCTCAGCCTCGACGTCGCCGCTATAGATCGGGAAGTCGCCGATCGAGCCGAGCGGTTCGATCGTCACGCCCGCCGGCGCGAGGGCGGGCAGGGCGCGCGCGACCGCGGCGTTGTAAGAGCCGCGCCGCAGGCTGCCGAGCAGGACGACGAAATGCAGGGGGCCGGCGACGGACATGAACGATCTCCTCGGAGGGTCGGCTGAGCGGCGCCGATGGTCGGGTCCGATTGGCGCGCCGACTGCGTTCGCCTAGTCTACGCGGCGAGTCTTGCGGGGGAAAGCGCCGATGTTCGCCTTGACCGATCTCTTCTCCGTCTCCGGCCGCGTCGCCCTCGTCACCGGCGGCGCGACCGGCTTGGGGCGCATCTGCGCCGAAGCGCTGCTCGCCGCCGGCGCGCGCGTCCTCATCGCTTCGCGCAAGACGGAGGCGTGCGTGGCGGCGGCGCGCGAGCTGTCGGCGTTCGGACCCTGCGAGGGGTTCGGCGGCACGGTGGCGGACGAGGCCGGCGTCGCCGCGCTTGCCGGCGAAGTTCGCGCGCGCACGGACAAGCTGCATATCCTGGTCAACAACGCCGGCGCATCGTGGGGCGCGCCGTTCGCCGCCTATCCGTGGAAGGCGTGGGAGCGGGTGATGGCGGTCAACGTCGCCGGCCTGTTCACGCTGACGCGCGACCTCGCGCCGTTGCTGTTCGCCGCCGCTTCGCCCGAGCGGCCCGCTACGGTCGTCAACCTCGGCTCGGTGATGGGCTCGGTCACCCAGGCGGGAAACGCCTACGCCTATTCGGCGTCGAAGTCGGCGGTCCATCATCTCACCCGCATCCTCGCCGCGGAGTTCGCGTCGAGACAGGTCACGGTCAACGCGATCGCGCCGGGGCCGTTCGCGACCAACATGACGCGCTTCGCCGTCGGCGACGAAGCGGGCGCGACGCGCAGCGCCAAGGTCGTGCCGATGGGCCGGCTCGGCCGGCCGGAAGACATCGCCGGGACGCTGCTCTATCTCGCCGGCCGCGGCGGCGCCTACACCAGCGGCGCGATCGTGCCGGTCGACGGCGGCGGTTCCGCCTTCGCGCCGCCGCCGCTGTTCCCCGAGCGCGGCTGAGCGGCCGTTCACGCGGGAATGTGGATCGTCTCAGGCGGCAGGTTGGCGAGGCGACGCGCGTGCATCGCTGCGAACGCCGCCTCGAGGCGGCGCGTGTAGAGCGCGGTGTCGAACAGCGGCGCGGTCGCACGGTTGCGCTCGAGCTTCGCCTTCAGCGCGCGCAGCCGCTCGGGATCGTGAGCGAGTTCGATCGCCGTCGCGACGAAGTCTTCGCGGTTCGGGGCGATGAGTTCGGGCAGCCCGACCGCCGTCAGCAGGCTGGACGCGACCCGGCTGGCGAAGGTGTCGCCGACGCGCGTCAGCACCGGCAGCCCTACCCACAGGGCGTCGCTCGCCGTGGTGTGGGCGCCATAGGGCCAGCCGTCGAGAAAAAGGTCGGCGAGCCGATTGCGCGCGAGGTGCTCTTCCGATCGGACGCGCTTGGCGAAGATCAGTCGCGACGGATCGACGCCGCGCGCCGCCGCCTCCTTCTTCAGGTTGCCGGCGACGATCGCGTTGTCCTGCAGCAGCCACAGCACGCTGCCGGGGCAGGCCAGAAGGATGCGCGACCACGCCTCGAAGGTGTCGGGGTTGAACTTGAAGTTGGTGTTGAAGGAGCAGAAGACGAACGCCGCTTCAGGCAGCCCCGCCTCGCGCCGCGACGTCGACGCCTCGGCGATCTCACGCTTCGAATCGTTGGGCTGGTAGCTGACCGGCAGATAGACGATCTTCTCCACGAACCACTTCGCTTCCTGCGGCGGAACGACGATTTCGTCGGCGATGAGATAGTCGCAATTGCTGGCGGCGGCGGTTCCCGGCGAGCCGAGATAGTTGACTTGCAGCGGCGCGGACCGGGCCAGAAAGACGGGTTCGCGCAATCGCTCGCTGGCGAAGTCGAGATTGACGAGGATGTCGAAGTCTTTCTTGCTGACGAAATCGATCAGACGATCGTCGTCGATCTGGCCGACGTCGATGAAGGCTTCGGCCGCGTCGACGACGCGCTTCTGCGTCGGCGAGTTGTCGCGCGGTTCGGCGTTCAAGATCGTGATTTCGAACCGTGTCCTGTCGTGGCGTTCGATCACGCCGGCAAACAGGTGGCCGGTCGCATGGTTGCGCAACTCGCCGGAAAGATAGGCGATCCGGATGCGCCCGGGCTGCGAAGCCGCCGCCTTGCGCGCGCCGCTGCGCCGGGCGGGGGGCCTCGCCTTGGCGCGCGCCTTGGCGGCGGCGAATTGTTCGGCGGCTGAAAACGGGAACGTGAGGCAAAGCGAGGGTGAAACGGCGACGCCGGCGCGAATCGCAGCGCGGAGTTCGGCGAGGTCGCTTTGATAGTTCGACCATTGGCAGGCTCTGAGCCTCATGTCGACGAGCGCTTCCCGCCATTCCCTGTTGGCGGGGTCGAGCGAAATCGCCTTGCCGATGCTGTCGATCGCCTCGTCGAGACGACCAAGCTCGCGACAGATGTTGGCGCGCGTCTCCCACGCCTTGGCGACGTCGGGGCCGAGCGACGTGGCGGTCTCGGCGCTGCCCAGCGCGAGGCCGTACTGGCGGTGGTTGTAGAGAGCCGCCGCCTTGCCGAGGTGCGCGGCGGCGAAGGTCGGGTCGAGACGAAGGCAGGCTTCGAGGTTCAAAAGCGCCTCGGAATACCGGCGCAGGCGCAGCAGCGCCGTCCCCTTGTTGGCGAGAGCGTGATGGTAGTTGGGGTCGATCGCCAGCGCGCGGTCGAAGCAGGCGATCGCCTCGTCCGCCTTGCCGCTCTCCTGCAGGACGCTGCCGCGCCCGAACCAGGCGTCGGCGCTGCGCGGATTCTTGGCCAGCGCCTTCTCGAACGCGCCGAGCGCGTCGCGCGGACGATCGAGGTTCTGTAGAGCCAGGCCGTGGTTGTAGAGAGTCGCGGCGGACGCCGGGGGAATCTTCGTCGCGGCGCGCAGGAACGGCTCGGCCTCCCGGTAGCGCTCTTGACTGGCGAGCAAGGCGCCGAGCAGATTGAGCACGCCGGCATGGCGCGGCTCGGCCTGGGCCGCCGCCCGCAGCCGCCGCTCGGCGTCGGCGTGATCGCCGCGCCGGAACGACTCGAGAGCGGAGCGGAATTCGAGTTCGGCGGAGATCATCGGCTGGCGACCCTGGGCTTAAGCGAACCGCACCGGCGCGCCGGTCGAGGGCGTCACGATCTCCCCCTCCCACATCGCCTTGCGCCCGCGCACGAATGTCCCGACCGGCCAGCCGGTCACGCTTCTGCCGTCGTAGGGCGTCCAGGCGCTGCGCGAAGCGATCCAGGAATCACGGATCGTCTCGCGGCGCTTCAGGTCGACGACGGTGAAGTCGGCGTCGTAGCCGGCGGCGATGCGCCCCTTGCCGACGACGCCGAAGATGCGCGCCGGACCGGCGCTGGAGAGGTCGACGAAGCGCTGCAGCGTCAGCCGTCCCGCCGCGATATGGTCGAGCATGATCGGGACCAGCGTTTGCACGCCGGTCATGCCCGACGGGCTCTGCGGATAAGGCTTCGCCTTTTCTTCCAGCGTGTGCGGCGCATGGTCGGAGCCGAGCACGTCGACGACGCCCTGGGCGAGGCCGCGCCACACGCCGTCGCGGTGCTCGGTCCCGCGCACCGGCGGGTTCATCTGCAGCTTGGTTCCGAGCCGCGCGTAATCGTCGGCGCTCAAAGTCAGATGATGCGGCGTCGCCTCGCAGCTGGCGACGTCCTTGGCCTCCTGCAGCAGCGCGATCTCCTCGCGGGTCGAGATGTGCAGCACATGCACCTGCGCGCGCGCTTCGCGGGCGAGGCGGATCAGCCGCTCGGTTGATTTGACCGCAGTGGCCACGTCGCGCCAGACGGGATGCGAAGCGGGGTCGCCGGCGACCCGCAGGTCCCTGCGCTCGATCAGCCGCGGCTCGTCCTCGCTGTGGAAGGCGGCGCGGCGGCGCGTCCGCTTGAGGATCGCCAGCACGCCGGAATCGTCGGGCACCAGCAGCTTGCCGGTCGAGGAGCCCATGAACACCTTGATCCCCGCCGCGCCGGGCAGGCGCTCGAGCTCGGGAATGTCGGCGACGTTGTCGTGCGTGCCGCCGACCCAGAAGGCGAAGTCGCAATGCATGCGGCCCGCGGCGCGCTTGACCTTGTCGGCGAGCGCCTCGGCCGAGACCGTCAGCGGGTCGGTGTTGGGCATTTCGAACACCGCGGTGACCCCGCCGAGGATCGCGCCGCGCGAGCCGGTCTCGAGGTCCTCCTTGTGGGTCAGGCCCGGTTCGCGAAAATGCACCTGGCTGTCGATCACGCCGGGCAGGACGTGCAGTCCGCGGCAGTCGATCCGCTCGCCCGCCGCCGCCGCGTAGAGGTCGCCGATCTCGGCGATCTTGCCGTTCGTGACGCCGATGTCGCGCAAGGCTGCGCCGTCCTGGTTGACGACCGTCGCCCCGGCGAGAATGAGGTCGAAATGGCGGGGCATCCAGGTTCCTTCCTTGCGCGGCGGCTCGATCGGCCTAACTAACAGGCTTCGTCCTGGCAAGCCGCTGGAGGGCCTTTCGATGCGTTCGACCGCCGCCTTTCTCGCCGACCGCGGCGTGGTTCGAGTCGAAGGCGAGGACGCGCCCGGCTTCCTGCAGGGGCTGCTGACCAACGATTTGGTCGGCCTCGCCGCCGGCGCGGCGCGCTACGCGGCGCTGCTGACCCCGCAGGGCAAGATCCTGTTCGATTTTCTCGTCCTGCGCGCGCCCGGCGCGCCGCCCGCCTTTCTGCTCGATTGTCCCGGGGCGCTCGCCGCCGACCTCGCCAGGCGGCTGACGATCTACAAGCTCAGGGCCAAGGTCGCCATCAGCGACGCGAGCGCCGACTTCGGAATCGTCGCCGACTGGGGCGGCGCGATCGACCCGCCGGCCGGCGCCCACGTCTACGCCGATCCGCGCGCCGC
>NZ_JBEKVH010000141.1:0-9722 GCF_049514155.1 Roseiarcus sp. | reverse complement strand
TCCACCAGTGCTCGGACTTCGCCGGCCTCGACGCGAAAGCGCTGAGCGGATCGCTGGTCGCCTATATCGGCTTCGACTGCACCGCGCCGTCGCTCCACGTCGGCTCGCTGCTGCAGATCATGATGCTGCGCTGGCTGCAGCAGAGCGGCGGCAAGCCGCTGGCGCTGATGGGCGGCGGCACGACCATGGTCGGCGATCCGTCGGGCAAGGACGAATCGCGCAAGCTGCTGAGCGTCGAGCAGATCGCGGCCAACAAGGCCGGCATTCGCAAGGTCTTCGACCGCTTCATCGCGTTCGGCGACGGCAGGACCGACGCCGCGATGCCCGACAACGCCGAATGGCTGGCGACGCTCAACTACATCGAATTCCTGCGCGACGTCGGCCGTCACTTCTCGGTCAACCGCATGCTGGCGATGGATTCGGTGAAGCTCCGGCTCGGCCGCGAGCACGAACTTTCGTTCCTTGAATTCAACTACATGTGTCTGCAAGCTTACGATTTCGTCGAACTCAACCGCCGCTACGGCTGCGCGCTGCAGATGGGCGGCTCCGACCAGTGGGGCAACATCGTCACCGGCCTCGACCTCGGCCGCCGCATGGGGACCGAGCAGCTCTACGCGCTGACCTCGCCGTTGATCACCACGGCTTCCGGCGCCAAGATGGGCAAGACTGCCGCCGGCGCCGTCTGGCTCGACGCTTCGATGCTCGCCCCCTACGACTACTGGCAGTTCTGGCGCAACAGCGAGGACGCCGACGTCGCCCGCTTCCTCAAGCTGTTCACGCTGCTGCCGCTCGACGAGATCGCGCGTCTCGAGGCGCTCGGCGGGGCGGAGATCAACGAGGCGAAGAAAGTCCTCGCCAACGAGGCGACCGCGCTGCTGCACGGGCGCGAGGCGGCCGAAGCGGCGGCGGCGACCGCGCGACAGACCTTCGAAGAAGGCGCGCTCGCCGAGTCGCTGCCGACCGTCGACGTCGCGGCGGCGGAATTCGAGGCGGGCCTTGGCGCGCTCACCGCGTTCGTGCGCGCCGGACTCGTCGGTTCGACCGGCGAAGCGCGTCGCCAGATTCGCGGCGGCGCGCTCAGGATCAACGACGTCGCGCTTGACGACGAACGCGCGGTGATCGGCCGCGAGGCGCTGCAGGCTTCCGGCGTGGTCAAGCTGTCGCTCGGCCGCAAGAAGCACGTGCTGCTGCGCGCCGTCTGAAGCGGCCGCCTAGCGGATCGACCCGACGCCGCGGCTCTGGCCGACCGTGTCGGTCGGGGCGACGAGCGCCGGCGTCGTGCCGTCGACCGCGCCGAAGACCTTGCGCAGGAATCCCGGCGTCATCGCCGACAGCGGATTGACGTAGAGCGTCGGTCCGCTGGCCGGGCCGACGATGCGGTAATTGACGCCGAAGAGCCCCTCGTGTCGTCCGCCGCCGAGCAGCGGACCAAAGACCGGAATGTGGGTGACGAGGCTGTTGACCTGATAGGCCGGCACATAGGTGCCGTTGAGATCGACGTGATCGTGGGCGAAGTCGAGATAGCCTTCGGTTGTCAGGCCGACGTTTCTGTTGAAGATCAGCGCCTCGCGCAACGCCAGGCGGCCAGGCGTGCGGGTGAAGGCGCCCGACAACTTGTCGAAGCGCACCGCACTCGAGTCGAGCGCCGGCCCTGCCGCGACGCCGGCTTCGCCCGGCGCCTGCCCTGCCGCCGCGAGTTGGCGCAGCGCCGGCTCGTCGCGCAGCACGAAATCGGCGATGTTGGCGACGCCCTCCTCGCCCTCGGCGTTCTGTTGCAGCGTCAGGTCGAGCGTGCCGCCTTCCATGCGGGGGTAGATGTCGAGGAAGCGCGCCAGCGCGCCGGCGTCGGTGACGCGCGCGCGCAATACGCCTTGGTCGTCCTGTTGCGCCGACAAGGTTCCTTCGCCGATGCGCGCCTTGGCCTCCATCGCCCGCATCGCGCCGCGCCAGACTCCGCTCATTTCGAGGTCCTTGAGCGGCTGGCCGTTGGCGCCGATGACGTTAGCGATCTTGACGTCGACGTCGATGTCCTTGCCGGCGCCGGGCGGCCCGCCCGCGCCGAGGAAGCCCTTGATCAGCGCCCGCGCGTCGAGCGTCGCGCCGCGCACCGTCGCTTTCAGCGCGTTGGGCGAGTCTTGGACATCGACGCGCAATTCATCGGCGGCGGACAGACGCAATTGGCTGAGCTTGCCCGAAACGAGCGCGCCGTCGGCGGCGAATTCGGCCGAACCGCGCATGGCGACGCCGCCGGCGTCGACGACAATCGACGACACGGCGATGCCGTCGGCGTCCGGCTTCAGGCTGAAACTCGCTTTGCCCGGCTTGCCCGCCGGCTTCAGCGGACCCGTCTGCGGGCTGTCGATCGAAGCGCGGGTGAGATCGATCTCGACCTCGGCGCCTGATTTCGACAGCGGCGCTTTCAAGCGGACCGGCGTCGGCCCGCTCAGCATCGTGGCGACGGGAACGCCGAGCCTGGCGCGGGCGGGGCCGTCGAGCGTGAGAGCAAGCGTGATCGCGCCCTCGTCGGTCGCGCCCTTGGTCGCATCGATCGTCACCGGAACGCCGTAGATCTGGCCTTGGCCCACGATCTTCGTCGCGCTCTGGCGGGCGTCGACGGACAGCGCGGCCTGCTCCAGTCGCTCGTTGGCGAGGAACTTGTCGACGCGCAGGTTGGCGAGCGTCCCATTGGCGCGGAACTGCTGGTCCTCCGGCCGCACGCTCTTGCCGAGCTTGAGGTCGATCGCCAAGTCGCCCTCGAATTGTCCTTTGACCAGAGCAGGATCGAGGGTGAAGCCGGCGTAGCGCTTGAGCGCGTCGCGGCCGAGCAGGTCGACGAGCGCGTCGGCGCCGCCCTGCAGATGGGCGCCCGCCTTCGCCGGCACGACCGCGGCGGGGGACGTGTCGGGGACTTCATACACGATGTCCGTGGCCTGGATGCGCCGGGTCGGCGAGAGCTCGACCACGCCGGTCTTGGCGCTGGCCGAAAACACCCGACCGGTGACGCGCGCGCTGGCTTCGGCGGCCGTCAGCGGCGGCAGGCCGGGCATCATGTCGACGACGACGTCGCGCGCCGTCATCGCGCCGAGCACGCTGTCGGCCGGCACCGCCTGCTTGTGCGCGGCGAGATCGAAGGCGGCCGCGTCCCAATCGACGTTCATCGAGGCGGACACAAGCTGGCCGCCGTGGATGTTCTGGATGCACCAGGCGCGCGCGTCGGGGTTGATGAAGCTCGGCCACAGCCGCAACACGTCGACGACCGCGCTCGGCCCGAGCTGCAGGTTGAACTTGAACGTGGCGCCGCCCGGAACCGTCGCCATTTCGGCGGTCGCCGAGCCGTTGACGGTCGGGCCGCGCACCGCCAGCCCGTCCAGCACCAGCCGCCCTTGGCCGGCGTAATAATGGGCGTCGAACGTCGCCTGTTGGATCGTGATCGACTTTTCGCCTGGGCGCTCCGGCGCGAACGCCGTGTCGGCGGACTCGAAATGGCTGATCCAGGCCGGCTGCGCATGCGTCGGCGGCGATGCCCAACCGGACGCGTAGACGTGGGTCCCGCCCGAAAGAAGTTGCAGATTGTCGAAACGATAGCGGCGCGCCGCCGGGTCCCAGGCCATGTCGCCGGTCGCCTCGTCGATGAAGAACGGCTCGTGATCGGGGTCGTCGAGCTTGAAATAGCCGGCGCCCAAGGTGAAGCGGCCCTGCATCGCCTCGATCGCCGAATTGGCGCCGAGCTTCGCTTCGAGACGCAGCGAGATCGGCATGTCGGCCTCGAACGGCGGTCGGTTGGCGTTGAACAGCCGAATGTCGTCGAAGTCGAGATCGTGCGCCGTCAGCGACACCATCCGCTCCGGGCCGCCGCGCGCCTGCGCTTCGACGCTCCAGCGCCCCTGTGGCCCCTTCGCTCCGACCGAGATCGACGCCGTCTCGCCGATCTTGGCGAACGACAGCTGAAAATCGTCGTACACCGTTCGCTTGCCGAGCGCTTCGTTGAGCACTTCGAGATGGCCGTGGGCGAGCGCGACCCGATCGAGCGATTGGCTGGCGCCGGTCATCGCGTCGATCAGGCCGATCGCGACCAGTCCGAAATCGGGACCCGCCGTCGATTCGGCGCCGGGCGGAAGCGGCGCCGGCAGGTCGATCGTCGCGGCGTCGGCGTCGGCGGCGGCGGCGATCGACAGCGCGCCATCGGGTCGCACCCACAACCTCAGGTCGAGGCCGTCGAGTTCGAGCCGGTGAACCTTGATCTCCAACTTCAACAGCGACCAGACGTCGAGCCCGACCCGACCGCTGGGCGCCGAGAGCACCGGGCGGCCGGCGGAATCGCGAATGGCGATGCCGCCGAAGCCGAGCGCGACGCCGCCGTCGCCGCGCATCAGCGAGGTGGGGCCGATCGAAACGACGTAGCGCGGACCAAGCCGCTCCTGGAGGCTGCTGGCGATGCGCGGATTGAGGAATTCGAGGTTGATCGGACCCCAGGCGAGCAACGAGGCGAGTCCGCCGATCGTCGCTGCGACGACGAGAACGGCGACAAGGACGGCGCCGATGGCGACGCGGCGTCCGCGCCGTCCGAACAGCGGTTGGCGCGGACGTCGCAGCGACGCGCCTCCGCCGCTGTGCAGCAGGCGCCGGATTGCGGCTCGCGCCTTGGACCGCGTCGTTGCGTCGATGCCGCCGATCAAACCCCGCAGGTCTCCACTCGCTTAAGTCCGCCTTTCGGCGGGACGGGCCGCCGCTGCGGCCCTTTTCGCCGCACGCGGCCAGCGAGCGGCCTCGCCCGCCCACCGGGATTCGTCCCGACCGTTAAGCTCTTGAACCCACAGAAGACGTGGGTCAATCTGCCCCAAGCCGCGCGGCGGCTTCGACGCAGCACGTTGACGATGAAATTGGCCTAAACGAGGACGAAATGCCCCCAAATTTGGACGTTGGCGACCTGGCGCCGGATTTCGATCTGCCAACCGACGCCGGCGGCGGCGTTCGGCTCGAGGACTTGCGCGGCCAATTCGTCGTTCTGTTCTTCTACCCCAAGGACGATACGTCCGGCTGCACCGCCGAAGCGCTCGACTTCAACCGGCTCGCGCCGCGCTTCGCCGCGGCCGGCGCCGCGCTGGTCGGCGTTTCGCCCGACAGCGTCAAGCGTCACGATAAGTTCAAGCGCAAGCACGGCCTGACGCTGACGCTCGCCGCCGACGAGAGCCGCGCGGTCCTCGAGGCCTATGGCGTGTGGAAAGAGAAGATCATGTATGGGCGCAAATACATGGGGGTCGAACGGACGACCGCGATCGTCGACCCCGAAGGCCGCATCGGCCGCCTGTGGCGGAAGGTGAAAGTGCCCGGCCACGCCGAAGAGGTCCTGGCGGCAGTCACGGCGGCGCGGGCCGCATTTGCCAACCATTAACCCTAATCGGCTGTAATCGCTCGCCTGATGACCCCGATCCCCCGGGGTCGGAGTGTGTTGGCGCATGTCGTTGCGAGATCAGCGTTCACGACCGGCCAAGGTCAGAACGCAATTCTACTTTTCCCACGCTCGCGGCGACGCCATTCGCACGGTGGCTGTGCGTCCGCTCGTCCTGTGGCCGCTTGCGGCCTTCGCCGTCCTGACGCTGGTCTGGGCGAGTCTGACGACGGTCTACCTCGTTTTTCACGACGACATGCTCGCCGCGCTCGCCACGCGCGAGGCGGAACAGCAATACGCCTACGAAGACCGCATCGCCGAAGCGCGCGCCGAGCTCGACCGGGTCGCCGGCCGGCAGTTGCTCGATCAAAGCTCGTTCGAGGGCAAGCTGCACGAGCTGCTGTCGCGCCAGGCGCGGCTCGAGCAGCGCGGCGCGATCGTGGCCGCGCTCGCCGACCAGACGACGCGCAGCCTCGCCGCCGCCGAACCGCCCGCGCATGCGTCCGCCGTCGCCGCAGCCAAGCCGGCCCGCTCAGCCTTGTCGGCGATCGGCGCCGCCAGCCCGCTCGCCCCGGCCGACAGCGTGATCGGCCCCGCCGCCAGCGCCTTCGCGCCGGTCGCGCCGATCGCCGCGGCGGGCCCGCAGAAGCCGCGGCCGATCGACGAAGCGCGCCCGCAACCGATCCCGGGGCCGCAGGCCGCAGCAGAGCGCGCCGTCGGCGCCGACCTCCTCGCCGCCGCCGACAATTCCGACCTTGGCGCTGCGGCGCGGCTGAGCCTGATTTCCGTCTCGCTCGATCGCATGGAGCGGCGACAGGCGACGGCGCTCGGCGAGATTGCAGCCGACGCGCGCGCCGGCGCAGCCAGGCTTTCCGCCGTGGTGACGCGCGCCGGGCTCGCCGCCGATACGCTCGTTGCGCCCGCCGCCAAGGGCGGCGTCGGCGGCCCGTTCATTCCGCTCACCGTCGATCCCGCTGCGCCCGCCTTCGACAAGGCGCTCGCCGGCGCGGCGCGCGACGTCGCCGAAGCCGACCGCCTGACCCGATTGCTGCCGATCCTGCCGGTGCGCGCGCCGCTGATCGGCGAGGCCTTCGTCTCGTCGCCGTTCGGTTACCGCACTGATCCATTCCTCGGCCGGCCGGAGCTGCATCCGGGCGTCGACCTGGTTCAGGATTACGGCAGCGAAATTCACGCGACCGCCGGCGGGCGGGTGACGCATGCCGGACCGATGGGCGGCTACGGCGACATGGTGGAGATCGATCACGGCAACGGCCTCGTGACCCGCTACGGCCATCTGTCGGAAATCCTGGTTGCGGAGGCCCAGGAGGTGCCGGCGGGCGCGCTGCTCGGCCGTCTCGGCTCGACCGGCCGTTCGACCGGCCCGCACCTGCACTACGAGGTTCGGGTCGACGGCGAGCCGGTCGATCCCGAACGCTTCCTCGCCGCCGGCGCGCCGCTGTTTGGGACGCCGCTCTGACGTCAGGCGATCCGGTAGATGAAATCGTAGGCTTTTCGCCCGCGGCTCGGAGCGGGAAACGGCTTTGAGTCGACGCAGTCGCGGCGGCCGCTTTGCGCCCACTACGCCGTCTCGCGCCAATGCAGGGGCGCCCGAAAGCGGACGCAACGCCGGCGCGGCGCTTTCTGTTCACGCTCCCTCGGCGCCCATCCATCGACATCGGGGCGCCCAAAGAGCCCTGCGTGTTTTCCGAGTCTGCCAAATCCTTTCAATGGCGCCTACGAAACTGGCCGATGCGCGGGGCGAGGCGCCGGCATTGAAGACCGCGGTCCTGAGCCGGCTGCATTTCGGCGACCTGCACATCACGGGCGCCAGCGAACGCAACGACCGCGATCTCTTGGAGCTGATCGACGCCGCCAACCGCCGCCTTGCCGGAGCCGTCGACTTTGCGACGGCGCTGAGGCGCAGTTCCGACTGGCGCGCCAAGCAATCTCGGTTTCCTTGCCCGTCGCGACCGCACATGACTTTGACGGCTTTGCCGACGACGTCGGCGGCGCGCCTCTCGCCTTTAGGACCGCAAGGCGTCTTCCAAATCTTTCCGCAGCCGATCTCGATCGGCAACATGCACACGTTGGCTGTCTTCAAAGACAGACAAAAACTCTTTGAAACGAGCGACGTTGCCTCCGATCAGTTCCGAGGCTGCGATCGCAGCTCGCTGGCGAGCAAGGATGGCTTTGCCTTCTGCGACATGTCTCTCCGCTTGCGCCAGAGCCCTCTCAACAGAATCGCGGTTCATGTCGCCAAGCGCAACATGATGTGTATCGGCAACACGAATTCACCCCACCCAGCGCAATTGCTTCAATAACAGTGTTAGGCGGCGCGCCGGTCCGCGCCAAATCTGACGCTTGGTTCCCGGCGCCGCTCGTCGGCTAACGGCGGAGGTCGAGTGAAAACGCGCCTCTGTCCGACCGATTTCGCGGCGCGCTGGCAGGGAAGACCTTCGAGCCTCCGGATCCCTGAGTATTTTCCGACGCTGGCGCGTTTCTAAACCCAAGATAACAGAGGAGCCTGCGCCGGCGGTTGTCGGGGGTAGGAAACGGGAGCGGGTCATGGCGTACAAGGACATTCTGGTCTATCTCGATCCGACCGATGCGGCGCAGGACCGCCTGCGTCTCGCGGTCGCGATGGCGCAGGCTCATGGGGCGCGCCTGACTGGCGTCGACGCGAGTTCGGAAGCGGCGCTTAGCGGCGCCTGGGGCGAAAGGGCGTCGCGCATCGGCGTGGAATTCGAAGCGGCGATCAAGGAGGCGAAGCTCGTCGGCCGGTTCGTCGGCACGAGCGCCGCGTCCGCGATGGACGGCGAATACGGCAATTGCGTCGATCTGATTATCGTCCCACGGCCGGAGGGCGAGGCGCTCGAGCTGATCCGCTCCGAGATCCCCGAGGGGACGCTGCTCGCCTCAGGCGCGCCGGTGTTGACGCTACCCAATGACTGGAAGCTGTCGCCGGTCGGCGAGAACATCGTCATCGCCTGGAACGCCAGCCGCGAGGCGATCCGCGCCGTCCATGACGCGATGCCGCTGCTCGTCAAGGCGAAGAAAGTCACGATCTTCACCTTCTCGGCGCGCGAGAGCGCGTTGCGCGCGACCTCGGAAATGCTGGCCGATCATCTTCTGCGCCACGACGTCGTCGCCAAGAATTCCGACTGGCCCAACACCGGCGAGATGTCGGCGCTGGAAGCGCTGTTCGCCAGCCTTGACACCCAGAACGCCGACCTCATCGTCGCCGGCGCCTTCGGCCATTCACGCTTGTTTGAGAGCCTCTTCGGCGGCGTCAGCACCGATATGATGCGGCAGCCGACGGTGCCCATTTTCGTGGCCCACTAAGGCCGCCGAGGCGTCAATTTCCCTCTTCAGTTGCACGCCGGTTACAGCTTTGCCGCTTCACTCTGTATCGACAACACGAATTGGCTCTGATGCAATCTCGATGATGGCCTGAAGGCTCAGGCTGCGCCAGCAGGCTCCCTGCAACCCCGTAACCTTTCCATCGGGCACGCGACCCCGTGAGCAAGACCAGCCTCCGATTGCGCCTTTTTAGCCTTTGGGCTCTTTCGCTTGTCGCGTGCCTCGCGGTCGGGCTGCTGCTGGCGCAGCTTTATCGGCAGTCGACCGCGGCCCAGGTCGGCCGCGCCGAGGCGGACATCGCGAAAGCATGCGGCCTTATTCAGGACGGTTACGGCGCCTACGCGGGCAAGTGGTCGGAGGCGGCGCCGGCGCTCTCGGATCAGAAGCTTCGTCTCGATCTCGCGACCGTCGTCCGTCTCGCCTTGGCGGGGCGCAACGGGGTCGAGGGCGGCGTCTGGCAGAAGGAGGCGGGATCGCTCGCGTATGCGTTCCCGACCTATGAGGGAACCGGTCCCAAGAACGATCTGCCCGCGGCCGAGCGCGACTCCATCCAAGCCGTGAGCGACGAGGCCGCGCGAGACGGGCGGGCGGTCGATCGCCAGTCCGCCGCGGGGAAGCAAACCCTGCTGCTGCACGCTTGCCCGCTCTCCGGCCCGATTCCTCGCCTCACGGCGTGGGCGATGACCCGGGTCGAGGCCGTCCCCTATTTCGATCAGCTTCGCTTCGGCCTCAGCGCCCTGCTCGGTTTCATGCTGTTGATGTCGGCGTGGCTCGGCCGCGTGCTGATCGTCTGGGCGCGGTACATGAGCGGCGTCGAGGCCGCCCCGGCAGACGCAGGCGTGGGCGTCGGCGCGCCGCCCGCGCCAGCCGAAGAGCGCGAGGCCGACCGCGCCGCCCTCGCGCACAGCGAAGCGGGCCAGCGCCCCGTAAAGGCGCACCAGGAATTCGCGGTCCCGGCGGCGCAAGTTTCGCA
>NZ_JBEKVH010000140.1:0-9894 GCF_049514155.1 Roseiarcus sp. | reverse complement strand
GTGGCGGCGCTGGTGGCGACCCACAATTTGGATTTGGCGGCGCGGATGGACCGGCGGGTGACGCTGAGGGAGGGGCGGGTGGAGGAGATGTAGGGGAGGGGGGAGAATTTCGGGCGGGCGGGGCACAGAGATCTCAAAGGCCGCGGCGGGTCGAGAAAACTCGACAATCGCAGCCTCTTCGAAAGTCATTCTGATCTGGCGCTCGGCCTGAATGTCTCACGATTTCGCATGACCTCCTGGATGTCTCCTACGGGCTTAGAACGCGTCCAAGTCTATATATTATCTCTCATAAATCGCGCGTACAATCGGTCTTCGTCCAATGTGAACCGAGAGAGATTCTTGAGGGATGTTGTCCCGGTTTCTGAGGCAAAGCCAACACTGGGCCGCGGGTCCCTCAAGAAGAATCATCTACAAGGCGATTAACGCGGCGACTACAACAAGCTTACATTCCGCCCGAGGCGGGGAGTGCGAGGAGTGACCCCGCCTTCGCTATATTGTGCGCGGTGTCAGTAGCAGACCCTTTCGGTCCAATCGTCACGATGACCTCGTCGATCGAATTCCGACTTGCGGTCGCTAACGGAGTCGTCCCGGGTATGTAAGAAACCGGCACCAGCTTCCACGTCGGTCCAATCGATCCCGATGAATCGAGCGTGAACGTGACATCAGTTTGAAGAGTATCCGGCGCTGCGCCCGTATTGACAAATTCTCCCTTTTCTGGATTATTGATAATATTTGGAGTCAACAATGCAACGAAAGCTTCACCAAGCTTTAAATCGCCATCAATCATTAGTCCCGCGTTTGGCGTATTTCGAGCCCCAGTCATTGCGTTGCAGTTGTCCGCCAACGCTTTCTCATCTTGAAGCAAGTCATCTTTAACAGAAAAAGTATAATCAGCCGACAGTTTCCTATTTGCCTCGGCGGAGAAATTTCCTCCGAGACCAAGAATGAACGATCGACCCGTAGTGACGTTACCTCCATGCGCAAAGGTTGTGACGTTATTATGGTAAATAGTTGTATCAGATAATCCAGGAGCTATGACCGTCTTTTCATCAACTGTCAAATTTAGTGTGACTTTTGCGACCGCGCTGTCTAACCACTGGAGATTCTTAATTATCTTGGCTTTCACCATATAACCAGTATCATTTACTTTCAACGCATACGCTGTACATCTCAGCTCGTTTTTTACATGTGCAACAATGTTGACAACAAGTTGATCTGTATCGATAGGTCGCAATGGCGACTGCATACTTGGTGTCTGCAAGCCACATCCAGCGAGAGTTAAGGTAGAACAAAAGGCGCACGTGAATGTGCGCCGGAGTTTCGGTGTCGACGACATTGTCAATTTCCCCCAGTTTGTCTACGCGGCGAGCGTTTCTGCCCGTTTATCAACAGGGACGGAGTTGCTTTTGCAATCCACCCGCACCATCGGAGACCCACACTTCCTGTTGACCATTGATACACGGACCTGTGTGGTAGAGGTCTCCGAGCTTCATCGCGTTGAATTGGCCCGGCATGGTGGCTGCAAGTGCGTTCAGCGCGCTGGTGTGCTTATTCAGCGCTGTCGTATGCGCTTTTAACGCTGCAGTATGCTGATCTGTTTCCGATTTCGCCGTTTTAGCCATCGCCATCTCCCATTTTCTCGCGACAATCCTGGACGACTGTTACGTGTCTGGACGACTGTTACGTGAAATTTCCGCTCATTAACGTCCCCTCACACGGCCAATGCGAACGCCCCGCCATCTCCGGCTGGACCGCCCCGCCACGACGCCCCGATTCACCGCCCCGCAGAGCGTCCGCGCCAAATCGCGATAGGAATCAGCCCGTCGAAGTTCGAGGAGCGCGAGATTTCATCGCTCTTGACGATCGCGAGCGGGCCGCGCCGTCGATCGAGCGAACACCGATCATGAATCTGGACATGAAGGAGGTTATTCCTCATGAATTGCCGCATCTAAACGGCAAAATATGCGCATCGCCGCCTCCATCCGCCCTCTATCCCTCCGCCAGCGCCTTCATCTGAATCTCAAGCTCTTCGACCGTCAGGCCGGCGGGCGTTTTGCCCGTCTTCTCCACCCAAGCGGGGTCGGCGATGGCGTAGACTTCATCAACGTATTTGGCGAAGAACGCCCAGCTCATCGCGTAGTAGGAGCCCCAGGAGATGACGCGCGCGCCGTTGGCGTCGTAGCCGGCGAGCACGACGGCGTGGCCGCCGACGATCGCGGCGTTGCTCGTTTGCACGTCCCACACGGCGGGTGGAATCGCCGGCGAGGGAGGAACGAGATAGGCGGGGACGTTGAAGCCGATGTAGGCGAGTCCACAGTCGGCGATCGTGTCCTTGACGTCGTTGACGTTGCGCGGATCAACTTCAACGAAGGCCAATATCTTTTGCCGGGCCTGTCCCTTGGGGCCGATCGGGGCGCCTTGGTTCAAGAGGTAGGTGAGGACATGCTGTTCGTTCCCCCCGGGGCCTTCGCCGCCGACTCTCGGATTGAAACCGCAGGCGAGAACGTAGAGTTTCTCGACATCGGAATCGGGCTCGGTGTCGATCTTCTTGAGCGCGTTGAAGCTCCACACTTGTATCGCGTGATAGACCGCCGCGCAGGTGCAGTCGCCGAGCGTGTCGTTGAGCATCATGCCTAGATTGGCGGGCATGCCCTTGGTGTAGTCGATACTCACGGGCGGCGTCGGGGGCGTTTGCCCCGCCCGCAGCGCGCTCAAGTGTGGAATGCGCGGGTCGTAGGTCCGCAGGAGCCGTCCGAGTTTGAAGTGATGCGGAGTAGCGTTAGGCATATTCATCTCTTCCCGAATTTGAATCCGGATTGCTCCGATACAGCCTTCATGGTCGCCGCGTATTCGGCCGAGGCTTGAACGATCGCCCAAGTGGCGATCACGCTGGCGGCCGTCGTCAGCCCGACATAGCGGCCGCAAATGCTGTCCGCCGGCGCAACGATCTCTACGCCGAAGCTCGGCGCCGAGAACCGCGCTTGCGGCCCGGATGGGTCAATATTGGAGAAGAAGTCGTCAACGTCGAAGTGTGCGCTCATCACTGCATTTCTCCGAGTCACGATGAAATACTATTTCCGCTCGTGTAACGAGGAATTACGGTGACGCCTTATTGATCGGTGAAATCGTCCCACAAGAACCGGTCATTGAAACAGAGGGCTTGCACCGATTACGCGGTTTGCAAGAACAGTTGCAACAGTCGCCCCGATCCTGTGTCTGTCGGTCGACCCAACAGTGATCATGAACCTCGCCATGACCTCTCTCCCAGATTTTTGTTAAGTTTTGTTAAGGATTACACAACTGCTGGACAATGCAAGTTCAGTTAGAACGATAGCGTTACAGGCGCCTGTTTGTCCGTTACAAAACGGCCGATGTACACGTGGCGCCGCAACAAACTATAAGTACAGTGCGGTTCCACTAAGCTGGTCGTTCGGTGTGCTGCCGAAGTTAGGTCGTCCTGAGCCCGCGAGCCGCCCTCGACAGCGCACTGCGCGTTCGGCTCGCCGACGCGCCGACTGACAACCTCGACCCCGAGACCGCCGACCACGTTTTCGACGCGCTCGCTGCGCCGGCCGAGGCGAGCCGGGTTGCGGCGCTAGCCGGCGCCACCCACAACCTCGATTTGGCCGCTCGTATGGACCGCGGCGCGACGCTGAGGGACCGGCGGGAGGGGCGGGTGGTGGAGATCGGCTGAATTCGGGCTACAGCACGAACGGGATCAGCGCCCGCGTCCGCTCGGCGTAGCGGTCATAGGTGTCGCCGAATTGGCGGCGCATGACGGCTTCCTCGAGCCGTAGCTTGCGCCACAAGGCGACGGCCGCCAGCGCGACGGCGATGACGCCGCGCCATTCGCCGACCGCCAGCGCCGCGCCGGCGAGCGCAACGAGCAGGCCGGTGTAAATCGGGTGTCGAACCCAGCGATAGGGGCCGTCGTCAATCAACTCATGGTCGCGCTTGAGCGTGACGCTCGAGCTCCAATTGTCGGCGAGCCGCGCCCGCGCCCAGAAGGCGAAGGCGAGGCCGGCGAAAGTCAAAGCCAAGCCGAGCGCCGCCGGCCAAAGCGCGGCGGGAACGAAGCGGACGTCGAGCGGGAAGAGCGGCAGGCGCGGCGCGGCAAGCAGAACCACCGCGAGCGTCATCGGCAGATAATGCGCGCGCGACCCTTTCGCCCGCTCGGCGACCGATTTGACGCCGCGCGCCATCGCGATCCAGACAACGATCCAGACCAGCCACAGGATGACGATCGCGGCCGCGATCATCGCTGCGCCGCCCCTTACGCCGGCTCGACCGACTTCACCTGCTCGGGCAGGAAGTGCTTGAGCAGGTTCTCGATGCCGTGGCGCAGCGTCGCGGTCGAGGACGGGCAGCCTGAGCAGGCGCCCTTCATGGTCAGGTAGACGATCCCGTCGCGGAAGCCCTTGAAGACGATGTCGCCGCCGTCGCCGGCGACCGCCGGGCGGACCCGCGTCTCGATCAGCTCCTTGATCGTCTCGACCGTCTCGGAATCCTCGGGGTGGAAGAACTCGTCCTCCGAGGCGGCGGCCGCCCCGGCGAGCACCGGCGCGCCGGAAAGGAAGAACTCGGTGACGATTCCCAGCACCGCCGGCTTGAGCTGGCTCCATTCGCCGTCGCTCTTGGTCACCGAAATGAAGTCGGGGGTGAAGAACACCCCGCCGACGCCTGGCAGCTCCATCAGCGCCTTGGCGAGCGGCGAAGCCTCCGCTTCGGCGGCGTCGCGGGCCTCGAAGGTGCCGGATTCGAGCACCGGGCGGCCCGGCAGGAACTTGAGGGTGGTCGGGTTGGGCGTCGCCTCGGTCTGGATGAACAAGGGCCGGCTCCTGGAAATGAGGTCTGCTGTCCGTGAGATAGGCGCGTGGACGGGCGAGCGCAAGCTCTTGCGCGCGACGATGCGCCGCAAGACCCGAATCCGGATTTCCCCGGCCGGAGCGTTGGGTTAGACAGGATCGCGTCAATGCGGGGATCGTCATGGCCGAAGCTCAGCGCGTCGAAACGGCCGCGCCGGTCGCGCGGCGATGAGCGGCGCCTTCCGGCTGAACGAGGGCGGACGCGTCGACCGCGCCCGGCCGCTGCGCTTCGCCTTCGACGGCAAGGCCTACGTCGGCTGCGCCGGCGACACGCTCGCTTCGGCGCTGATCGCCAACGGCGTCCACCTCGTCGGCCGCTCGTTCAAGCTGCATCGGCCGCGCGGCGTTCTGTCGCTCGGGCCGGAAGAGCCCAACGCGATCGTTTCGCTCGACGCCGGCGACGGCCGCGTCACGCCGAATGCGCGCGCAGCGCAGATCGAGCTTTACGAGGGGCTGAAGGCGTCGAGCCAGAACGCCTGGCCGTCGCGCGAATGGGACGCGCTGTCGCTGGTCGGCCTGTTCGCCGATTTCATGCCGGCCGGCTTCTACTACAAGACCTTCATGCAGCCCCAGGGCGCCTGGGCGAAGCTCTACGAGCCGGCGATCCGCTGGGCGGCCGGGCTCGGCGTCGCGCCGAAGGCCCCCGATCCGGATCATTACGCCTTCGAATACGCCCATTGCGACGTCGCGGTGATCGGCGGCGGGCCGGCGGGCCTCGCCGCGGCGCTTTCCGCCGCGCGCGTCGGCGCGCGCGTGATCCTGTTCGACGATCAGGCCGAATTCGGCGGCTCGCTGCTCGCCGAGACCAAGGCGCGCATCGACGGCGCCGACGCTTCGGTCTGGCTCGCCGCGACGCTCGCCGAACTCGCCGCCTCGCCACGCGTCACGCTGCTGTCGCGCACCCAGGCGTTCGGCCTCTATGCGCAGAACTTCATCGGCGCTCAGCAGCGGCTGACCGACCATCTCGCCGCGCCCGACCCGCGCAGCCCACGCGAGCGGCTGTGGCAGGTGCGCGCCAAACGCATCGTGCTGGCGACCGGCGCGTTCGAGCGTCCGCTGGTCTTTCCCGACAACGACCGGCCGGGGATCATGCTCGCCGAGGCGGCGCGGACGCTTGTCGCACGCTACGGCGTCAAGCCCGGCGCGCGCGTCGTCGTCGCGACGGCGCACGATTCGGCCTATCGCGCCGCGCTCGACCTCGCCGCGGCGGGCGTCGAGATCGCGATGATCGCCGACTTGAGGCCGAGCGCCGATGGCGCGCTGCCGCAAGCGGCGCGCCTCGCCGGGCTGAGGGTCGAGACCAATTCGGCGATCGTCGGTTCTTACGGAACGCGGCGCGTCACCCACGCGCTGATCGCCAAGCGCTGGGCCGACGGTGCGCCAAGCGCCGGCGAAGCCATAGCCTGCGACTGCGTCGCGATGAGCGGCGGCTGGACGGCGAATGTCGCGCTGCACGCGCAGGCGCGCGGACGCATCGCCTTCGACGAGACGGCGCAAGGCTTCCTGCCGGCGAGCCGGGTCGAAGGCCGCCGCTCGGCCGGCGCCTGCCGCGGCGCCTTTTCGCTCGCCGACGCGCTCGCCGACGGCTTCGCCGCCGGAGCGGGGGCGGTGGACGTCGCGCCGCCGCAGCCGCCGCGGGTCGAAGGCGCGGCCACCGCTGCGGGGGGCGCGCTGGCGTTGGCGATCGGCGGGGCGGCCAAGCGCCCCGGCAAATCCTTCGTCGACTTCCACAACGACGTCACCGCGCGCGACCTTATGCTCGCGACGCGCGAAGGCATGCGCTCGATCGAGCACGTCAAGCGCTACACCACCGCCGGCATGGGCGCCGACCAGGGCAAGGCGACCAACCTCAATGCGCTGGCGATCGTGGCGGCGGCGCTCGGCAAGCCGATCGCCGAGGTCGGAACGACGACCTTCCGTCCCCCTTATGCGCCGGTGACGTTCGGCGCCTTCGCCGGGCTTTCGCGCGGCGATCTGTTCGAACCGATCCGCGAGACGCCGCTGCACGGCTGGTCGGCGCGGCGCGGCGCCATCTTCGAAGACGCCGGACAGTGGAAGCGCGCGTCGCGTTTCCCCCAGCCGGGCGAGACGGCGCAAGAGACGCTCGAGCGCGAGTGCCTGGCGACGCGCGCCGCCGCCGGAATCCAGGACGCTTCGACGCTCGGCAAGATCGAGGTCGTCGGCCTCGACGCGGCGGCGTTTCTCGAGCGCCTCTATGTCAACGCGTTCGCCAAGCTTGCGGTCGGGCGCTGCCGCTACGCGCTGATGCTGAGCGAGGACGGCTACGTGATCGACGACGGCGTCGTCATGCGGCTCGCCGAGGATCGTTTCCACGTCACCACCACCACTGGCGGGGCGGGACGCGTCTTCGCCTTGATGGAGGACTACCGGCAGACCGAATGGCCTGAGCTCAAAGTGTGGGCGACGTCGATCACCGAGCAATACGCGACGATCGCGATCAACGGCCCGAAGGCGCGCGAGATTCTGGCGCCGCTGACCGAGGGGATCGACCTTTCGCCCGCCGCCTTCCCGCATATGAGCGTGCGCGAGGGCCGCGTCGCCGGCGCGGCCGCGCGGCTGGCGCGGGTGAGCTTCACCGGCGAGGTCGGCTTCGAGGTCAACGTTCCCGCCGATTGCGGCGAGCGCGCGCTGGAGGCGATCTGGGCCGAGGGCGAGAAGGTCGGCGCGGTCGCCTACGGGCTCGACGCGCTGCACCTGCTGCGGGCCGAGAAAGGCTACATGATCGTCGGCCAGGATACCGACGGCTCGGTGACGCCCGACGATCTCGGCCTCTCGCGCATGGTCGCGACGGCCAAGCCCGATTTCATCGGCAAGCGCTCGCTTTCGCTGCCTGATCTCGCGCGCGCCGGGCGCCGCCAGCTGGTCGGGCTGCTGCCCGAAGACCCCGCCTTCGTCCCCGACGAAGGGGCGCAGATCGTCGCCGCAACGGCGCCGCCGAAGGGCGCCGCCGCGCTCGGCTGGGTGAGCTCGTCCTATTTCAGCCCGACCCTTCAGCGCAGCTTCGCGCTGGCGCTGATCGCCGACGGCCGCAATCGGCTCGGCGAGACTTTGTTCGCCACGACGATGGAGGCGGCGAAGCCGGTCAAGATCGCCGCGCCAATCTTCTATGACATGGAGGGGCGCCGTCTTGAGCTCTGAGGCGACGCCAATCGCCGAACGCCACGCGATCCTCAGCGGCCGCGCCTTGCCCGACAACGATCGCGTCCGCGCCGTCGTCGCGCCGTTCGCCGCGCGCTGGATCCTGCGCGGCGGAGCGGAGGTCAGCGCGCCTGCCGGCGCCGCCTTCGGCGCGCCGCCGCCGCTCGAGCCGTTGCGCGCGGCCGCCGAAGGCGCGCGCGCCGCGCTGTGGCTCGGGCCGGACGAGTGGCTGCTGATCGCCGAGGACGACGAGCCGGGCCTCGGCGCCGCGGTCGAGGCTGCGCTCGCCGGTTTTCCGCATGCGCTCACCGACGTTTCGCACCGCCAATGCGCGATCGAGCTTTCGGGCCCCGGCGCGGCGCGGCTGCTCAACGCCGGCGTGCCGCTCGACCTCGATGTCGAGGCGTTTCCTGTCGGCATGGTCGCGCGCACGCTGCTGCTGAAGGCCGAGATCACGCTGTGGCGGCGCGAGGCGGAGCGCTTCCGGCTCGAGGTCGCGCGCTCCTTCGCGCCTTACGTCGCCGCGGTCCTCACCGCCTCGGCGCGCGACCAGGCGGCAGGCTGACCTCAATCACCGCCATTGCGCTCGGCGGCCGGCGGCGGCAATGTCGTCGTCTCGGCTACCTCGCGGCAAGGGCCCTTTGATCAGCGTCTTCGACCTCTTCAAGATCGGCCTCGGGCCGTCTTCGTCGCATACGGTCGGGCCGATGAAGGCGGCGGCGGTCTTCGCCGACGCGCTCGCCGCCGACGGCGCGCTGGCGCGGGTCGAAAGCGTGCGCGTCACGCTCTTTGGCTCGCTCGCCTTCACCGGCAAAGGTCACGCCACCGACAAGGCGGCGATGCTCGGCCTCAGCGGCGAGCGGCCGGAAAGCGTCAATCCCGACCGCGCCGAAGCCTTGGTCGTCGAGGTCGCCGCGCGCAGGACGCTGCGGCTCGCGGGCCGCAAGCCGATCGCTTTCGATCCCGCCACCGACATCGTCTTCGACGTCGTCAATGCGCCGCCGCGACACCCCAACACACTCGCGTTCTCGGCGCGCGACGCCATCGGCGCGATCGTCGCCGAAGAGCGCTGGCTGTCGATCGGCGGCGGCTTCGTCCAGCGCGAGGACGAAGAGCCGGCGACGGCGACGGCGGAGGCGACGACGCCTTACGCGTTCGCCAATGCGGCCGAGCTCTTGAAGCGCGCCGCCGGCGCCGGCATGACGATCGCCGAGCTGATGCGCGCCAACGAGCGCGCGGTCAGCGGCGCCGTCAATCTCGACGCGCGGCTCGACCGGATTCTCGCGACGATGCTCGGCGCGATCGATCGCGGCCTCAAGCGGGAGGGGCCGTTGCCGGGCGGGCTCGCCGTCAGCCGCCGCGCCAAGGCGATCCACGACAAGCTGGTCGCCGACGCCGGCCGCAACGCGCGCGCCGCGCACGAGATCATGGATTACGTTGCGGTCTACGCGATGGCGGTCAACGAGGAGAACGCCGCCGGCGGCCGCGTCGTCACCGCGCCGACCAACGGCGCCGCGGGCGTTATGCCCGCCGTGCTGCGCTACTATCGCGACCATTGCGTCGGCGCGTCGCCGGAGGGCGTGCGGACCATGCTGCTGACGGCGGCGGCGATCGGCGCCTTGTTCAAGCTCAACGCGTCGATCTCCGGCGCCGAGGTCGGCTGCCAGGGCGAAGTCGGAGTCGCTTCGTCGATGGCGGCGGCGGGGCTTTGCGCCGCGCTCGGGGGCGCAAACAGCCAGATCGAGAACGCGGCCGAGATCGCGATGGAGCATCACCTCGGCATGACTTGCGATCCGATCGGCGGGTTGGTGCAGATTCCCTGCATCGAGCGCAACGCCTTCGGCGCGATCAAGGCGATCGCCGCCGCTTC
>NZ_JBEKVH010000139.1:0-12279 GCF_049514155.1 Roseiarcus sp. | reverse complement strand
AAATCTTGGCGCGGCGCTCAATCCGTGGTTCGAAGGCGCCGCCGACGCCGATCCGGCGGCCAAGCGCGTTGCGCTCGGCAATCTCCTCAACCGCGTCGTCGGCGTCGCCGTCGCGCTGGCGTTTCTGCCGACGATCTCGCGCTTTCTGGTGACGATCGAGCCGGACAAAGCGCGGCTGGTCGCCGACTTCCACACCGCATTCAATCTCGTGCTGGCGCTGATTTTCATGCCGCTGCTGACGCCATTCGCCGCGCTGCTCAAGCGACTGCTGCCGGCCCGCGTCGACCCGGCCGATCCGTCGCGCCCGCTCTATCTCGATCCCGCCGCGGCGGCGGCGCCGGCGATCGCGCTCGGCGGCGCGGCGCGCGAAGCGCTGCGGCTCGCCGACGCGCTCGAAGCGATGCTCGCGGGCATGCGCGACGCGCTCGCCCAACCCGACCGTCGCCAGATCGGCGAGACGAAGCGGCTCGACGACGTGCTCGACAAGCTCAACGGCGCGATCAAGGCCTATCTGACCGGCCTCGATCCCGAAGCGCTGAACGAAGCCGATCACCGTCGCCTGCGCGACATCCTCACCTTCTCGACCAATCTCGAGCAGGCCGGCGACATCGTCGACCGAGGACTGCTCGCCATGGCGACGAAGATGGCCAAGCGCGGCGTCGTCTTCTCCGATTCCGGCCGCGACGAGCTGCTGCGCATCGTCGACCGCCTGATCGCCAACGTGCGCGCCGCCGCTTCCCTGTTCATGACCGGCGACGAACGCGCGGCGCGGCAGCTCGCGGCCGAGAAGGAGGCGTTCCGCGCGCTGGAAGCCGACGCGACCGACGCACATTTCGAGCGGTTGCGCTTGGGGCGGGTCAATTCGGCGGAAACCAGCGCGCTGCATCTCGACGCGCTGCGCGACCTCAAGGCGGTCAACACCCATATTGTCGCCGCCGCCGCCTATCCGGTGTTGGCGAGCCGCGGCGAACTGCTGGCGACGCGCATCCGTTCCGACGGCTGAGCCGCGCTCACGCCGCCTTGGCGCAAGTCTGGCAGAGGCCCTGCAGCTCGACCATCTGCCGATGCGGTGCGAAGCCGGCGCGCTCGGCGGCGCGGCGCAGCAGCCGCGTGACTTCGTCGTCCTCGATCTCGTCGCTGCGGCCGCATTTCTCGCACAGCAGCAGCACGCCCTGGTGGGCGTGGCCGATGTGCTCGCACGCCGCATAGGCGTTGCGGCTCTCGATTCTGTGCAGGAAACCGTGCTCGAGGAAGAACTCGAGCGCGCGATAGACGGTCGGCGGCGCGATCGGCTTGCCTTCCTTACGCGCCAGCGCATCAAGGATCGTGTAGGCGCCGAGCGCGGCGCGGCTGTGGCCGAGAATGTCGAGCACGCTGCGCCGCGCCGCGGTCAGTTGCAGGCCTTGCGCGGCGCAGGCGCGCTCCACTTCGGCCACCCAGGCCGTCCCGCCGGCGCGGGCGTGTCTCGCGGTCATCTCAACTCGCTTCCTTTGGCGCGAAGCGTAACACGCGTCGCGCCCCCCGTCGCGGGCAGGGGCTTGCGTCGCGCGATGTTATAACATAACACTTCGGTCGCCGCGCGCCAAGCGGCGCCCTCTGGCTCCAAGAGACCGCGATGTCCCGCAGCCCGCTCGTCGCCGCCACTTTCGCCGCTTCCGCGCTCATCGCCGCGCCGGCGTTCGCCGACCCGGTGAGGATCGTCGCCGCCGAGAACTTCTACGGCGACGTCGCCGGCCAGATCGGCGGCGACGCTGTCACGGTGGTGAGCATCCTCAGCAGTCCGGACCAGGACCCGCATCTGTTCGAGGCGAGCGCCGAGACTGCGAAGGCGCTCGCCGAGGCGAAGATCGTGATCGTCAACGGCGTCGATTATGATCCGTGGATGGAGAAGCTGCTCGGCGCCCATAAGGCCCCCGGCCGCAAGGAGATCGTCGTCGCGAAGCTCGTCGGCCGCAAGGCCGGCGACAACCCGCATCTCTGGTACGATCCCGATGCCGTGAAGGCGGCGGCCAAGGCTCTGACCGCCGATCTCGACGCGATCGACCCGGACCACAGGGCGGATTATGACAAGGGCGAGGCGCAGTTCCTCGATTCGCTCAAGCCGCTGGACGCCAAGATCGCCGACATGCGCAAGAAATACGCAGGAGCGCCGGTGATCGCCTCCGAGCCGGTGTTCGGCTATCAGGCCGGGCTGATCGGCCTTAACGTCCATAACGAGAAATTCGCGCTGGCGGTGATGAACAACGCCGAGCCGGGCGCTTCCGAAGTGGCGGCGTTCGAAAGCGATCTCAAGGGCCACAAGGTGAAGGCGATGCTCTACAACGCGCAGGCGAGCGAGCCCGCGGTGGGGCGTCTGGTGCAGATGGCCAAGGACAATTCCAACGTGACCATTCGGCTCGGCGGCCGGGACATTCTCTCGACCGCCAGTTTCATCGTCGAGGACCGCGAATTCATCGGCATGCTCGGCGCCAACGGCGCCGGCAAGACCACGCTGATGCGCGCCACGCTCGGCCTGACGCCGGTCGCGTCAGGGGCGATCAGCGTTCTCGATCAGCCTGTCACGCGCGGACATTCGTCGATCGGCTACATGCCGCAGAACCGCGGGCTCGCGCTGGGCCTGCGCCTGACCGGCTACGACGTCGTCGCCAGCGCGGCGATCGGCGCGCGTTTCGGCTTCGCCCGCCTCGACAAGGCGATGCGGCGCGAAATCGACTGGGCGCTCGATCACGTCGACGCGCGCGATCTGGCGCGCCGTTCGCTCGGCGAACTCTCGGGGGGCGAGCGCCAGCGCCTGCTGTTGAGCCAAGCGCTGCTCGGCCGGCCGCGGCTGCTGCTGCTCGACGAGCCGCTGATCTCGCTCGACCCGGCCCACCAGAAGGGCGTCGTCGACATCGCGCGCCGCCTGCGCGACGAGCTGAGAGTCGCGATCGTCTTCAGCGCCCACGAACTCAATCCGTTGGTCAACGCGATCGACCGCGTACTCTATCTCGGCGCCGGCGCGGCGGTGATTGGCCCGGTCGACGAAGTCGTCACCGGACCGGTGCTGTCGCGCCTCTATGGCGCCGAAATCGAAGTGGTGCGCATCAAGGACCGCTTCTTCGTCATGGCGGGCGACGTCGATGTCGAGCGCGACGCGCACCGGCACGAGCGCGGCGATCACGGGCATTCGCATGGCGAATGAAGCGCCTCGATGGCGACTGGACTCGCCCTCACCCCAGCCCTCTCCCGCAAGCGGGAGAAGGTGGCCGCGCAGCGGCCGGATGAGGGGGCGCGGCGATGTTTGAATACGACTTCATGCGCACCGCCTTCGCCGCCTCCGGCGTCGCGGCGATACTCGCGGGAACCGTGGGATTCTTTCTCGTTTTGCGCGGCCAGACTTTCGCCGGCCACGCGCTTTCGCATGTCGGCTTCACCGGCGCGACCGGGGCGGTTCTGTTCGGGCTTTCGCCGCTCGGCGGCCTCGTCGGCTTCACCCTCGTCGCCGGAATCGCCATGGGCCTGTTCGGCGAGAAGCTCGCCGAGCGCGACGTCGCGATCGGCATGATGCTTTCGCTGGCGCTCGGACTCGGCCTGCTGTTCCTGCATTTCTACACCTCTGCGGCGACGCAGGCGGCGGCGCTGTTGTTCGGCAACGTGCTCGGCGTCGACAATTCAGCGCTGTTGACCCTGCTGCTGATGGCGGCGGCGAGCCTCGCCGCGCTCGCCTTCATCGTGCGGCCGCTGATTTTCGCTTCACTGCAGGCCGAACTCGCCGAGGCGCGCGGCGTGCCGCTGCGCTTCGTCTCGGCGGCGTTCCTCGCCATCGTCGCCATCGCCACCGCCGAATGCGCGCAGATCGTCGGCGTGCTGCTGGTGTTCACCCTGATGGTCGGCCCCGCCGCCGCGGCGCAGAATTTTTCTCGCCGCCTCGCGATCGGCGTCGCGCTGTCGGCGGCCCTGGCGCTCGCTGAGGCCTGGGGCGGCCTGACGCTCGCCTTCTACTCGGATTGGCCGACCAGCTTCTGGATCACGGCGCTGTCTGGCGTAGTCTATTTCGCCAGCATCGCCGCGCGACGACTCGCCGCCTGAAGGCGGGCGCTTCGGTCCGGCCGCGCGATTCGTGCTAGACGAAGCGGCGATGGCGCACGCATTGCCCTACTTCCTCGGCGTCGAGCGTTCCTTCGCCGGCCGGCCGTGGCGCGCGCGGCTCGACGCGGCCGGCGAAGCGCGCGCGCTGGCGATCGCTCAGGCGGGTGGCTGCGACGAATTGCTCGCGCGCGTGCTCGCCGGGCGCGGCGTCGGCCTCGACGAGGTCGCGCGCCATCTCGATCCGACCCTGCGCGCGCTGATGCCCGATCCGTTTGCGCTCGCCGACATGGAGGAGGCGACGGCGCGGCTCGCCGGCGCGGTCAGGCGCGCGGAGAGGGTGGCGATCTTCGCCGACTACGACGTCGACGGCGCGGCGAGCGCGGCGCTGCTCAGCGAATATCTCCAGGCCTGCGGCTGCGAAACGATCGTCCACATCCCCGATCGCGTCACCGAAGGCTACGGGCCGAACCGCGAGGCGATGGCCGCCTTCGCCGCGCGCGGCGCGAGCCTCGTCGTCACCGTCGATTGCGGCGCGGTCAGCCACGAGCCGATCGCCGAAGCGCGCCGGCTCGGCCTCGACGTCGTCGTCTTCGACCATCACCAGGCGCCGGAGCGCCTGCCTGACGCGCTCGCGGTCGTCGATCCCAACCGCCAGGACGACCTCTCCGGGCTTGGGCATCTCTGCGCCGCGGGCGTCGTCTACATGGGCCTCGTCGCGCTGAACCGGGCGTTGCGCGACGGCGGCTTCTTCGATGGCCGCGCCGCGCCCGACCTCCTCGCCGGGCTCGATCTCGTCGCGCTGGCGACGGTCGCCGACGTCGTGCCGCTCGTCGGCCTCAACCGCGCCTTTGTCGCGCGCGGGCTGGCGGCGATGCGCCTGCGCAAGCGCCCCGGCCTCGCCGCTTTGTTCGACGTCGCCGGCGCCGACGGGCCGCCGCGCGCCTATCATCTCGGCTTTATCGTCGGCCCGCGCATCAACGCCGGCGGCCGCGTCGGCGACGCCGCGCTCGGCGTCAAGCTGTTGACGACGCGCGACGAAGACGAGGCGCGCAAGATCGCCGCCGAGCTCGACCGCCTGAACCGCGCGCGCCAGCAGATCGAGATCGCGACGCTCGCGGAAGCCGAAGCCGAAGCGCTGTTGGCGCTCGGGCTCGAGGAGCGCGGCGCGGCGGTGGTCGTAGCGGGCGAGGGATGGCCGAGCGGAATCGTCGGCCTCGTCGCCGCGCGGCTCAAGGAACGCTTCGAACGTCCCGCCTTCGCGCTCGCGCTCAACGGCGCCGAGGCGACCGGCTCGGGGCGCTCGATCGCCGGCGTCGATCTCGGCCGCGTCGTGCGCGCCGCGGTCGATTCCGGCCTGGCGACCAAGGGCGGCGGCCACGCGATGGCGGCGGGAATCACCCTCGCCAAGGCCCGCATCGGCGAATTCCGCGCCTTTCTCGAGGAAAAGCTCGCTGAACCGGTGGCGGCGGCGCGCTCGCGCTCGGGCCTGTCGATCGACGCGGCGCTGACTGCGGCCGGCGCGACGGTCGCGCTTGCGCAGTCGGTCGAGGCGGCGGGGCCGTTCGGCGCCGGCAATCCGGAGCCGGTGTTTGCGCTGCCGCGCCACCGCCTGACCGGCGTCTTCGCCGCCGGCGCCGACCACCTGCGGCTGCGCGCGGTCGCCGCCGACGGCGCCGCGATCGAGGCGATCGCGTTCCGCGTCGTCGGCAAGCCGCTCGGCGAAGCGCTGCTCAACGCGCGCGGCGCCAGCGTCCACCTCGCCGGCGCGCTGACGATCAATCGCTACGGCGGCCGTGAGAAGCCGCAGTTGAGATTGATCGACGCGGCTGAAGTCGTGGACTAAGAGGGGCGCACTTTCTCAGGCTCGTCATGGCCCGGCCATGACGGCGGAGTTTTCTTGGGCGCTGCGCTGCAGCCACATCGCCAGATCCGCCGCCGCGCGCGCCGACAGCGCCCGCTTGCGCGCGAAGCCCCGCTCGGGCCCGCGCAAGCGCTTGCCGCTCCCGTCGACGCGCGTCTCGTCGATCGGCGGGAACAGACCGAAATTGACGTTCATCGGCTGGAACGAGCGCGGGCCCGCGTCGATCGCCTCGAGATGGCCGCCGGTGACGTGGTTGAGCAGCGCGCCGATCGCCGTCGTCGTCGGCGGGGGCGACAGCGCTAGCCCCAGGCGCTCGGCGGCGGCGAGGCGACCGGCGATCAGGCCGATTGCGGCGCTCTCGACATAGCCTTCACAGCCGGTGATCTGGCCGGCGAAGCGCAGCCGTGGCGCCGCCTTGAGCCTCAGCGAAGCGTCGAGCAGGCGGGGCGAATTGAGGAAGGTGTTGCGGTGCAGTCCGCCGAGTCGCGCGAATTCGGCCTTCTCCAGCCCGGGAATGAGCCGGAAGACGCGCGCCTGTTCGCCGTATTTGAGCTTGGTCTGGAAGCCGACGATGTTGAACAGCGTGCCGAGCGCATTGTCCTGGCGCAGTTGCACGACCGCGTACGGCTTGACCGTCGGCGCGTGGGCGTTGGTCAGGCCGACTGGCTTCATCGGCCCGTGGCGCAGGGTCTCGCGGCCGCGCTCGGCCATCACCTCGATCGGCAGGCAGCCGTCGAAATAGGGCGTGCCCTCGAATTCGCGGAACTCGGTCTTCTCCGCGGTGAGCAGCGCGTCGACGAAGGATTCGTAGTGGTCGCGGCTCATCGGGCAGTTGAGATAGTCGGCCCCGGTGCCGCCCGGACCGGCCTTGTCGTAACGCGACTGCGGCCAGGCGACGTCCATGTCGATCGAATCGCGATGGACGATCGGCGCGATCGCGTCGAAGAAGGCGAGCGAATCCTCGCCGGTCAGCGCGCGGATCGATTCGGCGAGCGGCGCCGAGGTCAGCGGGCCGGTGGCGACGATGACGCTGTCCCAATCCTCGGGCGGAAGCCCGGCGATCTCGCCGCGCTCGATCCGGATCAGCGGTTCGCCCTCGATCGCCGCTTCGACCGCCGCCGAAAAGCCGTCGCGGTCGACCGCCAAGGCCCCGCCGGCCGGCACCTGATGGGCGTCGGCCGTCCGCATGATCAGCGAATCGAGCGCCCGCATTTCGCGGTGGATGACGCCGACCGCGTTGGTCTCGGGATCGTCGGAGCGGAAGGAATTGGAGCAGACGAGCTCGGCGAGCCGCGCGGTGCGGTGCGCCTCGGTTCCGCGCTCAGGGCGCATTTCATGGAGAATGACGGCAACGCCGCGGCGCGCGACCTGCCAGGCCGCTTCGCAGCCCGCCAGGCCGCCGCCGATCACGTGAATGGGCCGCATTCACGGCTTGTCGCAAAGCCGCTGGGGGCCGTCAACCGCAGCCCCTAGACGTGCGAACGCCCGCCGGGGGGAGGAACCGGCGGGCGTTGCAAAGCGTCGGGGGAGGACCGACGCCGCGGAAGCATCCGGAGGGAAGGGAACCGGACGCCCCGAACTTCGTTAGGCGGCGAGCGCGTTCGAGACGACGAAGTGGATGTCGCCGCGGCGGATGCCGATATCGGCCAGTTCACGGTCGCTGAGCGAAGAGAGTTCGCGAACCGCTTCGCGGTACCGGCGCCAGGCGCCGAACTTATCGGAGATGGACTTGATTGAGGTCATTTGACCCTCCTTTTCGAAACTGGTCTGAGGTGCGCCGCTCATCGGCGATCGCATCCGTCTGATGCAGTGCAACATAGTCGCTGGAGTCGAGTCGGAAAAGCGCTGATCTCGCCGGACAGGTATGCGCTCTGCGCATATCGAACCGGCTCGACCCATTACTGTCAAATGTCCGCCGAAACTGCCGGATTGCAGCATGAAACGACATACTAGCGCAAAATATGGGCGCCGGCAGGCCTGCCAGAGGCATCTTCACCGGTTGTTCAGCATTGTGGAATTTTCATGACTTCCGTTTTGTGCCGCAATGATTGATCGATCATCGGACCCGAGGATCGATCCGTCGGCGCGGGGCGGCCGCCGGTTCGGGCGGCCGGTCCGCCGCGTCTTCGTCCTTTTTCCAGGTCGTAGCCGCGCGTGCGAGCGCGTATGCTGTTTGCAGCGCTTGATTTTGTCGCGCCGCGCGGCGACACACCGGGCCGTAAAGCGCCTGCCGGCGCGACGTCTCAATGGGAGCCCGACATGGAAACCCTGATTGCCCGCGTCGCCGCGACCGCCGGCGCGAAACCCGACGTTGCGCGCAAAGCCGTCGCGCTGGTGCTCGATTTCATCGCCCGCGAAGCCCCTGACGACGCCGTCGCCGCCCTGCTCGCCAAGGCGCCGGAGCTGAAAGCGATCATCGCTTCCAGCGCGACGACCGGCGGGGAGGGCATGGGGCCGACGGTGCGCGGCCTGATGGGCACAGGCGCCGGCGCGATGGGCGGCGGCGGCCTGCTGGCGCTCGGCTCGGACCTGATGGCGCTCGGCTTCGACATGAATCAGATTCAATCGGTCGGCCGGGAAGTGTTCGACTACGCCCGCGAGCACGCCGGCGACGACGTGATCGGTGAAATCGCTGGCGCCATCCCCGGCTTGGCCCAATACATCTGAAGTCCGGGGGCAGGGGTGGCGGAAGCGGCGGCGCGGTTTGCGTCCTACGGCGAATCGGACTGGCGCCGCGCTGCTGAAGCGGCGCTCAAGGGCGCCGGGTTCGCGACGCTGATCTCGCGCGGCGCCGACGGAATCGAGTTGCAGCCGCTCTATCCGCGCCGCGAAGGGCCGCGCGCGCTCCGCGGCGGCGGCTGGCGCGTTGTGGCGCGCCTCGACTATCCCGATCCCGCCGCCGCCAACGAGCAGGCGCTCGACGACCTCGCCAACGGCGCCGACGGTCTGCAGGTCGTCTTCGCCGGCGCCGCGGGCGCCTATGGCTTTGGTCTCGCCAAGGCCGATTCGTCGACGCTGCACCGCGCCTTCGAGGGCGTGCGATTCGCCGCTGAGCAACGCTTCGAACTCGATCTCGGGCCCAATGCGGAAGCCCAGGCGACCGGCTTCGCCGCGCTGGTCGCGCGCAGCGGCGTCGCGCCGAAATCCGTCGACGTCGCCTTTGGCCTCGACCCGATCGGCGCGCTGGCGCGTAGCGGCCGCGCGCCGCGGCCATGGAGCGCCGAGGCCGCGGCGCTCGCCAAGGTCGCCTCGTTCCTCGCCGCGCAGGGCTTCGCCGGGCCTTACCTTGCTGCCGACGCACGCGCGGTCCACGCCGCCGGCGGAACGCCGGCGCAGGAGCTCGGCTTCGCGATTGCGGCGGCGGTCGCCTATCTGCGCGCGCTCGCCGACGGCGGCTTCTCGCGCGAGGCCGCGGCCGCTGCGATCGGCTTCCGCCTCGCCGCCGACGCCGACGAATTCTTCACCCTCGCCAAGTTCCGCGCCCTGCGCCTGATGTGGGGCCGGGTGCGATCGGCCTGCGGTCTCGACGCCGCGCCGGCCCGCGTCCATGGCGAAAGCGCGTGGCGGACGATGACCGCGCGCGACCCCTACGTGAACGTGATGCGCGGCGCCGCCGCAGCGTTCGCCGCCGGCCTCGGCGGCGCCGACAGCGTCAGCGTTCTGCCCCACACCCAGGCGCTCGGCCTGCCCGATGCGCTGGCGCGAAGGCTCGCCCGCAACGCGCAGCTCATCCTGCTCGAAGAATCGCATCTCGGCTTCGTCGCCGATCCGGCCGCCGGGGCTGGCGTGTTCGAAGCGTTGACGGCGACACTGTGCGAGAAGGGCTGGACGGTCTTTCAGGCGCTCGAACGCGCGGGCGGCGCGCCGCTGGCGCTGCGCGCTGGCGTCTTCCAGGGCGAAGTCGCCGAGGCGGCCGCTCGCATCGCTGACGACGCGGCGCGGCAGAAAGCGTTGATCACCGGCGTCAGCGCTCACGTCGACCTCGCCGACCTCGCCGAAGCGCCGGTCGACGTCGTGCCGGCGACGCCGGCGGCCTTCGACTTCGCCGGCGAAGCCTTCGCTGCGCCGCTGACCGCGCTGCGCCTCGCCGAGCCGTTCGAACGCTTGCGCGAAATCTCCGACGCGGCGCGAAACCGCGACGGCGCGCGGCCGCGGACGTTCTTGGCCGCGATCGGATCGCTTTCGAAACACGGTCGGCGCGTCGGTTTCGCCCGCGACCTGCTCGAGACGGGCGGCTTCGACACGGTCGCCGATTCCGGCGGGGACGATCCGACCGCCGCGGCCGCGCGCTTCAAGGCAAGCGGCGCGGCGGTCGCGTGTCTGTGCGGCGACGACGACGGCTATTCGGCGTGCGGACACGCGTTCGCGCGCGCGCTGAAAGCGGCCGGCGCGCGCTGGCTGGCGCTCGCCGGTCGGCCCGGCGACGCGGCCAACGCCTGGCGCGACGCGGGGGTCGACGATTTTCTTTTTGTCGGCGCCGATGCGGTCGCGGCGTTGCGGCGCGCCTGGGCGCAAGTCGCGGCCGCTGCCTAGCGCCGTGGCGCCTAGCCTTTATTGAAGGGTCGGTAGATGGGGGCGATTCCCGATTTCAATTCCATTTCCTTCGCGCCGTCGCCCGAGCCGCCGCGCGCGGCGCCGCGCGCGTGGACGAGCCCGGAGGGGATCGCGATCAAGTCGATCTACGATGCGGGCGATCTCGACGGGCTCGGGTTTCTCGACACGCAGCCGGGGCTGCCGCCTTATCTGCGCGGCCCCTACGCGACGATGTACGTCAAGCAGCCGTGGACGGTGCGCCAGTACGCCGGTTTCTCCACCGCCGAGGAGTCCAACGCGTTCTACCGCGCCAATCTCGCCGCCGGGCAGAAGGGCCTGTCGGTCGCCTTCGATCTCGCCACCCATCGCGGCTACGATTCCGATCATCCGCGCGTCGCCGGCGACGTCGGCATGGCGGGCGTCGCGATCGACTCGATCTACGACATGCGGACCCTGTTCTCCGGCATCCCGCTCGACTCGATGAGCGTGTCGATGACGATGAACGGCGCGGTGCTGCCGGTGCTGGCGCTGTTCATCGTCGCAGCGGAGGAGCAGGGCGTTCCGGCGAAGGCGCTGTCGGGCACCATCCAGAACGACATCCTCAAAGAATTCATGGTGCGCAACACTTACATTTATCCGCCGGCGGCCTCGATGCGCATCGTCGCCGACATTTTCGCCTATACCGCGAAGTCGATGCCGAAATTCAACTCGATTTCGATCTCGGGCTACCACATGCAGGAGGCGGGCGCGACGCAGGACCTCGAGCTCGCCTACACGCTCGCCGACGGGATCGAGTATCTGCGCACCGGCGTCGCGGCGGGCCTCGAGGTCGACGAATTCGCGCCACGCCTGTCGTTCTTCTGGGCGATCGGCATGAACTTCTTCATGGAGATCGCCAAGCTGCGCGCCGCGCGGCTGCTATGGGCCGAGATCGTCGCCGGCTTCGGCGCCAAGTCGGAGAAGTCGCTGGCGCTCCGCGCCCATTGTCAGACTTCGGGCTGGTCGCTGACGGCGCAGGATCCGTTCAACAACATCGTCCGCACCCAGATCGAGGCGATGGCGGCGACGCAGGGACACACTCAGTCGCTGCACACCAACGCGCTCGACGAGGCGTTGGCGCTGCCGACGCCGTTCTCGGCCCGCATCGCCCGCAACACCCAATTGTTCCTGATCGAGGAGAGCGGCGCGACGCGCGTCGTCGATCCGTGGGGCGGCTCCTATTACGTCGAGCGACTGACCGCCGATCTCGCGGCGCGCGCGCGCGCCCATATCGACGAAGTCGAAGCGCTCGGCGGCATGGCCAAGGCGATCGAGCTCGGCCTGCCGAAGCGGCGCATCGAAGAGGCCTCCGCGCGCACCCAGGCGCGCATCGACTCCGGCCGGCAGACAGTGATCGGCCTCAACAAGCACGCCCCGCAGGTCGAGCGCGCGATCGACGTGCTCAAGGTCGACGCGGCGGCGGTGCGCGCGCAGCAGATCGACAAACTCAGACGCCTGCGCGCCGAGCGCGACGAAAAGGCGACGCTGGCCGCGCTCGACGCACTGACGGAGGGCGCGCGCGGCGGCGCCAATCTGCTCGCGCTCAGCGTCGAAGCGGCGCGCGCCAAGGCGACCGTCGGCGAGATCTCGCTGGCGATGGAGAAGGCGTTCGGCCGGCACGTCGCCGAAGCGAAGTCGATTTCCGGAGTCTATCTCGCCGAGGCGGGCGAAGAGACCGACGCCAACCGGCGCGTCATCGCCATGACCGCCGCCTTCGCCGAAAACGAAGGCCGGCCGCCGCGCATTCTGGTGGCGAAGATGGGCCAGGACGGCCACGA
>NZ_JBEKVH010000138.1:0-13229 GCF_049514155.1 Roseiarcus sp. | reverse complement strand
ATGTTGTAAATGATGATCGGAATGCCGATCGCGTCGTTGACGGCGCGGAAGTGATGGTAGAGCCCTTCCTGGGTCGGCTTGTTGTAATAGGGCGTGACCACCAGCACGGCGTCGGCGCCGGCGCGCTCGGCGTGGCGGGCGAGATCGACCGCCTCGCTGGTGTTGTTGGAGCCGGCGCCGGCGATGACCGGCACGCGGCCGCGCGCTTCGTCGATGCAGATGTCGACGACGCGACGATGCTCTTCGTGCGACAGCGTCGGACTCTCGCCGGTGGTGCCGACCGGCACCAGGCCGTTCGAGCCGGAAGCGATCTGCCAATCGACCAGGGAGCGGAACGCCGGTTCGTCGATTTTTCCGTCCTTGAACGGGGTGACCAGGGCCGGCATCGAACCGTGAAACTTCGCCCGCTTTTCCATCTCGCCTATCCAGATCTTCGTGAGGCGAACGCGTCCCGCCCGCGCCCGCGCCGACACATAAACCCTTGCGCCGAGCCGCGAAAGGGGGAGGCGGGGGCGACTCCGTGGTTAACGATTGCTCAGCAAAGCGCAGGCATGCTGGCCGGCGAGACCATCGCCATGATCGTATTCCGCCTGGCCGCTGTGGCGGCGGGGCTGACCGCGTTGCTTGTTGCCGGCCTGGGGTCGGACCCCGATCGGCAGAGTTCCGCTGCCCGCGTCGTCGCCGCGTTTTCGTCGACCCTGCGCCCCGCCGCGCCGGGGCCGCGACCTGTCGTCGCGCCGACCGTCGTCGCGGCGCGCGCGCTTGCGCCGCCGCCGCGCCTCGATCTGACGCCGATCGGCGCAATTGCCCGCGCCGCCGCCGCGCCAAGCCCAGCGCCCGCCGCGCAACCGACGCCCGCAGCGCCGCCAGCGCCTGCCGCCGCGCCGGCGCGCGCGCCGCCGCTCGAAGCCGCCGCCGCCGCTGCGCCGAGCCCAGCGCCCGCCGCGCAACCGACGCCCGCAGCGCCGCCAGCGCCTGTCGCCGCGCCGGCGCCCGCGCCGCCGCTCGAAGCCGCCGCCGCCGCCTCGCCGCGCCTCGACGGCTCGGCGCTCGCCGCGGCCGCCGTCCTCTATCGTAAGGGCGATCTCGCCGGCGGCGACGCGCTCGCCGCCAAGGCGTCCGACGCCGCCGAACGCGTCGCCTTCGATTGGCTGGCGCTGCGGCTGGCGCCGCGGCCCGACGACCAGCGCCTCGCCGCTTTCGCCGCCGCTCATCCGCATTGGCCAGGCGGCGACTGGGTCCGCGCGGTCGAGGAGGGGCGCCTCTACGCCGACCATCCGTCCGCCGAAATCGTGGCGGCGCGCTTCGCCGGCGATCCGCCGCGCACGTCGGCCGGCAAGCTCGCCCTGGCGCGCGCCCTGCTCGAATCCGGCCGCCGCGACGAGGCGACGGCGATCGTCGCGCCGCTGTGGCGCAACGACGATCTCGATCTGTGGAGCGAAGCGGAGACGCTCAAGACTTTCGCCGCGCTGCTTACCCGCGCCGACCACAAATATCGCGCCGATCGACTGCTCTACGCCGAGAAGAGCGGGGCGGCGTTGCGTGCGGCGGCGCTCGCCGGGCCCGACGAGGTCGCGCTTGCCGAAGCGCGAATCGCCGCCGCCAACGGCCCGCTGACCGCGCGTGCGGTCGCCGCCGTGCCGCCGGCGCTGCAGAAGGACCCCGGCTTGTTGTTCGCGCGAGTCCAGGATGCGCGGCGGGCCAATCGCGCCCGCGAGGCGGCCGGTTGGCTGGCGCTCGCGCCGACCGACGCCGCTGCGCTGATCGATCCCGACGCGTGGTGGAGCGAGCAGCGCATGGTCGCGCGGGAGTTGCTCGATATCGGCGAGCCGCGCCAGGCGTTCGCGCTCTGCGCCGCCGCCGCGCCGGCTTCCGTCCCGGCGAAAGTCGACGCGGCCTTCCACGCCGGCTGGATCGCGCTGCGCTTCCTCGGCGACGCGGAAGAGGCCGCGAAGCGCTTCGAGGCGGCGAACGCGGTCGCCGCGACGCCGCTGTCGATCGCCCGCGCCGGCTATTGGCGCGGACGGGCCGCCGAGGCGCTCGGCCGCGCCGACGAAGCGCAACGCTTCTACCAACGCGCCGCCGCCTTTCCGATCGCCTATTACGGCCAGCTCGCCGCCGAGCGGCTCGGGCGGCAGGCGCTCGCCTTGCGCGCGCCCGCCGCCGTCGCCGGCCCGGAAGCGCGCGACGAGGCGACGCGCGTCGTCGCCTGGCTCTACGCCGCCGGCCTCGACGATCTCGCCAACGCGCTCGCCCAGGCCGCGGGGGGCCAGTGGAGCGACGAAGCGCAGCTCGCCGCGCTCGCCGAGGTGGTGGCGGCGCATGGCGAGGCCGCCGCCAATGTCGCCTTCGGCAAGATCGTCACCGAACGCGGCTTCGCCCTCGACGCCTCCGCCTTTCCGCTGTCGGGCGTGCCGTCGTTCGCGCCGCTCGCGGGTTCGGCCGACCTGCCGAGCGTCTACGCGGTGGCGCGGCAGGAGAGCGAGTTCGCGCGCCGGGCCGCCTCGGGCATGGGCGCCAAGGGCCTGATGCAGATCCTGCCCTCGACCGCGCAGGACGCCGCGCGCCGCGCCGGCGTCCCCTTCGACGCGGCGCGGCTCGTCGCCGACCCGGCCTACAACGCGCAGCTCGGGGCGGCGTTCCTCGGCCAGATGATCGCCGACCAGGGCGGCTCGGCGGCGCTCGCGCTCGCCGCCTACAACGCCGGCGCCGGCCGCGTCGCGCAATGGATCGCCGCCTATGGCGACCCGCGCAGCGGCAAGGCCGATCCAGTCGATTGGGTCGAGCGCATTCCGTTCGACGAGACGCGCGATTACGTCGAGCGGGTCAGCGAAAATATCGGCGTCTACCGCGCCCGCTTCGCCGCGGCGCAGGGCGTGACGGCGTCGCGCACGGCGTCGGAGTAGCGAAGAACGGCTGGTCGATGACCCCCCATTCGTGCTAGAACATTCCAAGAACATTTCGCGCGGAGCGTGAGGGATGGCGAGACGGGCGGGTTACGCCGATCTGCCGCTGCACGGCGGCCGGGTGCCGCAATGGCTCGCCGATCGCATGACGCGGCTCGGCGCCGTCATGGCGGAAGCGATCGTCCTCCATTACGGCCGCGACGAGCTGCTGAGAAGGCTCGCCCATCCCTTCTGGTTCCAGTCGTTCGGCGCGGTGATGGGGATGGACTGGCATTCGTCGGGAATCACCACCAGCGTCATCGGCGCGCTGAAGCGCGGCCTCGAGCCGCTGTCGGGCGAGCTTGGCCTGCATGTCTCATTCGCGCAAGACGCCGGACGAGCTCACGGCGATCGGCGAGCGGGTCGGCTTCGACGGCGCGGCGCTGGCGCGCGCCAGCCGGCTGGTCGCCAAGGTCGACAGCGCCGCGGTGCAGGACGGCTTTGACCTCTATCTGCACGGCTTCATCGTCGCCGACGACGGTCATTGGACGGTGGTGCAGCAGGGGATGAACGGCGGCGCGCGGCAAGCACGGCGTTATCACTGGCTTTCCGAGGGGTTGACGAGCTTCGTTGACGCGCCGCATGCGGCGATCGAGGGCGAAGCCCAAGGCGAGATCGTCAACCTCGCCGACCACCGCGCGGAAGGCTCGCGCCGGCGCCAGGTCGAGATGCTCGCCGCACTCGCGCCGGAGGCGATCGCCGGCGAATTCGCGCGGCTCGACGCGCCGGCCGCGAGCGCGCCGAAAGCGCCGGAGCAGCTTGTCCTGCCGCATCTCGTCATGCCGGCGCATCACGACGTGCGCGCCGAGGATGTCGTGCCGCGCCGCCTCGCCGGCGCGCTCGCCGCCGCGGCCGAGGCGGGGCCGCGCGACTTTGCCCAATTGCTGCAAGTTCCCGGCGTCGGCCAACGCACTGTGCGCGCGCTGGCGCTGGTCGCCGAAGTGCTGCACGGCGCGCCCTGCCGCTTCAGCGATCCGGCGCGCCATTCTTTCGCCCACGGCGGCAAGGATCGCCATCCGTTCCCGGTGCCGATCAAGGTCTACGACCAGACGATCGCCGTGCTGAAGTCGGCGGTCGCCAAGGCCAAGCTCGGCCGCGACGAGGAACTCGCCGCGCTGAAGCGCCTCGACGCTCAGGCGCGGCTGCTGGAGCGCAGCGCAGTCGGGCCGTCGGTCGAGACGCTGATCGCCGACGAGCGGCGCGTGTCGCACGCTTACGGCGGGAGGAGCGTGTTCGGGTGGGAGAGGGCGGAGGAAGCGCCGGCGGCGCCGTCGACCGCCGAGGCGGAAGCGTAGCGCGCCTTTTTCGCTCGGTTCAGATCAACATCCCGCCGGAAATCTCGATCCTTTGCGCGTTGATCCAGCGGTTGTCCTCGGTCAGCAGCGAGGCGACGGCCGGGCCGATGTCGTCGGGCAGGCCGGGGCGGCCGAGCGCCGTCACGCTGGCGATGAAGGCGTTGACCTCTCTGTTGTCGCGCACCGTGCCGCCGCCGAAGTCGGTTTCGATCGCGCCGGGGGCGATCGTGTTGACCGCGATGCCGCGGGGCCCGAGCTCCTTGGCGAGGTAGCGCGTCAGCACTTCGATCGCGCCCTTCATCGCCGCATAGGCCGCATAGCCGGGCAGGGCGAAGCGCGTGAGGCCGCTCGAGACGTTCACGATCCGGCCGCCGTCGGCGATCAGCGGCAGCAGCGTCTGGGTGAGGAAGAACACCCCCTTGAGATGGATGTTCACCAGCCGGTCGAAATCGGCTTCGCTGGTCTCGGCGAAGGGCTTGTGAACGCCGATGCCGGCGTTGTTGACGAGGTAGTCGAAGTTCGCCCGGCCCCACTGGACCGCCAGAGCTTGTTTCAGGTCAGCCGCGAAGGCCGAGAAGCGGGCGACGTCGCCGGTGTCGAGCGGAAACATCGTCGCCTTGCGCCCGAACGCTGCGATCGCCGTCGCGGTCGCCTCGGCCTCGGTCTTGTTGCTGTGATACGTGCCGATCACGTCGACGCCCTTGCGCGCCAGCGCGATCGCCATGTTGCGGCCCAGGCCCCGGCTGGCGCCGGTCACCAGGGCGATTTTTCCGCCGTTGGTCATCGTCTTCTCCTCTCGAGGTTGGATTGCTTCGGGTGCAGGCAAAGTCGCTCTTTTGCTTTCCGAGATAATCGGTCGGACAATGCGATCACTATCCGGGAGAAGCGAACAATGGACCGATTCGACGCGATGCGGGTCTTCGCGCGGGTGATGGAGCGGGGCAGCTTCGTCCGCGCGGCCGAGGATCTCGGATTGCCCGCCTCGACCGCGACCGACGCCGTCAAGCAGCTCGAGGCCAGGCTCGGCGTGCGGCTGCTGCAGCGCACGACCCGGCAAGTGCGCCCGACCCTCGACGGCGAAGCCTATTACCGGCGCTGCCTCGCCATCCTCGACGACATCGAAGAGGCCGAGAGCGCCTTCAGCGGCGCGCGACCGCGCGGGCTGCTGCGCATCGACGTCCAGGGCGCCCAGGCGCGGCGCGTCATCGTGCCCGCCTTGCCGCGTTTCTTCGCCGAATACCCGGATCTCGAGCTGTTCATGGGCGAGGGCGACCGCTTCGTCGATCTCGTCCGCGAAGGCGTCGATTGCGTGCTGCGGGCCGGCGAACCGAGGGAAAGCGACCTCGTCGCGCGGCGGGTCGCCATATTGCCCGAGGCGACGGTCGCCTCCGCCGATTACGTCGCCCGTTTCGGACTTCCGCGGCGCTGGGACGCGCTCGACGGCCACCGCATGATCGGCTTCCGTTCCTCGGCGACCGGCGGGGTGCTGCCGCTGGAGTTCATGGTGGGCGGCGTCCGCCAGACCGCGACGCTGCCCGCGAGCCTGTCGGTCAACGGCGCCGACACCTACGAGGCCGCCTGCCGCCAGGGCCTCGGCCTGATCCAGGTCCCTCGCTATTCGATCGAGACGGACCTCGCCGCCGGCGCGCTGATCGAGTGCCTGCCGGAGACGCCGCCTTCGCCGACGCCAGTCTACGTGCTTTATCCGCGAAACCGCCAGCTCAGCCTTCGCGTCCGAGTCTTCATCGACTGGGTGGCGAAGGAATACGCCCGCCACGCCGCGCTCACGGCGACGATCCTTGCGTGACGGTCGAAAGGTCCCAGGCCTTGTTGCGAACACATTTGGCGATTAGATAACGATAGTCGATCTTGCGATTGAACGTTGTTTTAGCGCCACAGGCGCCGCCGACAATCTTCCACTTCCAAAATCGAACGCAACGCCCGCGACGTTTATGCGTTGCGGGATACGACTCTATTCTAAACGATTAGGACATCGTAATGATCACTGGCACCGTAAAGTTCTTCAATTCGACCAAAGGCTTCGGCTTTATCCAACCCGACACTGGCGGCACCGATGTGTTCGTCCACGTCTCCGCCGTCGAGCGCGCCGGCATGCGCACGATCGTTGAGGGACAGAAGCTCAGCTTCGATGTCGTGAAGGACGCCCGCAACGGCAAGACGGCGGCCGAGAACCTCCAGGCCGCGTAAGGAATTAGCGCTTCCGGCCGCCGACCACGGATGTACTGGCGCCGGCCGTCGAAGCGTTTAGGAGAAGGCCGGGTTCGCCCGGCCTTTTTTGTTGAGTCGGTCGGGTTCTCTCGCCGCTGCGTGGCGATCAGTTGTTCGTGAGCGGCGCGGTCATTTGACCGCGCGCAACCCAGCCGAGGCGCGGAGCGCATAAGTTCGCCGCCGACGTCAAGCCGTGCTGGCGGGATGGCGGATCGTTTCCGCGACCGCCCGGGATAAGGCGAGGACGGCGACATGGCCGGAGCGAAAATGTCGCGCCGGGCGTTGCTCGGCGGGTCGGTCTCGGCGGCGGTCGGGGCGAGCGCCCTCGACGCTCTGGCCGGAGCGACCGCGAGCCCAGAAGCCGAGACAAGCGCGCCGAACGCTTCCGCGCGGGATATTGTCCTGAACGTCAATGGCGTCGACCGGCCTTTGCGGGTCGAGTCGCGTATGACTTTGGCCGAGGCGCTGCGCGGGCCGCTGCGACTGACGGGAACGAAGATCGCCTGCAACCGCGGCGCTTGCTCGGCTTGCACGGTCTGGCTCGACGGCCAGCCGCACCTCGGCTGCATGACGCTGGCTGTCGAAGTCGGTCATCGCGCAGTGACGACGATCGAGGGTCTGGCCAAAGGCGACGAGCTTCACCCGGTGCAGGCCGCGTTCATCGATCATGACGCTATGCAATGCGGCTTCTGCACGCCTGGCATGACGATGGCCGCTGCGGCGCTGGTCGAACGCAATGCCGATCCGACGGCCGACGACGTCGAGCGCGCGATCGCGGGCCACATCTGCCGCTGCGGCGCCTATCCGCATGTGGTCGCGGCGACGCTCGCCGCCGCCAAAGCGCGAAGGGGCTGACCATGGCGAGCGACGGCGCGACGCGCGACGAGAACTTTCCCATCGGCATAGCGAGCGTCGGCGTGCACGAAGAGCCGCGGCGGATCCCGGAGGGGGAGCCGCCGGCGCTGCCCGTCAACGCCGAACTCGCTGAAATCGGTAAACCGCGGCCGCGGTGGAATGGCCGCGCCAAGGCGACAGGCGCGATCCGCTACACCGTCGACGTCACGCCGCCGGGCATGCTCTTCGGCCGCATCTTGCGCTCGCCGCTGCCGCACGCGCGGGTGCGGTCGATCGACCTGTCCGCGGCGAGGCGGCTCGAAAGCGTCAAGGCGATCGTCAGCGCGGTGAACCCGGACGATTCGTCGGGCGCGACGGTGCGCTACGTCGGCCAGCCGGTCGTCGCCGTCGCCGCAGGCTCGATGGCGCAAGCCGAGGAGGCGCTGAAGCTCATCCGCGTCGATTACCAGCCGCTGCCGTTCGTCGTCGACATGGACGACGCGCTCAAGGCCGGCGCGCCGAAGGTCTACGAAGCGGAATCGCCGCCGCAAGGCGGAGGAGCGCCCGGCGCGGCGGGCCCGCCGCTCGACGGCAACGCGCGCGGGCCGGCGCTCGCGAGCCGCGGCGACGTGGCGCAAGGGTTTGCGCTCGCCGAAGTCACGCTCGAGGGCGAATATTCCACCCAAGTGCAGACCCATTGCTGCATGGAGCCGCACGGCCTCGTCGCCGACTGGCGCGACGACGGCCTCACCGTCCACATTTCGACGCAGTTCACCGCCGGCGTGCGGCGCGAGCTGGCGCAGGCGTTCGACCTGCCGATCGACAAGGTGCGCGTCGTCGTCGACGGCATGGGCGGCGGCTTCGGCTCGAAGTCGACGCTCGGCAACTATGGTCGCCTCGCCGTCGCGCTGTCGCGACAGGCGGGCGCGCCGGTGCGCCTGACGTTGACCCGCCCCGAAGAGCAGATGGACTCCGGCAACCGTCCGTCGGTGCGCCAGCGCATCCGGCTCGGCGCAAGCCGGGACGGGACGCTGACGGCGATGGCGATCGAGAGCCACGGCACGGCCGGCGTCGGGCTCGGCGCCGGCGTCGGCAATTTCGCGCAGGCGATCTACGACTGCGCGAATTTCTCCTCCGCGCAATACGACGTCTTCATCAACGCCGGGCCGGGCAGCGCGATGCGCGCGCCGGGCAATACGCCCGGCGCCTGGGGGCTGGAGAGCGCGATCGACGAGCTCGCCGAAAAGCTCGGGGTCGACCCGCTCGCGTTGCGCGATCGCATCGATCGGAGCCCGGCGCGGCGCGAGGAGCGGCGCATCGGCGCCGAGCGGATCGGCTGGTCGCGCCGCCATGCGCCGGGCGCCGACCTCGGGCCGGTGAAGCGCGGCCTCGGCATGGCCCAATCGCTTTGGGGCGCGAACGTCCAGACCGCCGCCTCGATCGCCGTACGGCTACGGCGCGACGGCGTTGTCGAGGCCTTCTCGAGCGTGCAGGACATCGGTTCCGGGATCGGCACGGTGATCCAGCAGACGATCGCCGAGACGCTGGGCCTACAGCCGTCGCAGATCGTCATCCATATCGGCGACACGAATTTCCCCGCCGGGCCCCCCTCGTACGGCAGCCGCACCACCGCCTCGATCACGCCGCCGGCGCGCGTCGCCGCTTGGAAGATTCTGCAGGCGTTGTTCGCCAAAGCGGCGCCGGCGCTCAGCGCCGGTCCCGACGACCTCCTCGCGCGCGGCGGCTTGATCGAGACTCGCTCCGAACCGAAGCGCTCGATGGGTTTCGCCGAGGCCGCGGCGCTGATCGACGGCGACATGTTGAGCGTCACCGAGACGCGCAGCGAGGATTACGGCGGCTTCAAGCGCACGATGGGCGAGGCGGCGCTCGCGCAGCAGGATCTCGGTGGCGTGCAGTTCGCCGAAGTCGCGGTGGACGTCGAGACCGGGATCATCCGGGTCGAGCGGGTGGTTGCGGCGCAGGACTGCGGCCGACCCTTGAATCCGCTGCTGCTCGAAAGCCAGATCCAGGGCGGGGTGCTGATGGGAGTCTCTTACGCGCTCTACGAGGAGCGCATCCTCGACCGCGCCACGGGCCGCATGGTCAACGCCAATCTCGAGCAGTACAAGGTCGCCGGCCCCCGAGAAGTTCCGCAGATCGACGTGGCGGTGATTGAGAATTACCAGGGCCGCAGCGCCACCGACGCTTACGGCATCGCCGAGCCCGCCAACATCGCGACCGCCCCGGCGATCGGTAACGCCGTCTACAATGCAATTGGCGTGCGGCTGCGCGCCCTGCCGATGACCCCGGCCGTGGTGCTGGCGGCGCTCGGGCGAACGCCGCCGAGGGGTTGAGCCATGCGAAACTTCGCATTCGACACGGCGACGAGCGTCCAGCAGGCGGCCGCAGCGGCGTCGCTTGCCTGCGAGACGATGCTGGCGCCGGACGGCGGCGCAAGCGACCCCGAGACGACGATCGTCAAGGCGGGCGGGATCGACCTCCTCGATCTGATGAAGGAGGGCCTCGTCGCGCCGGGAAAGGTGACGAGCCTCAGCGGCCTTGCCAACCTGGCGACGATCGAGCTGCAAAGCGACGGCGGCTTGAGGATTGGCGCGCTGGTCACGCTGGCGCGGCTCGTGGCGGACGAGACGGTGCGCAAACTTTGTCCGGCGCTCGCCGACGCGGCTGGCGCTTCCGCCAGCCCGGAGATCCGCAACGCGGCGACGCTCGGCGGAAACCTCCTGCAACGGCCGCGCTGCTGGTATTTTCGCGCCGCCGAGTTCCGTTGCCTGCGCAAGGGCGGCGGGCATTGCTACGCCATAACCGGGGAGAACCAGCACCACGCGATTTTCGACAACCGCTTCTGCGCCATCGTGCATCCCTCGACTTCGGCGACGGCGCTGGTCGCTCTCGGCGCCGAAGTGGAGCTCATCGACATGGACGGCGCGACTCGACGCCTCGCGCTGGAGGAATTCTTCGTCGGCCCCGACAAGGACGTGCAGCGCGAGAACGATCTGCGTCCGCGCGAGATTCTGACCGCCGTGCTGCTGCCGAACGCGGCAGGGCTGAGGACGGCGCACCTCAAACTTTCGCAGAAACAATCGTTCGACTGGCCGCTGGTCGACGTCGTCGTCGCGCTCGATCTCGGCCCTGACGGCGCCTGCCGACGCGCCTCGATCGCGCTTGGCGCCGTCGCGCCGACGCCGCGCCGGGCGCGCGCCGCCGAGGACGCGCTCGCAGGCAAGATCGTCGACGCTCAGTCGGCCGCCGCCGCCGGCCGCGCCGCGCTCGAGGGCGCGACGCCCTTGTCGAAGAACGCCTACAAGGCGCCGATGCTCGAGGCGCTGGTGCGCCGCGCCTTGCTGCGCGCCGCCGGTCAAGCATGAGGGAGAACGCCATGTTGTCCCGACGCACCGTGAATCTCGGCATTCTCGCGAACGTCGGCTTCGCCGCTGGCGCCGGTCGTGCGGTCGCGGCCGATCTGAGGGTCATCGATCTGCCTGCGCCATGGAAGGACGGCGGCAAGCCTCTGGCTCAAGCGGTGTGGGCTCGGCGCTCGATCCGCGAGTTTGCCGACAAGCCTGTGCCGGTCGACGTCTTGTCGAACCTGCTTTGGACGGCTTGCGGCGTCAACCGCCCGGCGACCGGCGACCGCACCATGCCGTCCTGGCGACACGCGATGGACGCCGAAATCTTCGTCGCCGCGGCCGACGGCGCATGGAGCTATGACGCGAAGGCGCATCGACTGACGCAAGTGCTCGCCGACGACATCCGCGCCGAGACCGGCGTACAGGACTTCGTCGGAGCGGCGCCGATCGACCTCGTCTATGTCTCCGACGGCGCCCGATTGCAGGGCGCCACGGGCGACGAGAAACGCCTATGGGCGTTCGCCAACGTCGGCTTCATTGGCCAGAACGTCTACTTGTTCTGCGCGTCCGAGGGACTGGCGACGGTCTTCCGCGCCTCGCTGAACCGCGACCGGCTCGCGCAAACGCTGCAATTGCCGCCGACGAAGTTCGTCACCTGCTCGCAGACGGTCGGTTACCCGAAGAGCTGATCGACGCTTCAGGCAGACATGGCCGAGGGCTCTCGACCAACGGTCCGAGGCGTTTCTAGAGCGGTTTTCGAGCTGATAGAAGCGGCGGGGATTCTCAAATCAGCGGAATTCTGATTCAGCATGCGGGCTGGCGAAGGAGGCCGGCTGGCATGGCTGAACCTTTATCGATCGATCTTCGCAAGCGCGTGGTCGCGGCGATCAAGGGAGGAATGTCGCGGCGAGGAGCGGCGGCGAAGTGATGGCCGGCTTATGGAGGGCGGTCATTGTAAGTCGCTAGGGCAGCCGCGATGGCGCAAATTTAGTCGTTTGCCGATTATACCGTAATATCAATAGGATCGTCATATGGCATGGCGGAAGGAGTGAGATTCGAACTCACGGTGGAGTTGCCCCCACGGCGGTTTTCAAGACCGCTGCCTTAAACCACTCGGCCATCCTTCCTTCGCATCCCCCTCTCCCGCTTGCGGGAGAGGGCGCGCCGTCATTGGGAGGAGCGAAGCGACGAAGCAATCCATGCTTCCGTGCGCCGCGCTCTGACGCTGGATTGCTTCGCTTCGCTCGCAATGACACGGCAGGCGATGCTTAGCCCATCGCCCCGCCCGGCGGCAACGCCGCCCGTCACACCAGCCGGCTCTGCGCCTTGGCGGCGGCGATGAAGCTGGCGAACAGCGGGTGCGGCTCGAACGGCCGCGATTTCAGCTCGGGGTGGTATTGCACGCCGATGAACCACGGATGGGCGGGGATCTCGATCGTCTCGGGCAGAACGCCGTCGGGCGACATGCCGGCGAAGACGATTCCCTTGTCCTCGAGGCGTTCGCGATAGGCGGTGTTGACCTCGTAGCGATGGCGGTGGCGCTCGGAAATCTCGGTCGTCCCGTAGATTTGGGCGATGTGCGAGCCGGGCTTCAGCACCGCCGCATAGGCGCCGAGCCGCATCGATCCGCCGAGATCGCCCGCCGCCTGGCGGCGCTCGAGCGCGTTGCCGTGCAGCCATTCGGTCATCAGCCCGACCACCGGTTCGTCGGTCGGGCCGAATTCGGTCGAATTGGCGTGCGTCAGTCCGACGAGCGAGCGGCACGCCTCGATCACCGCCATCTGCATGCCGAAACAGATGCCGAAATAGGGCACCTTGCGCTCGCGGGCGAATTTTGCCGCGAGGATCTTGCCCTCGGTGCCGCGCACGCCGAAGCCGCCGGGCACCAGAATGCCGTTGACGCCTTCGAGATGAGAGGCTGGATCGCCGCTCTCGAAGATCTCGCTCTCGATCCAGTCGAGCTTGACCCTGACCTTGTTGGCCATGCCGCCGTGGGTCAGCGCTTCGGTCAGCGACTTGTAGGCGTCCTTGAGGCCGGTGTACTTGCCGACGATGGCGATCGTGACTTCGCCTTCGGGATTGTGGAGGGAGCGCGTCACCGCGTCCCAGCGGCGCATGTCGGGCTTCGGCGCCGGCTCGATGCCGAAGGCGGCGAGCACCTCGCGGTCGAGGCCGGCGGCGTGATAGGCGGCCGGCACGTCGTAGATCGAGCCGACGTCGCGCGCCTCCACCACCGCGCTCTCGCGCACATTGCAGAACAGGCCGAGCTTGCGGCGCTCCTCGCGCGGGATCTCGCGATCCGAGCGGCACAGCAGGATGTCGGGCTGGATGCCGATCGAGCGCAATTCCTTGACCGAATGCTGGGTCGGCTTGGTCTTGAGCTCACCGGCGGTGGGAATGTACGGCAGCAGCGTCAGGTGGATGTAGACGACGTGACCGCGCGGCAGCTCGTTGCCGAGCTGGCGGATCGCCTCGAAGAACGGCAGGCCTTCGATGTCGCCGACCGTGCCGCCGATCTCGACCAGCACGAAGTCGACGTTCTCGTTGCCCTCGAGGAC
>NZ_JBEKVH010000137.1:0-10327 GCF_049514155.1 Roseiarcus sp. | reverse complement strand
CTGGAAGAAATTGTCGCGGCGACCGCATGCGCGAATCTACGCGCTTTGCGCCATTGTCATCCCCGCAAGCTGGGTGACGCACGACACGCAAGGCGTTTCCGACGATCGCACGGACAAATTCTTGACGCGAACAAACCGCGAACATAAGATGAGTGCATCGGGCAAGAAGAGGCCATCCATGCAGTTCGCGCGGCATTTCCGTTTGAGCGAAGCGGCGGGACGCGGCGTCCGCTGCGATGAAAGCGGTCTCTATGTCGGCGCGACGCCGCTGCTCGAACGCAAAGCGAGCCCTGGCGGCCGCTCCGGTTGGCGACCGCGACCGCTCGCCGACCTCGACCGAGAACTCGGCGAGGCTTACCGCGAGCGAGTTGCGTTCGCCGGGAAGCTTCCCGGCTTGGCGACCATCGCTAGCGCACTTGATCGCGGCGAGATCGCTCGCGCGCAAATCGCTGCGGTGCTGCTCGGACTTCCCGATCCAATCGAGGCCTCCGCATTGAAATCAATCTCGGATCAGGCGCGCAATCTCACGTCTGAATTGAAGCGAGCGGGCATCCTCGCCGCCTCGGTTGGCAACGACGAAAGAGAGTCGAGCCAAATGGAAAAATTCAATCCCTACCATGACGAAGACGGGCGATTCACGGACGCCGCGGGCGCGGTCGCAGCGTCGAGCGCGAGCGCAACAGTCGCTGCGCGTGGCTCCGTTGTCGCTGGCGCGCCTTCACACACAAATCAGAGCGCTTCGCGAGAATCTAGCGAACCGGCCGTCGCAACGACGCGCGTCGCGACGGCGCCACGGCTTACCTGTCTGGATGCGTTCAGGGCATGTGTCCAGGACGCCATTTTCGTCAGCGGAAGATCGACTTCGGGCTGCACGGCGGCCTTGGCGACATGCAAGTCGACCGGCCTGCCGACGATTTTTCCGCCTGGAATCTTGGGTCAACGGTAGGGGGCCGACATGAACGATCAGGCAAGCGACACCCTTCGCGACGCCATCGATCGCGTGGCGATCGACTACCACAACGAGGACTACGAAGGCTGCCTTCGCAGGTGCTCGGCGCTGTTGTTCGACGACGAACAATCGCTCACCGAACGGGTGAAGGCGTCGCTCTACGTCTTCATGCGCGAATGCTGCGCGTTCCTGCTCGAGCGCGTTGCGAACCCGCCGTCCAGCCAACAGAGTTGCTCATTCTGCGGGAGGTCGCCGCCGGAAGTGCGGCTCGGCGCCGGGCCGTCGGCTTTCATCTGTGACGGATGCGTCGACCTTTTCGCCCATCATTTCCAGGAAGCGGCGCCGTCATAATCAGCGCGCCCTAGCCGCGTCGCCGATTCGCCGTGAGCGCCGCCTCGGCGCGGTCGAGCAGCATGTTGGCGATCGCCACGCGGCGATTGGCGAGCGCGCGCGGCGCGTCGGGCCGACGATCGGGATGGTTGGCCCACATGAAGCGCCGCCGCGCGCGGTTCAGATCGGCGAGCGTCGGCGCGCCGCTCAAGCCCAGTTCGGCGGCGATGGCGTCGGGATCGTCGGAAAGCGGCGCGGCGGGCTCGACGCGCGGCGCGGCCGGTTCGGCTTGCGCGGCCCCCGGTTCGACTTGCGGCGGCTCGCCCGCCGCCTCGACCCAGGCCAGCGCCTGGTCCCAGGCGCTCGTCGGGCCGTCCGCCGCTTCCGTGGGCGGATCGAGGGCGGCGAACGGATAGCCGAGCGGCCGGGCGATCCGCTCCGGATCGCCGCTCCTGTTTTCGACCTCGGCGAGAACGCTTCCGAAGCTCGTCGGCGCGCGTTTTCGCGCGCGCGGCGGAGCGTTCACGACGCCGACTCGTTGGCGGCGCCGTCGCTCGCGTCGACCGCGACCCGGTTGCGGCCGTTGGCCTTGGCCTCATAGAGCTTGGCGTCGACGCGGCGCAGCAGTTCATCAGCCGATTCGCCGTCGCGCAGGCGCGCGACGCCGAACGACGCGGTGACCGCGCCGAGGCGTTCGCCGCTGGCCGCGACCGCCCAGCGCTTGCTCTCGAGCTGCTTCTGGATCTGGTTGACGATCGCGGTTGCATCGGAAAGGTCGGCGTCGGGGAACACAATGGCGAATTCCTCGCCGCCGAATCGCGCAACCTTGTCTTCGCCCGTGACGCTGCCGGTCAGCAGATCGGCGAAGCGCTTGAGGACGACATCGCCGGCCATGTGGCCGAATTTGTCGTTGATCGCCTTGAAATGATCGATGTCGGCAAGACCGACACAGAGCGTCTTCTCCCCTTCGCGCGCGCGCTCGATCTCCTCGTTCAGCGCCGCGTCGAAGTAGCGGCGGTTGCCCAGTCCGGTCAACGAATCGCGGCTGCCGATTTCCTCCGCCTTGTTCAGGCTCGAGCGCAGCCGCATGATCTGGAAGCGCGACTGTTCGAGCTTCTCCGTCAGCCCGTTGACTTTGGTCTGCATCGCGCGATTGTCGTTGATGAGGGTGAGAACGATCTCGTTGACCGTGTCGTAGGGGCCGCCGCGCGCGAGCTTGCGGTTGGCGCCGGCGAGCGACTCGCTGAACTTCACCCCTTCGGCGGCCTGGTCGCGCATGTGGCCGAGCACCGTCGCGAGCGCCACGTCGGCGCGCCGCTCGAACTCCGCCGCCGCCGCGTCGCCGCCCTCACGGACGGTCGGCCCCGCGCCGACGACGATGGCGAGAACGCCGACGCCGATCAGGCCGAGCAGGTAGACTTCGGCCAACGGGTCGCTGCGCGCGCGCGACGCGCTCAGCGCGCCGAGCGCGATGAAAACGATCACGCCGATGAAGTGGAGCGCGCTCCTAAGGTTCGGGCGGAGGCTCATCGCGTCTCCAATCGCCGTCGGCCGCCGCGAGGCGAAAGCCGAAAGGCAGACAATGCAGGCATTCGACGCGACTCCCGCGCATATGCGCCGTCGCAAGCGACGGCTTCGCGGCGGCGACCCTTGCCGCCTGCACGCGCGATTCAGACCGACGAAACGCTAAGCTGGCGGATATTGTTTACCAATTTCTTTAACCCCAAGCGGCGGCCGTCGCGCGCGCGTCACTGGCAGAACGCGCGGGCCCGCGGCGTCCATTCGCCCATGCCGCTCGCCACCATGTTGCCAATCACGTTGCAAACATAGGCCTTCTGCGCCTGTGGATTGTCGGGGCCGGCGTTGTAGCGCGCCACCGCCAGGGTCCAGTTGCCTTCCTGGGCCTTGAGCGTCTTGAGAAAGCCCGCCGCGTAATCGACGTTGTGCGTGGGGTCGAACATTTCGGCCAACGAACTGAAATGCGAGGCGTGCCAGTGATGGTTGATCTGCATGCAGCCGACGTCGATCAGCTTCGCGCCGCGCGCGCGCTCGGCGGCGAAGCGCTGCAGCGCCTCCTCGAGGCTGGCCGAATGAACGGCGCGCCCGTCGACGTTCATGTCCCACGGGCTCAACGCGCCGGCATGGCCGGTTTCGGTCAGACCGACCGAATAGAGGATATTGAGCGGAATGCCGTTCTCGCGCGCGGCGCGCGCCATTTCCTGCTCGCAAAGCTCGGCGGTCTCGGCGCGGGCGACGACGGCGCTAGACAGTAAGATCGCCAGCGCCGCGGCGAGCCGGCGCGCCTTGCCGCCGCCAAGCGTCCGCCGCGCCGTCGCGCTGAGAGGTCGACTGCCCGCCGGCTGGCGAATCGCGATTGGCTCCATTGGAGGGATTGTCCTGGGTTGCGGTTTGCGCCTCGCCGCCCGAGTCGCCGCCCGCGGCCGCCTCGGCGCGCATCGGCTGGACGACCAGGGACTCGAGCGGGGCCGAAGCCGTGCCGAGCCGAGCCGCGATCGCGTCGCGATCGCCGGCGATCGCTTGCAGCGTGCTGGTCTTGGCGACTTCCACGACGACCGTGAGCTTGCCGTTCGCGAGCCGCATCGTCACCTGCAGCGAGCCGAGCTCGGCCGGGGCCAGATTGATCTGCAGCTCCTTGATCGGCGCGGCGTTCGACGCGCCGGCCGGGGCCGGACCGCTGGCGCTCCGAGCCGCGGCGCCGAACTCCTCGGCCGCGTCGGCGATGACGCCGGGCAAGCGATCGAGGCTGACCGACGCCGAGAAGCCGCCAGCGACGTCCGAAGCGGCGGAGGTCGCGGAGGCGGAGGTCGCCGAGACCGGCGACGGAGCGCCGCCGCCGTTCGAATCGCCGCCATTCGACGAATCCCCCAACTTGGCGGACGACGACTTGCCGGCGACGGGGAGCGCGGACCCGCCCGTCGCGGCGGAGGCGGCGACGCCGCGCGCCGGCGCGCCGCCGGCCGCGCTGGCGTGTTTTCCGGTCGTCGGCGCGCGCTCGCTCGTCGACGCGGTCGAGCCTGGCGGCTCGCGCAGCGCGGCACCGGGGCTCGTCGCCGCGCCTGCGACGGCCGCCGTCGCCGCCGCCAAGGCGGTGGAGGCGGCGTCGAGGCCGAGATAGGTGCGCGATTCGACGCCGGAGACGAACAACGACGAATCGCCGCCGAGGATGTCGCGCAGAGTCGAGGTCGCCGAGTCGGCGGCGCCGCCCTTGACGAGCGCAGCGGCGGACGCCGCCGACGTCGCGCTCGAAGAGGAATCGCCGCCGGGTCGGTTCGAATTCCGCGCCGCCGTCGCAACGACGCCGCCGCTCGTCGACGCGGCGGGGACGATCGCAGCGAACGCCGCGACGGCCGGCGCGCCGAAGCCGGAGGCGACGAGCGCGGTCAGCGCCGCAGCGCTGGAATCCGTGGCGGCGGCGCCGTCCGTCTTGCTGTCGTCTGTGCGGCCTTTCGCCGCAGTCGAGGAGAGATCGACGCTTTCGGCCGGCGCGCTCGCTGCGCCGACGACGGCGGCGGACGATGCGACGACGGCGGCGCTCGCATCGGATTTCGGCGTCGAGCGCGACTTCGCGGCGTTTGTCGTCGCGCCGCCGCTCGTCTTGGACGACGCGGAGGCGCTGGCCGAAGCTGAATTGGCGCCGCCGGCGAGCGCCTCGCCCGCCAGACCGGCGAGCGCCGCCTCGAGCGCGGCGAGGCGCGACGATTTGGCCGCCTCGGCGGTCGTCGCGGCGCTCGCCGGTCTGTCGACCGACGCGCCTTTCGACGACGCTTCGACTTTCGTCGTCTCATTTTCGAGCGTGCTGAGCAGGGCGGCGAATTTCGATCCGGCGCCGCGGTCGGTCGTTTCGTGCGCGGGCTCTTGCATCCTGGCCGGCGCGGCGTTGGCGGCGATGACGACGGCGACGCTCATAGGCTTCCCTTCGGCGCGGCGGCGGCAAGCGGCGCGGTGCGGCCGAGGGCCGCTTCGGCGAGGACGATCGTCTGCGCGACCGCATCGTTGGGATTGGCGTTGGCCATCGCCGCCGTGTCGGCCGGCGGCGGCTCGGCCGGCGACGCCGGCGATTCGCGCATGAACGTCGCCACGCCGCGCGCCGCGGCGAGCAGCTCCTGATCGTGACGATCGAGCCTGGCCTGAGCGACGCTTTGCAGTTCGGCGACGCCGGCGTCGTAATCGGGGGTGAGAATGCGCGCCATCGCTTGATAGAGCTTGCCGCGCGCCGCTTCGACGCTGTCGGGCGCAACGCCGTCGAGCGCCGCCGCGGCGGCCGTGGCGGCGACCTCGAACTGGCCGCTCAGAATCGCCGCGCGCGCCAACCCGAGCAGGAATCCGCGACGCGTGTCGGGCGCGAGCGCGGCGAAGAAGGCATGAAACTTGTCGAAATTCGCCGCGCTGTCGATTGCGCCGGTTTGAGCGAGCGCGCCGGCGAGAGTCTGCAAGAAGCTTTCGGCATAGACCGAAGCGCCGAAGCGCGAGGCGTACTGCCGCGCCAACAGGGCGACGCGTGCGACGTTGTGCTGGTCGGCTTCCAGCATGATCTCGCGCCGCAACGCGGCCTCTTCGACCAGCGTTCCCGGGGCGAGCAGGCGCGCGAGATCGAGCAGCTCGATCGCCTTGGCCGAATCGTGGCCGGTCTCGATCACCGATTGGGCAAAGGCCATCGGGCCGGCGAGCCGCAGAGGAAGTCGACGCGCGTCGAAACCCGACAGGCGCTTCTCGGCCTCGGCCTCGTTGCCGAGCACGTAAGCGAGGGATCCTCGCATCAGCGGGATTTCGCTGGCCGGAACGGCGCCGCTCTCGACCAGCTGGACGATGTCGCGCGGCTGGCCGCCGCTCAACAGATAGATGACGGCCGCGTCGGTTTCGCGCTTCGATTGCCAGATTTCGGGCTTGGCCGCGACGATCGCCGCGCCGACGGCGGAGATCCGTTCGGCCTGGCTGGCGTAGGCCGCCTTGTCGCCGGCGGCGATGCGCGCCTGCAGGTTCTGCAGGTCCAAGGTCAGGTCGGAGATCGTCTGCGCCGACGCGGAGGCGGCGCCGAGCGCAGCGGCGACAATCGCGATCGCCGCCAGCGCGCGGCCGAGGCGCCGCCCGCTCACGACTTGGCTCCCTTGAGCAGGATTTCGATGCGGCGGTTCTCGGCCGCGAACGGATGGGCGGGGTCGCGCAGCCGCCTGTCGGCGTAGCCCTCGATTCGCTCGAAGCGGCTCTCCGGCAATCCGGCGCGCGTGAGCATGTAATAGGCCATCTGCGCGCGCGCCGACGACAGCCGCCAGTTGTCGTAGGTCGCCGACTTGTAGGGATGCGCGTCGGTGTGGCCGCGCACGACGACCGGGCCGGACTGCTGCTTGAGGATGCCGGCGATGGCGTCCATCGCCTGGATCAACTGCGGCTGCGGCTCGGCCGAGCCGATCGCGAACATCGTGAAATTCATTTTGTCGGTGAGGCTGATCAGCAGGCCTTCGTCGGTCGCCTTGACGTCGACGGCCGGGCCCAGCCGCGCCGCGCCCGGCGGCGCGATCTGCAGCTCCAGCTCTTTCTGCAGCCGAGCGGCGGCGGCGGCCGTCAGCTTCGACTCGGCGGTGGCGGCAGGCGCCGGCTTGGCCTCGTTGTCGGCGGCGGCAGGCGGCGTCGGCGCGACGAGGGTCGGCTGAGGCGTCGGCGAGGCCGCGCTTTGGGCCGACGGCGACGGCGCGACTTCGACCGCCGGCGGCTTCGACGGCTCGTTCGTCTCGGTTTCCGGGGTCGCCTGGCGCGCCGCCGAGCGGAACGGATCGGCGAGGCCGTCGTTGGCCGATGCGCCGTTCGTCGCGTCGCGCTGCATGATCGCGAGCATGTTGGGCGAGGTCGGTCCGGCGATGGCGTCGAGACTGCGGTAGGGGTCGGCGAACAGCACGCCCTCGCTCATGTTCGCCTTGGGACTGGCGGGATCGCCGAGGTTGGCCGCCGCGCCCGGCGTATTGCCGTCCGGCTTGTCGAAGCCGGTTGTCGGCATCGGCGGCGGCGGACTATCGGGAGTCTTGGCGGCGCCGACCGGGCCGGGCGCCTTCGATTTCGGCGCCTGGCTCCCGTCGGGCGCTTCGGCCGCCGGCGTCGCCGAGCCGTCGCCGTGAATGCTCTTGGGCGTGCGCGACGATTCCTCGAGTTTCACCGGGTTGAAATAGCGCGCGATGATCGTCTTGGTGTCTTTGTCGGTGGCGTTGATGATCCACAGCACGAGAAAGAACGCCATCATCGCCGTCATGAAGTCGGCGAAGGCGATCTTCCAGGCGCCGCCGTGGTGCTCTTCCTCGTGGCCGCCGCGGCGCCTGACGATGATGATTTCGGGATGCTGGGCGTCGTCCATGGAAGCGCGTCACCCGGCGAGTGAGGCGATGAGGTCAGCCCAGGGCTGCAGTTGGCTGCAAATCGTCGTCTCGTCGGCCTCGATCGAGACTTCGACGCCATGATCGGCGACGTACTCGACCTCGACGGCGAGGTAGGCGACCCGTTCGCGCAGCGCGGCGAGAACGCGCTCGGGGCCGCGAATCTTGATCAGGCCGGGCGAACCGCCGACCCGAAGCCTGGCGAGATTGTCGCACAACGCTTCGACGATCCGGTCGGCCGTCGCGCGCGCGACCAGCGGCTCGACAAGACGCGCCACGACTTCGGCGATCCGTTGTTCGATCTCCTGCAGCCCGGCTGAAACCGCCTCGGCGATTTGCGCGTATTCGTTGAGCTGGAAGTCGAGTTGCGCGACCATCGCCCGCTGGCGTTCGCCAGCGACCTCGCGCTCGAGGTTTTCGCCCGCCTCGGCGCGCGCGGCGGCCGCGCCTTCGCGGCGACCGCGCTCGTAGGCCTCGACGATCCGCGCCTCGATCTCCGCCTCGCTCGGAACGGCGGGAGGCCGCGGCCGGGGCGCCGGCGCGCTTTCGGCGCGCGGCGACCCCATTTCCTGCAAGGCGCGGCTCAGGGGGAGCGAAGCGCGCGCGGCCAGGTCCGGCACGGCGCGCAGCGTGCGCGGCTTGAACGGCGCCGGCGCCTGGGCGATCGGCTGGACGTCCGCCTGGCCGACCCGACCGAAGTGGTCGAGATACTGCAAGATCGGGACCGGCTTCATGCGTTTGCTCCCTCACGGATCCATTGCTTGAGAATCGCCGCCGCGACCTCCTCGTCGAAATCGACCAGCTTCTGGAGATGGCGTTGCGGGCTCTTGTCCTTGCGCGCCACGAGCTCCTTGAGAAAGTCGTCGCGCTCGTCGTTGGCGTCGATGAGGAAGTTCGCCTCCGGCCCGCCGAGGGCGCCCAGCGCAATCGCCGGGCCGCCGGGACCGCCAGGGCCGTCGAGCGCCGACATCGGCGGCGGGAGCTCGCTCAAGCCGGCGAACGCGGGAGTCGATTCGGCCGGCGGCGCGAGCAACATGCGCGTCGCCGGCCGCAGGCCGAACCACAGCAGCAACAGCGCGACGAGGACGATCGCGCCGGAGCTGACGAACGACCCGGCCTGACGCGCCAGCGTCTCGAGCAGCGACGGCCCCTCGACCGGCGCGAGGTCGCGCCCGGAGTCGGCGGCGAAATCGACCACCGCGATCTTGACCAGGTCGCCGCGGTCCTTGCGCAGGCCGGCGGCGGTCGACACCAGCTGCTCGATTTCCTTGACCTGCTTGTCCAGCGCGTCGGGCGCCGGCTTGTCGCCGAGCGACGCCGTCAGCGACGCCTTGTTGATCAGCACCGCCACCGACAGGCCGTCGATGACGAAGCCGGCGCTAGTGGTGGTGATCTGCTTGGAGGAAACCTCGTAGTTGGTCAGCTCCTCCTTCTTGTCGGTGGCGTCGCTCGATTGCTTGGTGTCGGTCGACTGCGGCTTGTTCTTGGGCAGGTTGGCGTCGACGCCCGCCGCGGGCTGGCCAGCCGCGTTCTGCGAGTTCTGCTTCTCCTTGACCACCCGCACCGATCGCTCGACGCGCTGGTCGGGATTGTAGATCGTCTCGTTGGTCTGGGTCTTGTCGGCGTTGAGTCGCGCCGCGACGCTGACCTGGAAATTGTGCAGGCTCAGATAGGGCGCAAGGGTGGTGGTGATCTTCTCGCGCAGTTCCTGCGAAACCTCCTTTTCCAGGCCGAGCAGGTTGTCGGGCGATTTCTCGAGGTTGTCCGGGCCGCTGGCGAGAAGCCGGCCGTCGACATTGAGGACCGTGACCTCGTCGGTCTTCATGTTGGGGATCGCCGCGGCGACGAGGTGGCGGATCGCGTCGCCGACCGAGCGATCGTCGCCGCCGTCGGTGCGGATGATCACCGACGCCGAGGGCGCCTGCCGCTCACGGCGGAACGAGCCTTCGTCGGACATGACGATATGGACGCGCGCCGCCTTGACGCCGCGCATCATCTGGATCGTGCGCGCCAGCTCGCCCTCGATCGCGCGAACGCGCGTCACTTCCTGCATGAACGAGGTCAGGCCGAGCGATCCGAGCTTGTCGTAGAGTTCGTTGCCGACGCTGCCGGAATGCGGCAGGCCTTTTTCCGCCAACAACATGCGGGCCGATCCGGCCTGCCCGACCGGCACCATCACCGTCGTCCCGTCGGCGCTGACGTCGAAATTGATCCCCGCTTCCCGCAGGCTCGAGCCGATGCCGACGACGTCGTCGCGGTCGAGGCCGGAGTAGAGCGTCTCCGTCGTCGGCCGGCTGAGGTAATAACCGGCGAAGGCGGTCGCGGCGAAGACGGTGACGCCGATCATCGCCAGCGCCGCCAAGCGCCTGGCCCCCAAGGCGAGAAGATTCGCCCAAAGCCGTTCGACCTGCGCCAATGCGTTGTTCATCTCGCCCGCGCTCGCACGTCCTGCCGTCGCGACCCAGGTCGGTCGCGACGCCTCGCGGCAGATTCGGCGACGGAGCTTGCGCGGGCATTGCGCGGGCTGAGGAGCGCCGCGGCCAAACCACCGTCATGGCCGGGCTTGACCCACGGCTGTCCGGTTCGATTTTTCTGGGCAAAGCGCACGGCATTGATTCTAATCATTTCCAGAGTTTAGCGACTCGCTTGGACATGAAAGGGATCAGCG
>NZ_JBEKVH010000136.1:0-11161 GCF_049514155.1 Roseiarcus sp. | reverse complement strand
CCATGCTTCCACGAGGTCGCCGGATCGGTGGGTGGGTGGGGGTGGGCCGCGGAGCAAGTCCGGCCGAGAAAGCCCGGCGCGATCGCGGGGCGGGAATTGTGAAATTCTTATCCTGTCCCCGCGACCTGTCTGCGCGCCCCCTGTCCCAGCACCCCTCGTTATCCCGGCCTTGCAAAAAATGGTGGCCGATGTTGGCAATCTCCTCTTATCATGGTGCTTGCGGAGAGAGAGCAATGTCAGGGCGCCATGATGCATCTTAGACACGTCGGTTTCAGGGTGCTCTCCTCTGCCCCTTCGGTTTACCTTACCGATATTGTCGTCCGCCGCGTTTACGGCGGCAAACTCCTGAGCAGAGGCAGGATGATTGATACGAATGACGCCTCCGTTTCCCCATGGGTAAGGACGCTGATCTTCTGGGACATGTACGAGAACGCTGAATTGCAGCTGATCCAACAGTTCCTGCCCAAGGATATAGATGTTATTGAGTTAGGAGGGAGCATCGGAGTTGTTGCATCGCAGATTGCAGGTAGCCTCGACGGCGGGCGTCGGTTGGTAAGTGTAGAAGGGAACCCGTCACTAATCGAACTCCTAAAGAGGAACGTCGAGGCAAATGGTTGCCGCGACTGCGCAACGGTTATTCACGGTGCGGTCGCCTATGCTACGCCTCCGAGCGACTTCGTTTCGATGAGCTTCGGCGATTCGTCGCTCGCAGGATGGTTGAGCGACAGCCCAGAACAAAGTTCAGGCCATCAAGTGCCTTGCGTCACTCTCGGTGCGTTGATATCCCGATATCAGTTCGAGCGCTTCGCGCTGATCGCCGACATCGAGGGGGCCGAGGCGGGAATCTTTGTCCACGACAAAGAGATCCTTATTCGTTGCTGCCCACTTATGATCGTCGAACTCCACGAGACGACCTTCGAGGGTCGGCGTCTCTCAATTCCGGACCTTGTCACGATGGCGAAGGAGTTGGGCTATACAGTGAAGGATAACCGCCGCAACGTCTACGTCTTTGAGAACCTCGCCCTGGGTCTCTCTCCGGCGCAGTGATCGCCATTCAGTCGAATCCCAATGCCGCTCTCTCCGGCCCGAAGGGCTTTTACAGGGACGCCATATTGGCGTTAGGGCGACAAGATAAGGAATCACAAATTCTGTAAGTTCTTCCTCGCGCTCCAGCTCTTCCCCCGGTCGCGCTGGGCGACGACGAGGCGGCGCTAGTTTGTCCGCCATTTCAATAGCCCGCGCATTGTGTTTTCTGAAAAACACAAATCGTGCTATTCTACCCTCATCGCCCCTCCCGCTCCCCGATGCGCGCCATGCCCAAGACCCGCAAGCCATCCCGCCTCGCCGGGCCGCCCGCACAGCCGCCGTCCGCGCCTCCGCCTCCCCGCCGAACGGCGATGCGGCGGGCGACGGCGGAGCGGAAGTTGCGCATCCTGGAGCGGCTGACCGCGGGCGTCTCTTTTACACATATATAGCGCGTAGAAAACCTCACGATCCGCCGCGTGCGGCAGATCATCGCCGAGATGCTGGCCAAGCGCGAGGTCGATCCGCCCGCCGGCTTCGTTGCGTTGCAGATCGCCCGGCTCAGCGACGCGATGCAGGTCGCCCACACGATGATGACGGAGGGCGACCTCAAGGCGATGGACCGGGTGATCCGGCTTGCCGGCGAGCTCGACCGCGATCACGGTTACGGCCGCGCCGAGATCGCCGCCGCGCCGGCGCGCGAGCTGCTGTTGGCGAAGCCGGCGCCCGCCGAAGTCGAGGCGGAAATTTTCCGCCCGGCAAAGCCCTGAAACAACGCGAAACGCGGCAGGAAAGGCGCGCCCCTCGCCCTGCCCTCCGCCACGAGCGGGAGAGGGGCGCGCGATCCAACCGCCGCCGCCTCACAGCTGCGAGCGGTCGATCGCGCGTTCCGCTTCGGGTATCGATTCCGGCCGGCCGACGTGCAGCCAGATGCCGTCGAGGCGCACGCCGTAGAGCCGGCCCTGCTCGGCGGCGCGGAAGAAGAACGGCGCCAGCTTGAAGACGTCCTCCTTCACCGTTTCGAACAATTGCGGCTTGATGACGCCGACGCCGGCGTAGACGAACGGCGCGACGTGGCGCGGGTCGCGCTTCGTCAATCGGTTGAAGGGATCCATGGTGAAGTCGCCCGGCCAGTCGACGCCGACGGCGCCGGCCGCCTGGGCGACGAGCAGCAGCGCGTCCATCCGCCCCGGATCGAAGAACTTGATCAGCCGGTCGAGTTCGGAGCGCGGCCCCTCGATCCACAGCGCGTCGGTGTTGCAGATGAAGAATGGCGCGTCGCCGATCTGCGGCAGCGCCTTCTTGATCCCGCCGCCCTGGTCGAGCAGCCTGGCGCGCTCGTCGGAAATGACGATCTGCGGCGCGACGCGGGTCGTCAGATGCGCCTCGATCTGGTCGGCGAGCCAGTGCACGTTGACGATCGCCTTGCCGACGCCGGCCTCGGCGAGCCGGTCGAGGCAATGGTCGATCAGCGTCCGCCCGGCGATCTTGACCAGCGGCTTGGGGATCGCATCGGTGATCGGCCGCATGCGCTGGCCGAGCCCGGCGGCGAACACCATCGCGGTCGAAGGCGTCGGCCTGGGCTTCGACTCGGGCGTCGGCTTGGGCATCGGCTCATGGCTCCAGGCTCGCCGACCCGCCTTCGCCGAGCGCGCGCGGCAGGCAGGCCTCGAACCAGCCCCTCAGCGGCCGCAGCAGCGGATGGGCGAGGTTGCGCGCCAGCCGGCGTTCGACCAGCGGCAGCAGGGCGAGATATTGCGGCTTGCCGTCGCGGCGGTCGAGTCGGGTGAAGATGCCGAGCAGCTTGGTCGCGCGCTGCGCCGCCATCGCCGCGTAAGTCCCGGCGAAGGCTGCGGCGTCGAAGCTCGGGTCGCGCTCGCCGCGCAGCCGCACATAGAGCGCGATGAGCCGCAGCTCGAGCTCGACCGACACGTCGACCCGCGCGTCCTGCAACAGCGAGGCGACGTCGTAGGCCGGCGGGCCGACGACCGCGTCCTGGAAGTCGATCAGGCCGAGCCGGCTCAGGCCCGCGCGGCCGTAAAGCCAGTGCAGGTTGGGCGAATGGTAGTCGCGCAAGGTCCAGGTCGTCGGCTGGGCGAGGATCGGCGCCAGCAGCTCCCGCCACAGGCCGAGGAACACCTGGCGGGCGCCGGAGGCCGGCGTGACGCGCGCGGCGGTCGGGGCGTACCAGTCGAGCGCCAGTTCGACCTCGACCAGCATGGCGTCGATGTCGTAGGTCGGCAGCGCGTAGGCCTCGTCGTCGATCGGCAGCGCGCGCGGCAGCTCGCGCGCGTGCAGATCGGCGAGCAGCGCCGTCGCCTCGGCGTAGCGCTCGGGGTCGGGCCCGCGCGCGTCGGCGATGGTCTCGGCGCCGAAATCCTCGATCAGCGCCAGACCGGCGGCGACGTCGTGGGCGTAAGTTCGCGGCGTCGAATAGCCCTGGCCGCGCAGGCCCTCGGCCATGGCGAGGTAAGCGCGGATGTCGGGCGACAGCTTGGCGATCGCCGCATAGGGTTTGCCGTAGCGCAGGATCGGGCCGTCGGGCCGCGGCGGCGAGATCATCAGGATCGCGGCGGCGCCGTCGGGCTTGGTCAGCCGCTCATAGGCGCGGACCGAGGCGTCGCCGGCGAGCGGGAAGCGCTCGCCCTCCGCCCAGCCGGCCTGGCGCAGCAGCCGCTCGATCGCGCGCGCGCGCCGCCAGCGAACGCCGAGCGCCCCGAACGCGCGCACCTCGGCGCGACGGAACTCGGGGCCGTAGGCCGGGTCGAAATGGAGCGCGATCTCCAGCCGGTCGGCGGGGAGGGCGCTCGGCGCGCGCTCCGGCCATTCGACCATCGTCACGGCGCCGTCGATCGCTTCGTCCCAGCCGATCTGGGCGAGTTCGTCGTCGCCGCGCAGACGGTAGAAGTCGGCGTGGACGACCGGGAATCCAGGGCCGTCGTAGACCTGCATCAGGGTGAAGGTCGGGCTCGGCGCCTCGAGCCCAGGATCGTCGGCAAGCGCGCGCAGGACGGCGCGAACGAGCGCAGTCTTGCCGGCGCCGAGGTCGCCGGACAGCGCGATGAAATCGCCCGGCCGGACGAAGCTCGCGAGCTGTCGGGCGAGCGTCGCGGTCGCCGCTTCGTCGACGAGCGCGATCGCTTCGCCGTCGCCTTGCGTCGCCGCCGCCATCTCAGGCCGCCGCGCTCGCCTGACGCGGCGCGCCGTCGATCGGGAATACGCAGGTCACGGTCGTGCCCTCGCCGTAGACCGAGTCGATCTGGACCCGGCCGCCGTGCAGCTCGACCAGCGCCCTGACGATCGACAGACCGAGGCCGGGGCCGCGATGGCGCGAGCCGCCGGTGTGGCTCTCGAAGCGGTCGAAGACGCGGTCGAGCACGTCGTTGGGAATGCCGCGGCCGCGGTCGCTGACCTTGAACACGATCTCGTCGCCGCGGCGCATCGCCGCCAGCGTCACCGTCTGCCCCGGCGCGGAGAAGCCGATCGCGTTGGAGAGCAGGTTGAACAGCACCTGGCGGATGCGCCGGCCGTCGGCGCGCAGCGAGCCGACGTCGTCGGTGGCGACGATGCGCAGCTCGATCTTCGAATCGCTGAGCCGGTCCTGCACGCCCTCGGCCGCCGCCTTCATGGCCTCGACGACGTCGACGTCCTCCGGCCTCAGCTCGAGCGCGCCGGCGTCGATCGAGGCGAGGTCGAGAATGTCGTTGATGATCGCCAGCAGCGCCGCCGAGGACTTGGTGATGAAGCCGGCGTATTCGAGCTGCCGGGGATTGAGCGGGCCGACGCCGCCGTCGGCCAGGAGCTGGGTGAAGCCGATGATGTTGGTCAGCGGCGTGCGCAGCTCGTAGGAGACGTGGTTGACGAAATCGTTGCGCAGCTTCTCGGCGCTGATCAGGGCCTGATTGCGTTCAGTCAGCGCGCGCTCGACGTTGGCGCTCGCGGTCACGTCGAGGAAGGTCAGCAGCGTCGCGCCGTCGGGCAGCGGCAGGGCGGCGCAATCGAGCGCCAGGCCGTCCTTGCGCGCCACCCGCATCTCGAAGCCGCGCCGTTCCTCCGGCAGATCGACGATCCGCGCGCGCAAGCCGTCCCACAATTGCCCGTCGTCGAGCAGCGGCGCGCACAGGCGCGCCAGTTCGTCGATGTGCGGCCGGTCGACGGCGCGCGCCGGGTCGAAGCGCCACATTTCGGCGAACGCCGGGTTGATCAGCTTCATCCGCCCGTCGGCGCCAAACACCGCCACGCCTTCCTTCAGCGCGTCGAGCGTCTCGCCCTGCACCCGGGTCATGGCGTTGACCTGCGAGGCGAGCGCGTAGCTCTGGGTCGCGTCGTCGAACAGGTAGGTGACGCCGCCCTGCGGATTGGGGCTGGCGACGACGCGCAGCGCGCGCCCGTCGGGCAGATGCCAGACGCTCTCGATCGGCTCGATCGCCTGATAGGCGGCGAGCGCCTGCGCCTTCCAGCTGCGGAAATCGGCCTGCTCGGGCAACTGCCGCGTCGAGCGCAGGCGATCGAGAATCTCGCCGTTGGTCGGCTGCGAATCGAGGAAGGCGGGATCGAGCGACCAGATCTGGCGGTAGGCGGCGTTGTAGAAGGTCAGCTTCTTGGCGCGGTCGAAGATCGCCACGGCGGTCGACAGCTGGTCGAGCATGCGCGAATAGGCGTCGAGGTGACGCTCCATCTCGACGCGCGCAGTCTCGAGCTCGGAAAGATCGCTGGCGAGACCGGCGGCGCCGTCGGCGGTCGCGACCTCGGTCGCCTCGAACAGCTTGCGGCCGCCGGCGACGACCGCCGGCGCGCGCCGCCGCCAGACGCCGCTGTCGGCCCGCGCCTGCGCCGCTTCGGCGCCGAGCGCCTGATCGAACAGCTCGACGCCGCGCGCGACCGCGTCGGCGCCGTCGGCGGCTTCGACCGCGCGCGCGTAGGCGAGATTGGCCCAGGCGATCCTGCCGTCGACGCCGCGCGTCCAGGCGGGGCCCGGGATCGCGTCGAGCAAGGCGCGCAGCGCGTCGAGCGCGGCGTTGGCCTGAGCGTGGCTGTCGCGCAGTCGCGCGAGCTGCAGCCGTTCGCCGGAAACGTCGAGGATGCGCACCACGGCGCAGCCGGCGACGGCGCGGCCGTCGATCTCGAAATGGCGGCCCTTGAGGCTCGCGGCGGCGAGCGAGAACGCTTCGCCGCGGCCGAGCAGCCGCTCGACCGCGTGCTGCAGGTTCGCCGCTATGGCGGGTTCGAGCCATGAGGCGAAGGCCAGCACGCGGCGCGGCGAGGGCGCGTCGGCGACGAGCGAGAAGTCGCCTTCAATGCGCGGCTCGCCGTCGGGCCGATCCCAGGCGAGCAGGATCTGCGGTTCGCTGGCGAGGAACAGGTTGGCGCGGTCGAGCGCGGCGCGGGTGCGGGTGAGCTCGCTGGCGAGTTCGGCTTCGCGCTGGGTCCAGCGCCGCCGGCCGACGAGGTGCAGCGAGGCCGTGAGCACCGAGAAGAACAACAGCAGCAGGATGACGAGGCCGCTGAGGTCGGTGGCGAACGGCTCCTCGAGCGCGAGCGGCCCGCCGCCCGCTTCCGCCTGCGCCGCGCCGGCGGCGCAGCACAGCGCGACGACGACGAGCGGCGCGACGGCGCGGCAGGCGAGCGCACGAAGAGACGGGCCTCCCGACCGGATGCGCGCCCTCGCCGATCGCGTCGTTAGTTGCAAGCCTCGGCCCCCAGAGACCTTCGCGGGCGCGCCCGCCGCCGGGCGCCGCCGCCGCCGATCGTCCTCTTACCGCCGCGAGGAACGAATCAACGTCCTCCAGATTTACGCAAAGCCGCCAAGAAAGTCGTTAACCGAATGTTGGCGAATATTGTCTGAAATTGGATGTAGATTCAAAATGTCGCGACAAAGCGGGCGCCGCCGCGCTTTTCGCGCGCTCAGCGGATCAGGCCGAGGATGTCCTTGACCGCGTCCATGTTCGGCTGGGCGATCAGCCGCGCCTTGCGCGCGCCTTCGGCGAGCACCGAGTCGACATAAGCCGGATCGGCGTTGAGCCGCAGGATCTCGGCGCGGATCGGCGCGAGCGTCGTCGCCGTCAGCTCGGCGAGCGCAGACTTGAACTGCGAGAATGGGCCGCCGCCGAAGCGCCGCAACACGTCGGCCTTAGTCTCGTCGGCGAGCGCGGCGTAGATGCCGACGAGATTGTCGGCCTCGGGCCGGCCCGCCAGGCCTTCGACCTCGCTCGGCAGCGCGCCGGGGTCGGTCTTCGCCTTGCGGATCTTGGCCGAGATCGCGTCGGCGTCGTCGGTGAGCGCGATCAGCGAATATTCCGAGGGGTCCGACTTCGACATCTTTTTCGACCCGTCGCGCAAGCTCATCACGCGCGTCGCCGGCCCCTGGATCAGCGGCTCGGGCAGGGGGAAGAACGCGTCGCCGAATCCGAGCTCTGCGATCTGAGCGGCGAAGTCGTTGTTGAATTTCTGCGCGACGTCGCGCGTGAGCTCGAGATGCTGCTTCTGGTCGTCGCCGACCGGCACGTGGGTGGCGCGATAGAGCAGGATGTCGGCCGCCATCAGCACCGGATAGTTGTAGAGGCCGACGGAAGCGTTCTCGCGGTCCTTGCCCGCCTTCTCCTTGAACTGGGTCATGCGGTTGAGCCAGCCGAGGCGCGCGACGCAATCGAGCGCCCAGGCGAGTTCGGCGTGCTCGGCGACGCGGCTCTGGTTGAAGACCGTGTTCTTGTTCGCGTCGATGCCGCAGGCGAGGAACGCCGCGGTGACCGCGCGCGTCGTGCGACGCAGCGTCGCAGGGTCGTGCGGCATCGTCATCGCGTGCAGGTCGACGACGCAATAGAGGCAGGGGTGGGTCTTCTGCATCTCGACGAAGCGTTTGAGCGCGCCGAGATAATTGCCCAGATGCAGATTCCCGGTCGGCTGCACGCCGGAGAACACCAGTTCAGGAAATTTCGCCATTTCGGTCCGCGTCGCCTCTTTCGTAAGCGAGCGGCCTTATCGCAACCGATCGGCGCCGGCGCAAGAGGACGGCGCGCGTCTACAGCTCGCCGTCGGCCTCTTGTAGGCGCGGCCGTCGGCCGCGCCCTGTTCATGAAAGTCGGAAATGGACAGCGTTTGCGCGCCGGACGCGCTCGCCGCGCGCGTCTACAGGTTCAGTGATTGGCCGCGGCTCACGCGGCCATCGTCAGAAAGGGTGGTATTGGAACATCCAGGTTTCGGTCAGCGTCTCGCCGTTGGCCTGCAGGAAGCAGCGCAGCTCGACGGGATCGGCGCCGTCGACGGTCAGGTCGAACTCGGCCCGCCAGTGGCCGGGCACGTCGTCGGGAACGGCCTCGATCAGGCGGTAGCCCTGCAGCGAGCCGCGCGAGGCGGTCACCACCATGTCCGGTTTGACGCCGTAGGGCAGGGTCGCGAGCGGGCCGCCGAGGAATTCGACGACGAACTTGCGCACGCCCGCCGGGCGCGGCAGGCCGGGCTGGCCGCCGCGGCCGAGGCGCGTCGCGACGCACCGCGCCAGTTTGGGCGGATAGGGCTCGTCGGCGAGCCAGTGCAGGCGATAGTTCAGCGCAATCTCGGCGCCGGCGGGCGGCGGCTGGTCGGGCACCCACATCGCGACGACGTTGTCATGGATCTCGTCGTCGGTCGGAATCTCGCACAGCTGGATCCAGCCCTTGCCCCAGCCCGAGCCGTCGGCGGCCGGCATCGGCTCGACCCACAACGTCGGCCGCCGGTCGTAATAGACGCCGTCGAGGTAGTGATCGAACACGCGGTCGCGCTGGCTGAGGCCGAACCCGCGCGGGTTGTTGTCGGTGAAGGCGGAAATCATGATGCGCGGCGGATTGTTGAGCGGCCGCCACAGCCGTTCGCCGTTGCCCGACCACATCGATAGGCCGTCGGAATCGTGCACCTCGGGGCGCCAGTCGATCGCCGTCGTCTTCTTCGTCTCCGAGTACCAGTACATCGACGTCAGCGGCGCGATGCCGAAGCGCGTGACGGCGGCGCGCACGAACAGGGTCGACTCGATGTCCATCGTCACGCCCTTGCCGCGCTTGAGCGCGAAGCGGTAGGCGCCGACGATCGACGGCCCCTCCATCAGCGCGTAGACGATCAGCGTGTCGTCGGTCTCCTGCGAATCGACATAGAATTGGGTGAAGTCGGGAAACTCCTCCGGGTGGTCGGCGACCGCGACGTCGAGCGCGACGCCGCGCGCCGACAGGCCGTATTGGTGCAGTTCGCCGATGGCGCGGAAATAAGCGGCGCCGAGAAAGGCGACCCAGTCGTTCTTGCGCCAGTCGAGCGCGCCGTCGCGCGCCTCCTGGATGCGCAGGCCGGCGAAGCCGGCGCCCTGCGGCAGGCCGTGCGCCACCGAGTCGGCGGGCATGTCGAAATAGGATTGATCGTAGACGATCTTCCGCGCCTGGCCGTTCTCGACTGCGTACATGTCGACGGCCTTCTGGAAGAACAGGCCGAGGTGGAAGAAGGTGACCGGAAAGCGTCCGGGACCGTCGGCGAACAACGCGTGGTCGGGGCGAAAGCGGATCTTGCCCCATTCCTCGTAGTTGATCTTCTGGACGATGTCGGGCGCGGGACGGGGCGGCGGCGCATACGGACCGTGCGCCTTCTCGCGCGCCTGCGCCTTGAGCAGATCGAACGAAAAAGCCGACGGTTCGCCAAAGGTGAGTCCGTCCGGCGCCGCGGTTGCGGATTCGCCGATGGCGGAGACCGCCGCGGCGGCGGCTGCGCCCTTCAACAGCGTGCGGCGGTCAACGGTGTTCGTCATAGCCGACCTTCATTTTCGCGCGATCAAGCAGGATAGTGACGCTTCGTTACGATTCGACCAATTCGCCGCACAGGTCCGCGCCAGGGTTAACGGCGCACAAATGTGAGATAGACCGGCGTCCGGCCGGCGACCCGCGCCTTGGTTTCATAACGGGTCGGGGCCCAGTCGCCCCACGGCCGGCGCCAGCCTTCGGCATCCTCGGCCAGCCAGCGAAAGTGAGGCGAATCGAGAAACCGGGCGAGCGTCCAGCCGGCGTAATCGTCGATGTCGGTGGCGAAGCGCACCGTCGCGCCCGGCCGCGCGGCGCGCGCGAGCTCGGCGACGGTCTGGCGGGAAACGACGCGCCGTCGGTTGTGGCGGCGCTTCGGCCACGGGTCGGGATAGAGGATGAACACGCGCGACAGCGCGGCGTCGGGCGTCGCTTCGATCAGCGGTCGCGCGTCGCCCGCCCGCAGCCGCACGTTGCCGACGCCGTCGCGCTCGATCGCCGCCAGCGCCTTGGCGATTCCGTTGAGGAACGGCTCGCAGCCGATGAAGCCGACGTCGGGATGGGCGAGCGCCTGGGCGACGAGATGTTCGCCGCCGCCGAAGCCGATTTCGAGCCACAGCTCGCGCGGCGCGAAACCGAACAGCGGCGCGCCGGCGGCGAGCCGCGCGGCGTCGACTTCGAGCCTCGGCAAGAGGTCGGCGACGAGCTGCGCCTGGTGCGGGCGCAGCGGCTTGCCCTTGCTCCGCCCGTAGAGGGTGCGGCGCGTCGGCGCTTCGGGCGTCGGTTCCGCCAATGCTCTCGTCGTCCTCGGGCGCGCGACCGAAATGGCCGAAGGCGGAGGTGCGGGCGAAGATCGGCCGGTTGAGCTTCAGGTGCTCGCGGATGCCGCGCGGCGACAGGTCCATCGAGTCCATCAGCGCCTGTTCGAGCTTGCTCTCGTCGACGTGGCCGGTCCCGTGCAGATCGGCGTAGATTGACAGCGGCTTGGCGACGCCGATGGCGTAGGAGAGCTGCAGCGTGCAGCGGTCGGCGAGGCCCGCGGCGACGACGTTCTTGGCGAGATAGCGCGCAGCGTAGGCGGCCGAGCGGTCGACCTTGGTCGGATCCTTGCCGGAGAAGGCGCCGCCGCCGTGCGGCGCCGCGCCGCCGTAAGTGTCGACGATGATCTTGCGGCCGGTGAGGCCGCAGTCGCCGTCGGGGCCGCCGATGTAGAACTTGCCGGTGGGGTTGACGTGCCAGACGGTGTTCCGCGTGATCCAGCCCTCGGGCAGCGCCGACAGCACGAAGGGTCGCACCATCGCCTCGACGTCCTTGGAGGTGAGGCTCTCCTCGACGTGCTGATGCGAGACCACGATCTGCGTCGCCTCGACCGGCTTGCCGTTCTCATA
>NZ_JBEKVH010000135.1:0-10936 GCF_049514155.1 Roseiarcus sp. | reverse complement strand
AGCGGGCGCTCCATGACGAGGCTGGTCAGCAGTTGCTCGAACACCGTCAGCAGCACGGCGAGGTGGAGGACGCGGGTCAAGTGAGAGCGGACGATGGACATGGGTCAGTCTCGCGAAGAATAGGGTCTTTTGGGTCTGAGGCGCTCGCCGGTGGGCTCAGTTCCTCAGCGCGTCGTGGCAGGAGCGGCAGTCGCTCGCCAAGCGCTGGAAACGCGCGCGCGCCGTCGCGCGCCGCGGCCGCCTGCAGCGTCGCGGCGGCGTCGGCTTCGAACTGCGAGAAGCGGTTCTTGACGTCGAGCGCCTGGGCGCTGGCGCCGGAAACGCCGGCCTCGACCTCGCGCGCGTCGCCGACCATCCTCGCCAGGATTTGGCGCAATTCGGCTTCGTCATAGGGAACGGCGCCGGTCAGCATCCGTTCCGCCCGGTTCGCCTGCGCCTTCCAATCGCGCATAATCGGCTTCAACCGCGGCGCGGCGGCCGCGCTGGCGGCGGCGGAGAACGCGGCGGCGGCGAGCAGAAGGACGGCAGGTTTCAATTCAGGCTCCAGGGACGGCGGACCTTCATGGTTTGCCTGCGCGCGGTGGCGGGAAATGGGCGGCTTGTATACGCTTTGGTAATCCCAGAACGGGACTGGCGGCCGGTGCGCGCCGGATCGCCGCCGTTGACCGTGATCCGGGGCGAGCCTAGAGACGGCGCGAGACCGGGGTTAAGCGTGTCATGACCGTCGTCGTCGCCTTCGGCGATTCCAACACTTGGGGCTATGAGCCGGGCGCCGGCGCGCGCCTTGCGCCGCAGACGCGCTGGACCGGCGTCATGCAGTTCGAGCTCGGGCCGGCTTGGCGGGTGATCGAAGAGGGTCTCAACGGCCGCACCACCGTCTTCGACGACCCGATCGAGCCCGATCGGCGCGGCGCCGACTATTTGCCGCCCTGCCTGCGCAGCCACGCGCCGCTCGATCTGCTGATCATTGCGCTCGGCTGCAACGACCTGAAACAGCGCTTTTCCGCTTCGGCGGGCGACATCGCCAACGGCGCCGAACGCCTGATCCAGATGGCGCGCGCCGAGCCGGCCGGGCCGCGCGGCGCGCCGCCGGCGATCCTCCTCGTCGCGCCGCCGCCGCTGGGGCGTCTCAGCGAGTTCGCGGAAATGTTCGCCGGCGGAACCGAGAAGTCGAAGCTGCTGGCGGCGCGCTATCGCGCGGTCGCCGAGCGCAATGCGGTCGGTTTCGTCGACGCCGGCGAGTTCGTCGTCTGCTCCGACCGCGACGGCATCCACTACGAGCCTGACCAGCACGCGATCCTCGGCCGCGCCATGGCGGCGGCGGCGCGCATGGTCCTGGGCTGAACGCGGCCGAGACCAAGGCGACCCACGCCGCCAAAGCGATGACAGTCCCCGCTCAAATCACGACCGCGCCGCGCCGCTGGCTGGCGCGCGAAATCGGCGCGACGCTGGCGCTGAGCGGGCCGATCGTGCTCGCCAACGTCGCGGTCAACCTGATGACCACGACCGACGTGATGATGCTGGGCTGGCTGTCGCCGCATGCGCTCGCCGCCGGCGCTCTCGGTCAGGCGGCGTACACGACGCTGCTGCTGTTCTGCATCGGCGTCGTCGGCGCGCTCGCCCCGCTTGCCGCCAGCCTGGTCGGCGCCGACCGCAAGGACTTCGCCGGCCTGCGCGCCGCGCTGCATCAGACGCTAGCGAGCGCCTTCCTGCTCGCCGCCCCGGCCTGGCTGGTGTTGTGGAACGCCGAGCCCATTCTGCGCGCGATCGGCGAACCGCCGGACCTCGCCGCCGACGCCGCGCGTTATCTGCACGCGCTGCAGTGGGCGCTCGCCCCCGCCCTGCTCTATTTCGCTGCGCGCAGCGCATTCGCGGCGCTCGATCGCGTCGGGCCGACGCTGGCCGCCGGACTGATCGCCGTCGTCTTCAACGCCGGCGCCAACTACGTCCTCATTTTCGGCAAGCTCGGCCTGCCGGCGCTCGGAATCGCCGGCTCCGGCCTGGCGACGACGCTGTCGCAGACTGCGATGCTGCTGATCCTGGTCGGCTGGTCGTTCGTCGACCCGCATCTGCGCCGCTATCGGCTGTTCACCGCCCGGCCGCGCTTCGATGGACCGGCGTTCGCCGCGCTATGGCGGCTCGGCCTGCCGATCGGCGCGACCACCGCGGCTGAAGTGGCGATCTTCGGCGCCGCCGGCCTGGCGATGGGGCTCATCAGTCCCGAGTCGCTCGAAGCCCATGCGATCGCGCTGCAGATCGCCTCGGTCGCGTTCATGGTCCCGCTCGGCCTCGGCCAGGCGGCGAGCGTGCGCGTCGGCCACGCCTTCGGCGCGCACGACGCGCGCGCGGTGTCGCGCGCCGGCTGGACTGCGTTCGCCGTCACCATGGGTTACGTCGCGCTGTCGGCGACGACGATGCTCGCCTTTCCGCGCCTTCTCATCGCGCCCTTCCTGTCGCGCGACGCCGCCAATCTCGACGAGATCGTCGCGCTGGCGCTGTCGTTCCTGCAGATTGCGGCGCTGTTCCAGCTCTTCGACGGGGCGCAGGCGGCGCTCGCCAACATGCTGCGCGGCGTCCACGACTCGCGCTGGCCGGCGGTGATGGCGATCGTCGGTTATTGGGCGATCGGCGCGCCGGTCGGCGTCGGTCTCGCCTTCTTCACGCCCCTGCGCGGCCGCGGCTTGTGGATCGGCCTCGCCTGCGGCCTCGCCGCAACCTCGCTGCAATTGCTGTCGCGCTGGATCGGCCGGGAGCGGCGCGGATTCCTGCCGGCGGCGCGCGCGACGAGCGCGCCCGCGGGGCGCCGACCGCCAATCGCGCTCGCGGATTGACGCGGCCGCAGCCGCAGCCGTAACTGTGGCCTTCGCATCTTCGCGAGGCTGACGCCATGCTCGCCCGCGCGACTCCGCTCGTCATCGACGTCGACGCCGGCATCGACGACGCTTTCGCGCTCCTTTACGCCTGCGCCAGTCCGCGCGCGCGGCTCATCGGCGTCTCGACCGTCGCCGGCAACGTCGACCTCGCCAGCGCGACGCGCAACACCAGCGCCGTGCTGGCGCTCGCCCGGCGCGCCGAGGTGCCGGTCTGGCCGGGCTGCGCGGCGCCGATGCTGCGGGCGCAAAATGACGCAAGGCTGTTCCACGGGCCGAGCGGCCTCGGCTACGCCGAACTGCCCGAGCCGGCAGCGAAACCGTCGCCAATGCACGCGATCGACGCGATCCTCGCCGCGGCGAGCGCCGAGCCCGGCGCGCTGACGCTGGTCGCGACCGGGCCGCTGACCAACATCGCGGCGGCGCTGCTGCGCGAACCGGCCCTGCCGCGCCTGCTGGGGCGACTGGTGCTGATGGGCGGCGCCTATCGCGAGGGCGGCAACGTCACGCCGGCGGCGGAGTTCAACATCTGGCACGACCCGGAAGCGGCGCGCATCGTGTTCCGCGCCTTCGCCGCCGACGGAGCGGCGCCGCTCGTCGCCGTCGGACTCGACGTGACGCGACAGGCGCAACTGCGTCCCGCCGATCTCGAAAATCTCGCGCGACGCTGCTCAGGCCTGCCGCACGCGCCGGCGCTGCTGCGCTTTCTCGACGATTCGTCGCGCTGCTATTTCGAAACGATGGAGCGGCTCACCGGCGCGCGCGTGTTCACCATGCACGACCCGCTCGCGGTCGCCGCGGCGATCGATCCGTCGCCGATCGTCACCCAGCGCGTCGCTGTCGACGTCGAGACGACCGGCGCCCTGACCAGCGGCATGACCGTGGCCGACTGGCGCGGGGTCTGGGGCCGGCCGCCCAACGCCCATGTCGCGATCGAAGTCGAGGCGCCGCGCTTCGTCGCCGACTTCCTCGACGCGATGGAGCGGCTGGCGCGCGGTTGATCGCGCCGACCGCGACGCGGGCGTTCTATCCGGCGAGGGCGACGAAACGCGAATGGTCGCGGATCGCCACGTAACGCTTCGGCCGATCCTCCGCGATCGGCGCCGGGGCGGCGAGCATCGCCCCGATCCGCGAGTCCAGGAGCGCGCGTTTCATCGATGCGCCCTCCTCACGCCTTGCCCTTGGCCAAGGCGCGGGCGATGCCCTCGTTGACGAGGCGGTGTGCTTCCTCGGCGTCGCCCCAGCGGACGATCTTGACCCATTTGCCCGGCTCGAGATCCTTGTAGTGGGCGAAGAAATGCTCGATCTGCTCGAGCGTGATCTCCGGCAGGTCGGTGAAAGATTTCACCCGCGCGTAGCGCTGAGTCAGCTTGGCGGAGGGCACCGCCAGGAGCTTCTCGTCGCCGCCGGCTTCGTCCTCCATCAGCAGCACGCCGACGATCCGGCAGCTCATGATCGCGCCGGGAATGATCGCGCGGGTGTTGGCGACGATGACGTCGCACGGGTCGCCGTCGTCCGACAGCGTGTGCGGGATGAAGCCGTAATTTCCGGGATAGCGCATCGACGTGTAGAGGAAGCGGTCGACCTTCAGCGCGCCGCTCGCCTTGTCCATTTCGTACTTGATCGGCTCGCCGCCGATCGGCACTTCGATGACGACATTGACTTCCGTCGGCGCGTTTTCGCCGATCGACACCGCTTGCAGATTCACGGGGTAAGCTCCGAGATCGAGAGCGGGAAAGCGCGGCCCGGCCGGTTCGTGCGCCGCCGCCGCGACCCACGGGTCAATCGAATCCGAAGGCGACGCGCTCGCAGGTTTCGGCGCCGAACTGTTCGGGCGCCCGCCGCACAATACGCCCGCCGAGGCGGCGATAGAAGCCGACCGCGCGGTCGTTTCCCGCCAGCGCCCACACGACAAAAGTCGGATAACCGTGCGCGGCGAGATCGCGCTGCGCCGCCTCGAACATTCGCCGGCCGAGGCCGCCGCCCTGGTATTCGGGGGCGACATAGAGTTCGAAGATTTCACCGCTGTAGCTCAGCGACGGCATGCGGTTGCGGCCATAGCTGGCGTAGCCGGCGATGGCGTCGGCGAAGTCGAGGACGATCAGCCGCGTGCCGCCGGCAATGGCGCGGCGCCACCAAGCTGGACCGCGACGAACGATCATCCGCTCCAGTTCGCGGCCGGGGATGACGCCGCGATAGGCTTCGCGCCACGCCTCGTCGTGAACGCGCGCGATCCCGGTCTCGTCGCCGAAACGCGCGCCGCGAATGGATATGACCGCCTCGACCATGGCGATGAGGTTACGACCAGCCGCGCCCGCGCCGCAAGACCCTGTCGCGCGGAGGGCAAAAGAATCCTCGCTCGGCCCCGGGGCGTCGCGAAAAAGCCCGCTTCGCCATTTTCATGTCGGAATTTCTCGGCATCCATGCTAACGGGAATCGCGTGCCCGAAACGGGAGGTCGCATGTCGGCGCCGTGGTGGTTTTTTTGCGCTTGGCGCCGCGTTGCCGTCGGCGCGATTGTGTGGTCGTGCATGCTCGCCGGCGCTCGCGCCGAGATGTTGCACGTGACCTACAGCGTGTCGCTGGTCGGCCTGCCGATCGGCATCGCAAATCTCGACGCCAACCTGACGCAGTTCAGCTACGCGATCGACGCCCACGCGAAGATCACCGGCCTCGCCTACCTGTTCTCGCGCGCGCGCGGCGCCTCGAGCGGTCAGGGCGCAATCATCGAAAGTCGGGTCGTGCCCGCCACCTTCGCGACGATCGCCTCCAATGCGATCATGACTCGCACGATCCGCATGTCGCTGTCCGCCAACGCGGTGACAGGCGTCGACATCGCGCCGCCATTCGACGAAAAGCCCGACCGCGTGCCGCTGACCGAGCGCGACAAGCAGGGCGTCGTCGACCCGATCGGCGCGGTCGTCGTGCCGGTCCCCGCCAAGGGTCCGCTCGTCGGCCCGGCCTCGTGCGATCGCAAGATCCCGGTATTCGACGGCTACACGCGTTTCGACGTCGATCTGACTTACGTCGGCCAGCGTGAGGTCTCCGCCAAGGGCTACCAGGGTCCCGTCGCCGTCTGCGCGATTCGCTACGTGCCGATCGCCGGCCATCGCCGCGACCGCCCGTCGACGAAGTTCATGGCCGACAACAAGGACCTCGAAGTGTGGCTGGCGCCGGTGGCCAGCGCGCATGTGTTGTTGCCGTTCCGCGTCTCGGCCCGCACGATGATGGGCACGGCGGTGATCGAGGCGTCGGAGTTCAGCCTCGCTTCCGAGTGACGGCCGTCCAAGTCCGTCGAGCGTGACCTCAATTGAGCTTGTCCGGCGCGGCGGGCATCGGCAGCACGCCTATGCCCTCTTCCAGCAACACCTCGACCTCGGCTCCGGTCGCCTGGCCGCGGATCGCCCGCTCGGGCGTTTGGCCCGCGTGCATCGAGCGCGCCAGTTCGGCGAACTTGGTCCCGACGTCGTCGGTGTTGGCTTCGATCTCGCGGCGCAGCGCGCGGACCGCATCGCGCAACGCGCGCTGGCGTCGGTCGAGCAGCGCGACTTCGGTCGGCGCTTCGGCGGACGGCAGGCTGGCGCGCGCCGCGCCCACCACCGCCGGCGCCATGATCGCCTTGGCGACCCGGTTCGAGCTGCATTCGGGACAGACGACAAGGCCGCGCCGCGCCTGCTCGTCGTAGGCGGCGGCGCTTGGGAACCAGCTCTCGAACTCGTGCCCTTTGTCGCAGGCGAGGGCGTATTTGATCATCGGGTCATCCCGCCAGCAGCGCGTCGAGTTCTCCAACGCGTTCCAGATCGTAGAGGTCGTCGCAACCACCGACATGCGTCGCGCCGATGAAAATCTGCGGCACCGTCGACCGCCCGCCCGCCTTGAGCGCCATCGCCGCCTGGGCGGCGCGATCGCCCTCGACGCTGATTTCCTCGTATGTCGCTCCCTTGCGCCGCAACAGGTCCTTGGCGGCGCGGCAATAGGAGCAGGTCGACTTGGTGTACATGACGATCGGCGGCAAGATCTTGACCCTTTCCCGGCGGGGCGCCCGCCTCGACCGCAATATATGGGGCGTCACGTCCCCGTCACAACCCGGGCGAATACGACCAGATCGACGTCGGCGGCCCCGGCGCGCAACAGCGCCCGCGCCGCAGCGTTGGCGGTCGCGCCGGAAGTGAGGACGTCGTCGACCAGGACGATCCTCAGGCCCCGAACCGGCGCGCCAGCGGCGACGCGAAACGCCCCCTGCATGTTGGCCGCCCGCTGCTCGCGGCTGAGGCCGACCTGGCTGCGGGTCGGTTTCACCCGCAGCAGCCAGCGCGGCTCAAACGGCTTGCCGCTCTCGGCCGCGATCGCCTGGGCGAGCGCCGCGGCCTGGTTGAATCGCCGCTTCCACAGGCGCAGCGGATGCAACGGCACCGGCACGATCGCCTCGGAATCGACGAGCACGTCGGCCCCCGCCCGCGCCATCCAGGCGCCGAGCGGTTTGGCGAGGTCGGCGCGATCAGAATATTTCAGCCGATGGACGAGGCGGCGCGCCGGACCGTCCTCGAACCGCGCGACGGCGCGCGCGCGACGGAAGACCGGCGGATCGGCGATCGCCTGCGGCGACAACAGCCCCTCGCCGAGGTCCTGCTCGAACGGCGTGCCGAGCCGATCGCAGAACGGACGCTCGATGAAACGCATCGCCCGCCAGCAGGCGGGACATAGCCCGCCATGGGCGCCGGTTGCGGAGCGGCAAGCGAGGCAGACCGGCGGGTAGAGCGCGTCGAGCGCGGCGCGACTGAGCGAAGCGAAGAGCTCGCGAATCCGCGCGCGCGGCGAAGCCTCGGCCCTGACTTCCGACAGGCTCATGGCGCGAGTAAAGCAGGAATTGACCGTCATGGAAACGGAAACCCTGCCGCCCGTCGAAGCGAACCAGGCGCCTTTGCGCCCGCCGGCGCGACGCGCGATAAAGCCGCGATGTCCGCCGCGCCGCCGCAAATCTTCGACCGCGCCCTGCTGGCCGCGAGGCTCGACCGCGCCTGGCGCGGCGGCGGCGACCGTCCCGGCGCCGATTTCCTGCTCCGTCGCGCCGCCGACGAGCTTGCGGAGCGTCTTGTCCTGGTCAAGCGCGCGTTCGCAGTCGCCGTCGACGCCGGCGCGCCCGGCCCGCACGCCGCAGCGGCGCTCGCCGCCCGCTCAGGCGGCGGCTCGACGCTTCGCCTTGCGCCCACCGCCGTCAGCGCCGGATCGGGCGGCTTCTCCGTTGCGGTCGGCGATCTCGAGCGCCTGCCGCTGGCGGCCGAGAGCGCCGATCTCGTCGTCTCGCTGCTGGCGTTGCACCAGGTCAACGACCTCCCCGGCGCGATGATCCAAATCCGCCGCGCCTTGCGTCCCGACGGATTGTTCGTCGCGGCGCTCGCCGGCGGCGACACGTTGACCGAATTGCGCCAAAGCCTGACGATCGCCGAAAGCGAGATTTCGGGCGGCGTCTCGCCGCGGGTCGCGCCGTTCGCCGACGCGCGCGCGCTCGGCGGGCTGCTGCAGCGGGCCGGCTTCGCGCTGCCGGTCGTCGACGTCGATTCCCTCGTCGCCCGTTACGCCGACCTGTTCGCCCTGATGCACGACCTGCGCGCCTTTGGGGCCGCCAACGCTCTCACCGAGCGCAGCCGCAAGCCGCTCAGGCGCGCGGTGCTGGCGCGCGCGGCGGAGGTCTACGCAAAGCGCTTCGCCGACCCCGACGGACGGCTGCGCGCGACCTTCGAGACCGTCTGGCTCACCGGCTGGGCGCCCCACGAAAGCCAGCCGAAGCCGCTGCGGCCCGGCTCGGCGACGGCGCGGCTCGCCGACGCGCTCAAGCCGCGCGAGGGCGATCGATGATTCCGTGGGTTCAACTCGCCAAGGCGCCGGTCCCCGGCGGCGGCGAAGTTCGATTGATGCGGCGCGACGCCGAGTTCTCGATCCGCCTGGGCGTCAAGGAACTGATGAACAGCCGCCTCAGCGGTTCGGAGGAAGCGCTCGCCGAACTCGCTTGCGCGAGAATTCGCGATCGCGCCCGCCCACGCGTCCTCATCGGCGGCCTGGGCATGGGCTTCACACTCCGGGCCGCGCTCGCAGCGCTGGGCGCCGACGCGCGGATCGAGGTCGCCGAACTCATCCCCGCAGTCGCGCAATGGGCCGAGAATGAAATGGCGGAGATTTTCGCCGGCTCGCTGCAAGACCCGCGCGTGCGTCTCGAACTGACCGACGTCGCCAAGCTCATCGGCGCGGCCGGCGCGGCCTACGACGCGATCCTGCTCGACGTCGACAACGGTCCCGAGGGCTTCACCCGCCTGGCCAACGACCGGCTCTACGACGCGCGCGGCCTCGCCGCCGCCCGCGCCGCGCTGCGGCCGGGCGGCGTGTTCGCGGTCTGGTCGTCGGGGCCCGACCGAAAATTCACCCAGCGGTTGCGCGACGCCGGCTTTGCGACGGAGGAAGTCGTCACGCGCGCCCGCGGCGCCCGCGGCGGCGCGCGGCACGTCATCTGGATTGCGACGCGGCCCGCTGAGGCGGGCAAAGGCGCGCCGCCGAGGCGCTAAGACGCCGGTCCGGCTGGACGAAAACGCGAATCTGCCTACATTAGGCTTGTCAACGGCGGGCTGGAGACTGCCGGAAAGGCGGCGATGCAGAACAGAGCGCATCAATTGATTGATGCATGGCGGCGCTGGGGCGAGCGCCATCGCCTGGCGCAGGCGATGATCCTCAACTGGGCGTTTGGCATGGGGATCGGCGTCTTTTGCGCCGCGCTGCTGCTCGTCTTCGACATCTTCGGCATTCGCTCGCTGCTGTGGCGCTCCGACGTCGCGTTCGTCGGCGCGGCGATGCTGTGTGCGGCCTTCGCCTTCACCTTCGGCGGCGTCGTCGCCGCTGCGGCCGTGATGCAGTTCGACGAATCCGATGACGAGCCGCGCGGCCGCCGCCGTCGCGCCCAAGCGTCGCGGCCGCACAATCCGGTGGCCGCCGTCGTTCGCGCCGAGTCGCGGCGGCGCCGCTGAAGCGCGGCCAAGGCGCCGAGCGAGTCGGAGCTTCCGCGACCATGCCCAGACGACTGGAACCGGCGGAAGGCGGAGTCCGACCTGAACCCTTTGCGGCTACGCTCAGGGAATCTCGGCGCGGCCATCGCGCGCCGAAGTTCGTTCGAGCGCGCTCGGAGGAAGATACCGAATGGCGAATGACGATCGCACCAAGATAATTCCGAGCAGAACGCCGGAATCAGCGGCCATGTTGGCGAGCGTCAAACGAGCGATGGCGATCACCGCCAATCTCAACCGTTTGACGCTCGACGATGCGGACGAAATCCGCGCCCTGTTCAGCGATCTCATCGGCAAGAAGGTGGACGACAGCTTTCTCTTGATCCCGCCGTTCTACGCAACCGGCGGGGCCGATATCCGTGTCGGGCGCAATGTTTTTGTAAATCAGAACTGCACCTTTTACGATCTTGGCGGTCTCGACATCGCCGACGATGTGATGATCGGGCCGAACGTGAGCATCATCACGTCTGGCCATCCCGTCGAACCGTCTCGGCGGCGCGGCTGCGTAATCGCAAAGCCGATCGTGATTGAAAGAAACGTTTGGATCGCAGCCGGCGCAACGATCATCGGCGGCGTGACGGTAGGCGAAAACTCGGTTGTTGCGGCGGGTTCCGTCGTCACCAAGAACGTTCCCCCGAATAGGCTTGTCGGCGGAAACCCGGCGAGGGTCATTCGTTCGATTGCCGCCCGCTAAGGGAAGGTCCGGAAGGGGTCGATCTCTCCCCTTCGATCTCGGCCTGCAAGCCACTGTTTTGGTCAAGGACTCAAGCGTCAAGTTTTGACCGCTAGAGCATGCTGTTTTTGGGTTGAACCCCTCTCCGCCGTCATGGCCGTCCCCGGACTTAATCCGGGGACGGCCATGACGCAACGGGCGATTCCGATCAATTCCAATTCGCTCTAGCAGGCTGTTGAAAAACTGATTTTCGCCGCACTTTGATTCGTGAAGGGTCCGGTTTTGATTCCGGTTCGTTCACGGTTTTCGATTGGCCTCTGGGACTTTTTCAACACCCTGCTAGAG
>NZ_JBEKVH010000134.1:0-11001 GCF_049514155.1 Roseiarcus sp. | reverse complement strand
ACGATCGCCGTGCCGATCCACAGCAGCGCGATCGACAGGCGCAGCAACGGCTGAACGAAATAGAGCCGCGCGCGCCACAGATCGCCAGTCGTCGCCGGCGCGCGCTTGAAGCTCAGCCACAGCGAGCGCAGCGGCCGGCCGAGCGCGGCGGCGGCGCCGGCGGGATCGCCGACGTTGCCGCGCTCGAGCGCCGCGACCAGCTCGCGGTCGCCGGGCCCGACCTCGACGATCTCGTTCGCCCACGCCAGCGCCGCCAGCGCGAAGCGCGGCAGCGGCAGGAAGCGCGCTGGCTTGAAGCCGAGCCAATCGCGCAAGCCGCCTTCGAGCGCGTCGGTCGTCATCGCTTCCGGGCCGACCGCATCGACGCTCGCCGGGACCTGCGGCGCGAGCGCCAACTTGGCGATCAGCAGCGCCAGTTCGTCGACGTGCAGCGGCTGCACGCGCCAGCTTCCCGGTCCGAGCCGCGGCGGCAATGGCAGCGCGGCGAGCGCGGCGAAGAAATCGCCGACCGCGCCGCCGGCGCCCAGCGCCAGCGACGGCCGCATGACGCAAACTTCGAGACCTTCGACCGCGCGCAACGCCGTTTCGCCTTCGCCCTTGCTGGCGAGGAAGCGCGACGGATCTTCGGGCGCGGCGCCCAGAGCCGAGACGTGGACGAGACGGCGCACTCCGGCGATCCTGCACGCCGCCGCGAGCCGGGTCGGGCCGTCGACATGGGCCGCGCGCAGATTGTCGACGCGACCGTCGCGGCCGAGCCCAGCGCAATTGACGACGACTTCGACGCCGGCGAGCTTTTCCGCCAGCGCCTCCGGCGCGCCCTGGGCGATGTCGAATTCGTCGCGGCTCGGCGCCGTCGCCTCTTCCCCCGCCTCGGCCAACGCCGCGACGACGCGGCGGCCGATGAACCCGGCTCCGCCGACCAGGAATACCCGCCTCATGCACGCTCCCCCCGAAAGTCTTGCTTTTATGACGCGACCTTACCGGCTCGTCGCCGACTTGTCTCGCCTTGCGCCCGAGGAAATCCCGCCGGGGCGACGAAAGGTGGGCATCGTTTCACTTGCGTCCCGGCGCGCTTGCGGCAAAAGTCGGCGCCCACGCGGGGGGTGGAGGAAACGATCATGTCCGGCGAAGACCCAACCGTCCTCCAGTCCGACGCGTTGCATTACCACCGCCTGCCGCGGCCCGGTAAGCTCGAGATTGCGGCGACCAAGCCGCTCGGCAACCAGCGCGACCTCGCGCTCGCCTATTCGCCGGGCGTCGCCTTCGCCTGCCAGGCGATCGTCGCCGACCCGGAAGAAGCCGCCAACCTGACGACGCGGCAGAATCTGGTCGCCGTGCTGACCAACGGCACCGCGGTGCTCGGCCTCGGCGCCATCGGCCCGCTTGCCGGCAAGCCGGTGATGGAAGGCAAGGCGGTCCTGTTCAAGAAGTTCGCCGGCGTCGACGTGTTCGACATCGAAGTCAACGAAACCAATGTCGACAAGCTGGTCGACATCATCGTCGCGCTGGAGCCGACCTTCGGCGGCATCAATCTCGAGGACATCAAGGGCCCCGAGTGCTTCGAGGTCGAGGAGAGGGCGAAGGCCCGCATGGGCATTCCGGTTTTCCACGACGACCAGCACGGCACCGCGATCATCGTCTCGGCCGCGGTGACCAACGCGCTCGAGCTCGCCGGCAAGCGGCTCGACAAGGTCAAGATCGTCTGCTCGGGCGCCGGCGCGGCGGCGCTCGCCTCGCTCAATCTGCTCGTTTCCCTCGGCGCCAGGCGCGGCAACATCTTCGTCTGCGACATCGAAGGCGTCGTCTACAACGGGCGCGAAAAGCTGATGGATCGCTGGAAGGCGCTCTACGCCCAAGACACGAAAGCGCGCACGCTCGCCGACGTGATCGACGATGCCGACGTCTTCCTCGGCCTGTCGGCCGGCGGGGTGCTGAAGCCCGAACACGTCAAGCGGATGGCGCGCGACCCGCTGATCATGGCGCTCGCCAACCCTTCGCCGGAAATCATGCCCGAGCTCGCCACCGAGGCGCGGCCCGACGCGATGATCTGCACCGGGCGCTCCGACTACGCCAATCAGGTCAACAACGTCCTCTGCTTCCCCTACATCTTTCGCGGCGCGCTCGACGTCGGCGCGACCGAGATCAACGAGGCGATGAAGCACGCGGCGGTCAAGGCGATCGCCGCCCTGGCGCGCGAGGCGCCGTCGGATGTCGTCGCGCGCGCCTATGGCGGCGAGGCCGCGCCGTTCGGCCGCGCGTCGCTGATCCCGAGCCCCTTCGACCCGCGCCTGATCATGCGCATCGCGCCGGCGGTGGCGCGCGCGGCGATGGAGAGTGGCGTCGCGCGGCGGCCGATCGTCGATTTCGACGCCTATGCCGACCGTCTGTCGCGCTTCGTCTTCCGCTCCGGCCTGATGATGAAGCCGTTGTTCGCCAAGGCGCGCGCCGCCTGCAAGCGGGTGATCTACGCCGAGGGCGAGGACGAGCGGGTGCTGCGCGCGACCCAGGTGGTGCTGGAGGAGCGGCTCGCCGAGCCGATCCTCATCGGCCGCCCCGAAGTGATCCGCGATCGCATCCGCCGCTACGGTTTGCACATGACGCTGGGCAAGGACTTCGAAAATATCGATCCTGAAAGCGATCCCCGCTATCGCGATTACGTCGCGGCCTATCTCCAGGTCGCCGGCCGTAAGGGCGTCACGCCCGACGCGGCGCGCACGCTGGTGCGCACCAGCACCACCGTGATCGGCGCGCTGGCGCTGCATCGCGGCGAGGCCGACGCGCTGATCTGCGGCCTCGAAGGCCGATTCTCGCAACGCCTCAAGCACATCAAGGACATCGTCGGCCTGGCGCCGGGCGCGACCGACTTCGCCGCGCTGTCGCTGGTGATCGCGCCGACGGGAATCTATTTCCTCGCCGACACCCATGTGCGCTACGATCCGACCGCGCCCGAAATCGCCGACCTCGCCTTCGCCTGCGCCGATCACGTGCGCCGCTTTGGCGTGACGCCGAAGATCGCGCTGGTCTCGCATTCCGATTTCGGCGCCGCCGACACCCCTTCGGCGCGCAAGATGCGCGAGGCGCTGAAGCTCGTCAGGGCGCGCGACCCGGATTTCGAGATCGACGGCGAAATGCAGGCCGACACCGCGCTGTCGCTGGTGGCGCGGGCGCGGGTGACCGTCGACTGCAAGCTCAGCGGCGAAGCGAACGTGCTGATCTTCCCCAACCTCGACGCCGGCGCCACCGCGCTACAATTGACCCGCGTGATCGCCGACGCGCTGCCGATCGGGCCGATCCTCATCGGACCGGCCAAGCCCGCGCACGTGCTCACCCCGTCGGTGACCGCGCGCGGCATCGTCAACATGACCGCGATCGCCGCCACCGAGGCCGCGGTCGGGCCGTGCGTTCCCGCGCCCTGATCGGCGCCGCCGGGGCGAGGCGTCAGGTCGACGACAGACCCGGGATCGCGACGCCGAACGTCTGCAGCAGCAGCACGACGTTCAGCGCCAGGATGACCGCGGTCCCGAGGATGGCGAGCCCATCGGTCAGCCGGCTGTTGGCGAAAGCGCCCATGATGTCGCGGCGACGGGTGAACATCACCAGCGAGATCATCGGCACGGGCAGCACGATGCTCAGCACCACCTGGCTGACGACGAGCGCGTTGGTCGCGTTGACGCCGAGCGCCACCACGACGAAAGCCGGGACCATCGTCACCAGGCGGCGAACCAGCAGCGGAATGCGGAAGCCGACGAAGCCCTGCATGACGAGCTGGCCCGCCATCGTGCCGACCGCCGAGCTCGACACGCCGGAGGCGAGCAGCGAGACGAGGAACACCGCCGCCGCGGCGCCGCCGAGCAACGGCGTCAAAGTATGGTAGGCGGTCTCGATCTCGGCGACGTCGCTGTGGCCCTGATGAAAGGCCGCGGACGCCATCATGATCATCGCCATGTTGACCAGTCCCGCGACCGCGAGCGCGAGCACGACTTCGACGTTGGAGAAGCGCAGCAGCGTGCGCCGTTCGTCGTCGTCGCGGGCCGGAGCGCGGTTCTGGGTGAGGCCCGAATGGAGGTAGATCGCATGTGGCATCACGGTCGCGCCGATGATGCCGACCGAGATCGTCAGCGCCGCGGCATCGGGAATTTGCGGCAGCACCGAATGCAGCGCCGCCGAACCCCAGTCGACCGGGGCGATGAACATCTCGATGAAATAGCAAAGGCTGATGGCCGCCACCAAGCCGCCGATGACCAGTTCGACCGGGCGGAAACCGCCCCGTTCGAACAACAGGACGCCGTAAGTCACGATCCCCGTCACGATCATGCCGGCGAGCAATGGGATGTTGAACAGAAGCGAAAGGCCGATCGCGCCGCCGAGGAATTCGGCGAGATCGGTCGCCATGGCGGCGATTTCGCTGACGATCCACATCGCGATGACGACCGGCTGCGGGAACTGGTCGCGAGACATTTCCGCGAGGTTGCGGCCGGTGACGATGCCGAGCTTGGCCGACAGCCCCTGGAACAGCATGGCGATCAGGTTCGCCAACAGCGCGACCCACAGCAGCGTATAGCCGTAACTCGCGCCCGCCTGGATGTTGGTGGCGAAGTTGCCAGGGTCCATGTAGGCGATCGAGGCGATCACCGCGGGGCCGGCGAACAGCAGCGCCGCCCCCAGGCCGCCTCGGCGCCCGCCGACGACTTCGCGGATCGCCAACTCGGTTCGATCGCTCAAATTGGGGGTCGAAATCGCCTTGTTCATCGGCCCGTCTCCGTCTGGACAGATCGAATGTAGCCTATGCTACACTTCTTTTCAAGCGCCCGCGACCGCCCTTTTTCACGCCGGCGCGGGCCGGCGCGGCGCGTTGCCAAATGTCGCGGCCTGGGCGATCCTCGCCTCGCCTTTCGTTGCGTTGGGCGCGACATCAGGTCGAGGGGGGATTAACATGGCGCTGGTGCATAATGGTCCGGCGGGCGGCCGCGCCGGGCGCTTCGCCGCCTTATCCGCGGGCGTCGCGCTATTCGCCGCGCTCTGCGCCGGCGCCGCGCCGGCGGCCGCGGACGACGTCACGATCGACAATCTCGCGTTCAAATCCCTCGACGGCGATTCTTTCGCCATCGCTCACGTCGAGTTCACCAACACCAATCTCACCAAGGACGAGGTCGTCGAACTGCTGACGCCCGACACGCCGACGGACGACGATCGCGCGCTGGCGCAGAAGCTCAAAGCCGACAAGATCGCCATTCCCGCGATCGACATCCTCGGCAAGGACGGCTCGAAGATCCACCTGACCGGCCTGACCGCCAGTCGCGTCGACGCCGGCCGGATCGAGGCGCTCGATCTCGCCTCGCTCGAGGCGACGGGAACCGACAACGGCGGCGCGGTCTCGGTCAGGTCCGGCGCGCTGCATCTCGACGGCCTCGACGTCGCGCAACTGCTGGCCGACGACGATCCCGCCAGCGCCGCGCTGTCGCCGAGCCGCCTCGCCGGCATGACCCTCAACGGGCTCGACATCGTCGCGCCGGACCCCGAGGACAAACCCGGCCAGACGATCCACATCGCCGTCGCCTCGATCGAGGTGCGCAACGAATATTCCGGCGGCTCGATCAAGCAGGCTGACGCCAAGGTCGCCGGCGTCGTCATCGAGCCCTCGCCGGGTTCGGAAGCGGGCAAGAGCCTCGCCAGTCTCGGCTATTCCAAGCTCGAGCTGGCGATGACGATCGGCGCCAAATACCAGGCCGACGCCAAGACCTTCGCGCTGGAGAACTTCACCATCGACGGCGTCCAGATGGGCTCGGTCGGGCTCAAGGCCGAACTCACCGATGTCTCGCCGCAGCTTTTCGGAACCGACAGCGCCGGCCGTATGCAAGCCCTGTTCGACGCCGGCGTCGCGTCGATCGAGATCAAGCTCGTCAACGGCGGCATATTCGAGAAGGCGCTCGCCTATTACGCCAAGCAGCAGGGCCTCGCGCCCGACAAGTTGCGCGCCCAATGGTCGGCGGCGGTCGGACAGGCGGCGCCGGTGATGTTAGGGGGCAGCCCTGCCGGGCTCGCGCTCGCCGCCGAAGCGCAGAAGTTCGTCGCCGACCCGAAGACCCTGACGATCGGCGCCAAGGTCAAGAGCGGCGCGCTGAAAGCGAGCGACTTCATCGCCGTCAGCGACCCGAGCGAAATCCTCGGCAAGCTCGACATTTCCGCCGCCGCCAACCGCTGAACGCCGCCCCGACGATTTGAGGACGACCGATGCAATACCAGATTTCCGGAACCGTGATGCAGACGGTGGCGATCGACCTTTCGCCCGGCGAGACCGTCTACAGCCAGACCAACACCATGGCGTGGATGAACGACCAGGTGACGATGGACACCCACACCGGCGGCGGCTTCCTGGCCGGGTTGAAGCGCTCGTTCGGCGGCGGCTCGTTCTTCGTCACCGACTTCACCGCCAGCGGCGCCGGCCATGTCGCCTTCGCGCCGCGCTTCCCCGGAACGATCGTCCCGGCGCTGCTGCAGCCCGGCCAATCGCTGATCTGCCGCAAGGAGACGTTCCTCGTCGCGCAGAAATCGGTGACGCTGGAACTCGCCTGGCAGAAGCGCATGGGCGCCGGCTTCTTCGGCGGCGAAGGCTTCATCCTGCAGAAGGTGACAGGCCCCGGCGTCGTCTGGCTCGACCTGTCGGGCGAACTCGTCGAGCGCGATCTCGCGCCGGGCGAACGGCTGCTGGTCCACGCCGGCCATGTCGGCGTGTTCGAGCCCGGCGTCGGTTTCGACATTCAGATGGTCAAGGGATTCAAGAACATCCTGTTCGGCGGCGAAGGCCTGTTCCTCGCCACGCTGACCGGCCCCGGCCATATCTGGCTGCAGAGCATGCCGATCCTCAATCTCGCCGAGGAGATCGGCCGCTACCTGCCGCGTCAGGGCGGCGATACCGGCGCCAGTTCAACCGCGGGCGGCGTCGCCGCCGGCGCGGCGCTGGGCGCAGCCGGCGGCCTGCTCGGCGGGCTGCTCGGCGGCGGCGAATCGTAGACGGCGCGCTCGAAATCGGACGCCGCCGCAGGAGGCGCCATTTCCCGGCGTGACGGCCTCTTTTCAACCGCTTGCGAGGAATATTTCCGCCGCGCGCCGCCGTGCGCGGGCGACTGCGATCTATATTCTACATACTTTAACTGATGTAATTTCGTGATCCGCAGCATTTGCCGTAGTCCAGAACTCCATTCAACGGGTCCAAGGATCGGGCCTACGCCGGTAGCGCCGCTGCCGCTGCGATGAGGCGCCGCGGGAGGGGCGTGACATAAAGCTTGCCGTCTTGTTCGCCTTATGTTCTACTGAATTTCAGAACTTCGGCGGAGCACAAGATGGGCGGTCTGTCGTTCGCGCGCCATTTCCGGCTGCGCCCCGGCGCGATTGAATGCGACGTGGACGGATTGCGGGTGGGGAGCGTCGCCCTCCTCGCGCGCGACTCGAAAGGCGCCTGGACGCGGCGCGATGGAGGCGCGCTCAACCGCGAACTCTCCAAGCTCTATGGCCTCCCGCTCGACTGCGAGCGCAAAGGCGGGAGGTTGGACGCGGTCGCTGCCGCGTTGACGAACGGAGAACTCGCCCGCGCCCAGATCGGGGCCTTGCTGTTGCGACTTCCTGATCCTCCCACGCCCGCGGGCGTCCACGCCGACGGCTTGGAAAAGCGCCGTCTCGTCGATGGGCTTCTGGCCTGCGGCCTCCTGAAGGCGGACGCCGACTGGGACGACAAGCACCCGAGAACCGGCGCGCCGCCGAATCCCGGCTGGTTCGCGTCCACGCAGGGCGCGCCGGGCGCAGACGCGCCGAAACCAGACGCCAACCCTGCGCCAGTCGACCCGTCGCGCGGCGGCGCGGCGCTGGCCTTCGTCGCCTCTGCGCCGGCGGCCGGCGTCGATACGTTGCTCGCCGAAGACTTGTCGGCGACCGCGCTGCGCGGGCTGGCGATGCTGGCGGCGCGCTTCTCCGCCGCGACGATCCTGTTCGACGCGATCTTCGTGCCGAGCGACAACCGGCTCGTCGAGGAGGGCCGCATCCCAGGCCGTCCCGACATCGCCTATCGCTGGGCGCACGACGAAAGCGAAACCGCGGTAACCCTCAAGGTTCTCATTGACGGACAATGGCGAACCCTGGCCGTCGGCGGCGCCGCACCAAACGGCCTTGTCTTTGACCGCGACGGCCGTGCCGTCGCCAGGGTCGTCAGCGGGCCCGATCAGCGACAGACGCTGGTCGCGACGGTCGACGCCCTCGACCGCGCGGTCGCGGATCTAAGCCGCAAGGACGGCGAACCGGTTGCGGCGCCGGTCGCCGACAATCGTGAACCCAGGCTCTGCCCCGAGCCGACGAAAGAGCCGCAGACGACGACATCGACCAATTCGATCGCCTATCAGCAATACGTCAGCGGATTGGTTTACCCGTTGGCGATCTGGTTCGGCGGCCTGTTCTTCGACGGCTGCGATCCGCCCACAGGTCTCCTGCTCGAAGCCAAGGCGGACATCGACTTCATGTTCGATGGGAACGACGATGTGCACGGGTGGATCAAGCCGGAAAACAACCCGAGAATTCAAATGCTGGACCAGGCGGATGCGGCGCTCGCTGCGGGCCGCTTGGTCGTTTGGCATGCGCAAACCGAAAAGGGCTATCGCGGACTGAGCAAGATTAGAGACAGTCTGCAGTTGCCCGAACGGTTGGTCGTGACTGTCGTCTACGATCCGAACTGAGGGGAGCCTGCTATGACGAACCTGCATCTCGACCTCTACTGGAGATCGCGTCATCCGTCGCAGACGGACGACGCGCGCCGGCTCAGCCGCTTCGTCACCGGCCTGCCGGACTTCGACTCGATCTATCGCAGCTGGCTCGAGTCGCCCGAGACGAGACAGGAGACGGCGCCGGTCCCGCTCAGCGAAGCCGAAGCGACACGGCTCCTGATCGAAAATATGATGCGCTACGATTTACCGCCGGACCCTTGGCCGCAGCGCGGAAGCTACGTCTGGGGCGGCCACGCCGGGCCTCCGCCTTATGACTTTCGCGAGGCGAGCTACGCTGACACGCTTTGCAATATCGGCGCCTACGGAGAGCCGGCGCGAGGCAATTCCATCCAAATGAGGCTGTCCGACGTACGCCCATCCACGGGCCGCCCGTGGCGCGCATCAGAGCTGAGACCACTGATGAAATTCGCGCGCGAAGTTTGGCGGCCGGCGGAGATGCGGGCGACGCTTACTTTCTTCGACCCGCAAAAAATCCCTGATTCGAGTTGGGCCGGCGGGGAGCGAACGCTCGAGCCCCGCATTGGCTGGATCACCTACCTGCCGCCCGACCTCGCCGCGCAGGCGAAATATCCCGCCGACGTCGAGGTCGAAGCGCTCTCCGACGGCGCCGCGCTGGTCACACTCTGCGAGGAGCCTTTCGGCAAGGCCGACGCCGCTGGCCTGGCCCGGCTGCATGCGCTCGAGGCCGCGCTGCGGCCGATTCAGAGCTGAGCGGAGGTCTGTGATGAGCGATCTGGCGCTCAAACTTTGGTGGGAGCCGCGCGACCTGTCGCATGCCGACGACGCGCGCCGGCTCTCGCGGTTTGTCAACGGCCTGCCGGACTTCGACCCGATCTATCGAAGCTGGCTGGAGTCGCCGAAGACCAAGAAGGAGACGGTTCCCGTCCCCCTCACTGAAGCTGCGGCGAAGCAACTTCTGATCGACAACGTGGCCCAGCAGGAAGTGCCCCCTGGTCCTTGGCCAGAGCTGGGGAGCTATGTCTGGGGAGGACACGCTGGGGCGCCGCCCTATGATTTCCACAAATCAAGCACCGCGGGCACTCGATGCAACGTCGGGGCCTTCGGTAAGCGTGCGTCCATCTATCCGAACCACGTCTTCATGCAGCTCTCGGAGTTGCGACCGACCTCCGGACGGCCGTGGCGCGCCTCGGAATTGAGGCCGTTGATGAAGTTCGCGCGCGACATTTGGGACCCGGCGGAAATGTGCGCGGAGTTTTCTTTCTACGATCTGCCCAGGATCCGCGACCCAGAGCGCGCTGCGAAGCTCGCTCCGTATGCCCGCGCTCGCCCCAAGATCGCCGATTCGATTATGGCCGGTAGCGAACGACCGCTTCGACCTTGGATCGGCTGGATCACCTACTTTCCGCCCGATCTCGCCGCGCGCGCGAAATATCCCGCCGACGTCGAAGTCGAAGCGCTCGCCGACGGCGCCGCGCTGGTCACGCTCTGCGAAGAGCCGTTCGGCGAGGGTGACGGGGAAGGCATGGCGCGGCTGCATGCGCTGGAGGCGGCGCTGCGTCCGATTCAGAGCTAAACGGTGGTCTCTGATGAGCAATCTGGAACTCGACCTTTGGTGGGAGCCGCGCGACCCGCCGCAAGCCGACGACGCACGCCGACTGTCGCGCTTCGTCAATGGCCTGCCGGACTTCGACTCGGTTTATCGCAGCTGGCTCGAATCGCCCGACACGAAGCTGCAAACGATCCCTGTCCCACTCAGCGAAGGCGACGCGAAACGGCTCTTGACCGAAAATATGATGCGCTACGATTCGCCCCCTGACCCTTGGCCGGAGGCGGGCAGCTACGTTTGGGGCGGCCACGCGGGGGCCCCGCCTTATGATTTTCGCAAGGCGAGCGTGGCCGTCACGCGCGGCTATATCGGCGCATACGGAAAATCTGGCGGCAACCACATCGAGATGGGGCTGTCCGACGTGCGCCCATCCACGGGCCGCCCGTGGCGCGCCTCCGAGTTGAGACCGCTGATGAAATTCGCGCGCGAGGTTTGGCGACCGGCGGAGATGTGCGCGATGTTTTCTTTCTATGGGCTCGACCTGCCGTCGATCCCCGATTTGTCGCCCAACGGCCTGAGGTTTGCCGAATACTTGCGCCAACATCCCCGTATCGTCGAACCCAGAGAGGCAAGGCGAATCCTCGAGCCCCGCGTCGGTTGGATCACCTACCTGCCGCCCAACCTCGCCGCGCGGGCGAAATATCCTGCCGACGTCGAGGTCGAAGC
>NZ_JBEKVH010000133.1:0-11014 GCF_049514155.1 Roseiarcus sp. | reverse complement strand
GGATCGCGGAACGCCGTCTGACGCAGGCGCATGAAGCGCTCGACGTACCATTTCTCCAGCAGCTCCTCGCTGGCGTCGAGGAACACCGAGAAGTCGAAGAAATCGGAGACGAACGGGATCTCGCGGCCCTCGCGCGACAGGCGGTTGGGCAGCAGCACGTTGAGACCCTCGACGATGAGGATGTCGGGCCGGTCGACGACGATCGTCTCGTCGGGCACGACGTCGTAGACGAGGTGCGAATAGACCGGCGCGGTGACGTTGCGCGTGCCCGCCTTGACCGCAGCGAGGAAGCGGATCAGCGACGCCCCGTCGTAGCTTTCGGGGAAGCCCTTGCGCGCCATCAGCCCGTCGCGCTCGAGCTTGGCGTTGGGGTGGAGAAAACCGTCGGTCGTCAGCAGTTGCACCTTGGGCGTGTTGGGCCAGCGCGTCAGCAGCGCCTGCAGCACGCGCGCGGTGGTCGACTTGCCGACCGCCACCGAGCCGGCGACGCCGATGATGTAGGGCACCTTGCCGTCGTCGGCGCCGAGGAAACGCTGCGTCGCCTTGAATAGGCCCTGCGTCGCCGCGACATAGAGCGCCAGCAGGCGCGACAGCGGCAGATAGATCGCCTCGACCTCGTCGAGCGAAATCGGATCGTGGGTCGACTGCAGCTTGCGCAGATCCCCGATCGTCAGCGTCAGTTCGGTGTCGGCGCGCAGCTTCGCCCATTCGTCGCGGGTGAAGTGGTGATAGGGCGAGGCGAGCGCGTCGAGCGGATGGGCGCGCGGCGTCGCCCCCTTGAGACGCTCCTCCTCCGCCTCGGCGGCGAAGAAATCGGGATAGGCCGGGCCGGGTCTGGTCACGCGCGTCGCGACGCCTTTTCTGCGAGACCGCTTTGCGCGGTGCGGCGCTCGAGCTCCGCCATCACGTCGGCGAGCGCCACGCCGCGCGACTGCAGCAGGACCAGCAGGTGGTAGAGCGCGTCGGCGGCCTCGGCGCGCACGGCGGCCGCGTCCTGGGCGACGGCGGCGATCGCCAGCTCGACCGCCTCTTCGCCGAACTTCTTGGCGCAACGCGGCGGCCCCTCGGCGAGCAGCGAAGCGGTGTACGAGTTCTCCGCGCCCGCGTCGGCGCGCGCGGCGATGATGCGAGCGAGGTCGTCGAGGGTAAACACTTTGGCGGCGTTTCCGGAGCGTCGCGATGCTGCAACGCATTATTGTGACCGGAATTTCGGCGGTTGTCGAGAAAAGCGCCCGCGAACGCGCTGCGACGATCGGCGGAGGGCAAAGGGCGAAGCGGAGGGCGCGGCAAAGGGGCGCGGCGGCGCGTCGATGTCATCGCGGATTTGCCGCCGTCGATCCCCTCACCCCTGCCCCTCTCCCTCCGGGAGAGGGACGCGATGCCGGCGAAGCGAGGCGAAACGAAGCGAAGGGAAGACGAAACGACGAGCTTCGTTTTCGCCCGCTTGGATCAGGATTGCGAAGCCTCGGCGCAATCGCTGGTTTCGCCGGATTCCGTCTTTTCAATCGCTTGGCCGGCGTTTTGTTTCGCCTGCGCCGCGACCGCGCGCGCGGCGACGATCTCGCGCGCCGCATCGAGCCGCGCCAACCGCTCAGTCATTTTCGCGACCGCGCCCTGTTCGCGGAAGAGCGGGTCGTCGAGGCGCAGCGGGCGGGCGACGAGCTTCGACAGCGCTTCGACCGTGCGCAGGTAGGCGGCCGCCGCGCTCGCCTTGCCGGCCTCGATCTGCCCGCCGAGCAGCTCGACCGCGCGCTCGAGCCGCGCCACCTGCATGAGAAGATAATCCTCGGCCGGATTGGCCCCGCGCCGGGCCAGCTCGGCTTGCACGATCTGCTGCACCCGCCGCACGCTGACGCCCTCGGCGGCGGCGACGTCGCGCGTCGATTGTCCCTCCATCAGCCGGGCGAACACGTGCCGGATGCGCGCGCGGCTGGCGACGGGGTTGCGGACGGGCGGTTTGACGGCGGCGGGCATGGCGGGGCTCCTGGAAGACGAAAAGGTATTGTAACTGTCTTTTCGTTTTTCAGAAAGAGATTGTCGCCAAGACCCGGGGGCCGCCTCGTCGTCATCGCCGCTTCTTGCGGGGACGAGGCCGGCAGCGGCTATGGGCAGACGCCGTTGTCGCTGTTGCAGACGGTCCACGTGGGACTCTGGGCGTTCTCGTGAATCGTGGCGCTGGTCTCGGCGATGGTCTGGTCGCCCATCGCCGCGCGGAACGCGTGCGGCCCCACGCCAATGTGCGAATAGCAGACCATGCCGGCGTTGGCCGTGCAGGCATAAGCCCCGTCGATCGAGAAGTTGAGCTGCATGTTGGTGTGATTGATGAAACTGAACTGGAACGACTTCGCCGCGACGGCGTCGCCGGTCAGCGACGGCGTCAGCGCCAGCGCGAGCGCGGCGCTCAGCAGCAGCTTGTTCATGAATGGTCCCCCCGACCTTCGGGCAAGCGCGCGCCGAAGCGTTTCGATCGGATTGGCGCGCTCAACGGCGCAGCCGCCGCCCAAACCGGCCGCGCCGACGGCTTCGTCTCGGCGAACGCCGCCTCCCCTCCCGCCCGGAAGCTCGACGTCTTTCGCCTTGGCGACGCCGCGAAGAGGAATACGCGCCGCGACGACGGGCGGGCGATTGAGCTGGGTCAAGCGAAGCGGCGGATTGGGCCGCCTTCTCAGCGGAAAGAACGCTGCCCTCCCCTTCCCCCGATCTGCTATGACCTTACCATGACCTTGACCTCCGTCAACGTCGCGCCGGCGGAGCGCGGCGACAAAGCGGCGATGACCGACGCTGAACTCGTCGCCCGCTACGACGGCCGCGTGCCGCGCTACACCTCCTACCCGACCGCGCCGCATTTCTCGGCCGCGGTCGACGCGGCGACCTATGCCGAGTGGCTCAAGGCGCTGCCGGCCGACACGGTTCTGTCGCTCTACCTGCATGTGCCGTTCTGCGACCGGCTCTGCCATTATTGCGGCTGCAACACCACGGTGGTGCGGCTCGACTCGGCGCGGCGCGCCTACGCTTCGCTGCTCGAGCGCGAGATCGCGCGCGTTGCGGCGCTGATCGGCCGGCGCGTGGCCGTCTCGCATGTCCATTGGGGCGGCGGCACGCCGACTTCGCTGCCGGGCGAATGCCTGACCGCGATCATGGCGCTGATCGGCGAGAAATTCGCCCTGACGCCCGAGGCCGAGATCGCCATCGAGCTCGACCCGACCTCGCTGCCGCCCGACCGCCACGCCGCGCTTGCCGACATGGGCGTCACCCGCGTCAGCCTCGGCGTGCAGGACCTCGAGCCGGCGGTGCAGGAGGCGATCGGCCGGCGGCAATCCTACGAGCAGACCGAGGATTGCGCCGCCAAGGCGCGCGCGCTCGGCGTCGGCTCGATGAACCTCGACCTCATCTACGGCCTGCCGCTGCAGACCGAGGAAAGCGTCGCCCGCACCGCGCGGCGCGCGCTGGCGCTCAACGCCGATCGCGTCGCGGTGTTCGGCTACGCCCATGTGCCGTGGATGAAGAAACACCAGCAGCTGATCGCCGAGGAGACGCTGCCCGGGCCGCTGGCCCGCTTCGCCCAGCAGCACGCGATCCATCGCGTGCTGACCGAGGAAGGCGGCTATATCCCGGTCGGCCTCGATCATTACGCGCGCCCCGGCGATTCGATGGCGGAAGCGGCGACGATGCGCAATCTGCATCGCTCGTTCCAGGGCTACACCGACGATTCGGCGCCGGCGCTGATCGGCTTCGGCGCCAGCGCGATCGGCTCGCTGCCGCAAGGCTATGTGCAGAACGCGCCGACCGCGCTCGCCTACGGCAAGGCGATCGAGGCGGGCGGACTGGCGATCGTGCGCGGCGTTGCGCTCACCGCCGACGACCGGCTGCGGCGCGACCTGATCGAGCGGCTGATGTGCGACCTCGAGGTTGATGTCGTCGCGCTCGCCGCAGCGCATGGCGCCGATCCCGCGCCGCTCACCACGGCGCTCGCCGGCCTCGCGCCGTTCGCGGCCGACGGCCTCGCCGATTGGGACGGCGCGCGGCTGAGGGTGAGCGAGAAGGGCCGGCCGTTCGTGCGCTCGGTCGCCGCTTTGTTCGACGCCTATCTCAGCCAGGCCGACGACAAGCCGCGCCATTCGCGCGCGGTGTGACGGGCCTTTCCTCAGACGCATCCTCCACACCCTCGTCCTGAGGCGCCGCGAAACGGCCTCGAAGGACGAGTCCAGCGAGCGCGTTAGCGCTGTCGACCCCTGGAGCGTCCTTCGACTCGCCTGCTTCGCAGGCGGCTCAGGATGAGGGGGGCGCGTGCAAGCAATTCTCGGAGGTGCGACAGCTCGTTGCCTACTCCGCCGCGTCGGCGTCGGGGCGGCCGCGACCGCGTTGGGCGATCTTCACCAGCGCCCAGGGTCCGAACACGATGACGACGAGACCGGCGAGCGTCAGCGCCAGCATGGGCCGGTTGGCGGGGTCGGCGAGGATCGTCCAGAGGGGATCGGGCATAGGCTCGGGCTCGCCTTTCAGTCACATGCACTCAAGGGCCGCGAAGCGGGCGAGCGCAAGGCTTCGATCGAGACCTCGGTCGACCGCGCGAGATTTCTCGGATTGATTGACCGTCTTGGCGAGTTTCTTGACCAATCGCACATATGTGTGCGATAATTAGGCGATGAGGGGCCACGAATTCGAACGGAAAATCAAGAAGCTTGGTCGCCAACGAGGAGTGTTTGTCGCTTTCGACGCAGCGCACGGCAAGGGCAGTCATGGACGCCTCTATTTCGGCGAACGATTCACGACGCTGAAGGATCGCAGCAAGGAGATCGGGCCGGGGTTGCTCAAGGCGATGCTCGAACAGTTGGGTCTGACGCGCGACGACATCGAGGAATGAAAATGGCGTTTGGCTATCAATATACGCTCGAGCGTGAGGACAATGGCTGGTGGCTTGTGCGCTTTCCCGGCGTTCCCGAGGCGTTGACCGAAGGAGAAACGGAAGCGGAAGCGCGGGCGAATGCGGCCGATTGTCTGATCGCCGCGCTCGAGGGCTATATTCATGCAGGAAAGCCGATGCCGCGTGGAGGCGCGGGCCATTCCGGCCCCGACCGCGCGGTTCTTCCCTCGCTGGTGACGGCAAAGCTGGCCGTTCATGAAACAATGCTCAGCCGCGGTTGGTCTCGAACGAAGCTCGCGACTGAACTGGGCGTCAGCGAAAACGCCGTGCGGCGTTTGCTCGATCTCCGCCATAATTCGCACATGTGGGTTATTGACGAAGCCTTGGCGCGCATGGGCAGGAGCCTGTCGATCGACTTGCCTGCGCCGGGCGCCAGCGGAAGGGCGGCGTAGCGCTGGCGTAAGCGCGATATTCGAATAGCCTTCCGGCCCGTCGGGGCGCGTTCTCGCCGTCGGGCCCCGTCCGATCTACCGCCTTCTCGGCAAGGCCCTGGCCACGGCGCCGCCTGATGGCCTATGAGATCATTCCATGAACATCGGGCCGATTCGCATCCTCGGCATCGACCCCGGCCTGCGCAACACCGGCTGGGGCCTGATCGAGGCTGCGGGGACCCGGCTGACCTATGTCGGCTGCGGCTCGATCCACACCGACGCTGGCGATTCGCTCGCCGAGCGGCTGGCGCTGATCCATCGCGCGATCGCCAAGCTCGTCGACGACGAGCGGCCGGCCGAGGCGGCAGTCGAGGAAACCTTCGTCAACCGCGACCCGCAATCGACGCTGAAGCTCGGCCAGGCGCGCGGCGCGGCGCTGGCGGCGCTGGCCTTGATGGAGCTGCCGGTCGCCGAATACGCCGCCAACCTGATCAAGAAGACGGTGGTCGGCGTCGGCCACGCCGAAAAGGCGCAGGTGCAGATGATGGTCAAGATGCTGCTGCCCGCCAGCCAGGCCAAGTCGCCCGACGCCGCCGACGCGCTGGCGGTGGCGATCTGCCACGCCTCGCACCGTACGGCGCGCGCCAGAGGCGCCGCATGAAGGAGCGCGCGGCATGATCGGCAAGCTCAAGGGCATCGTCGAAGAGATCGGCGAAGAGGAGCTGGTGCTCGACGTCGGCGGCGTCGGCTATCTAGTCGCCGCCTCGGCGCGCACGCTGCGCGCGCTGCCGGCGGCCGGCCAACCGGCGGCGCTGTTGATCGAGACCCAGGTGCGCGAAGACGCGATCCGCCTCTACGGCTTCTTCACCGCAAGCGAGCGCGACTGGTTCCGCCTGTTGCAGAGCGTGCAGGGGGTCGGGGCCAAGGTCGCGCTCGGCGTGCTCGGGACGCTCTCCGGCGACGCGATCAGCTCGGCAATCGCCCATCAGGACAAGGCGGCGATGGCGATGGCGCCCGGCGTCGGGCCCAAGCTCGCCGCGCGCATCGTCCACGAGCTCAAGGACAAGGCGCCGGCCTACAGCCTCGCCGACCTCGGCGGCGCGATCGCCGGCGAGGCGGCGTCGAAGCTGCCGAAGGCCGCCGCCGACGCCACGCTGGCCCTGGTCGGTCTCGGCTACGGCCGGCCGCAAGCCGCCGTCGCCGTCAGCCGCGCCCTCGCCGCTCTGGGCGCTGAAGCGCCGACCGCAGCGCTGATCAAGGCGGGCCTGAAGGAGTTGGCGCAGTGACGTGTTTTACGATATGATCATCGATCATAAGAAGGTAAAATCATGACCGCCGTGTCGACGATCTCGCCGAAATATCAAGTCTCGATTCCCAAGGCCATGCGCGACCAACTGCGTTGGCGGCCCGGCCAGAAACTCGCCTTCATTCCCAAAGGCAACGGCCTGCTGATGATTCCGGTTCCGACCCGCGAAGAGTTGGTTGGAATCGCACGCGGCGCCGACGTTGACGATTATCGCGACCGAAACGATCGCTACTGATGCGCGTCGTCGACACATCTGCATGGATCGAGTGGCTGCGTGACTCGGAAGTCGGACGCAAGGTCGACCCGGAGATTCCTGTGCAGGAGGCCTGGATCGTGCCGACGATCGTGCAATACGAGCTGGCGCGCTGGCTCACCCGTCGGGTCTCCGAGGAAGCCGCGGGCAGCGCGATCGCGTTTTCGAACGAGTGCGTGGTGACGCCGTTGGATACGACGCTGGCGCTCAAAGCGGCCGAGGTCGCCAGCGCGCATGCGCTCGCGATGGCCGACGCGATCATCTACGCGACGGCGCTCGAATCCGGCGCCGATCTCTTGACCTGCGACGCGCATTTCGCCGATCTGCCGGGCGTCGTCTATCTCGCCAAGAGCGCGCCATGAGCGAACGGCCCCGCCGCTTCTTTCTGGCGCTGATCGGCTTGACGCTGCTGTTCGCTGCGTTCGGCCCGGCGATCGGCGGCGTGCTGTTCGCGCCGATCGTCGTTCTGCTGGCGGCGCCGCATGGGGCGGAGGCGGCGGGAAGCGTCGGGGGATTTGCGGCCGTGTTCGGGCATGGACTGGCGCTGGTCTTCGCCTATGTCGTCGGAATCGGGCCGGCGGCGGCGGCGGGCTTCGTCTATGGGCTGTGGGACGCGGCGGCGCCGGCCGGCGCGCCGCGCGCGCTCGCCGCGGCGATCATCGGCGGCGCGATCACCTATTGCGTCTTCTTGTGGTTCGCCTCGATCGGCGCCGCTTTCGAAGCGAGCGTCGGCGCCGACGTCAGCGCCGAGTTCAGGACGTGGATCGAACCGTGGTTTCCGCGCGGATTCGACGGGACGCTGCGCGACGGCCTGATCGCCTGCGGCGCCGTCGCCGGCCTTGCCTGCGCGATGGCGGCGAGCCTGATCGGCCTGACGACGCAGGGCGCGCTCGCGCCTGCGCCCGCCCCGCCGGCGCCCTCGGGAGGTGGGTGAAATGACCGCCCCGCCCACCCGCCTCGTCACCGCCGAAAAGCGCCCTGAAGACGATCCGGCGCTGCGCCCGCAGACGCTCGCCGACTTCGCCGGTCAGGAGGGGGCGCGCGCCAATCTCAAGGTGTTCATCGAATCGGCCAAGACGCGCGGCGAGGCGCTCGACCACGTGCTGTTCGTCGGCCCGCCCGGCCTCGGCAAGACGACGCTGGCGCAGATCGTCGCGCGCGAGCTCGGCGTCAACTTCCGCGCCACTTCCGGTCCGGTGATCGCCAAGGCGGGCGACCTCGCCGCCCAGCTCACCAATCTCGAGCCGCGCGACGTGCTGTTCATCGACGAGATCCATCGCCTCAACCCGGCGGTCGAGGAAATTCTCTATCCGGCGATGGAGGACTTCCAGCTCGACCTGATCATCGGCGCGGGGCCGGCGGCGCGCTCGGTCAAGATCGACCTGGCGAGATTCACCCTGATCGGCGCAACGACCCGCGCCGGCCTGCTGACGACGCCCTTACGCGACCGCTTCGGCATTCCGATCCGGCTCAATTTCTATTCCATCCCCGAGCTCGAGGGGATCGTGCGGCGCGGCGCGCGGGTGATCGGCCTGACGCTCGCCGAGGAAGGCGCCAACGAGATCGCGCGCCGCTCGCGCGGCACGCCGCGCATCGCCGGCCGCCTGCTGCGCCGCGTGCGCGATTTCGCCGTGGTCGAAAAGGCCAAGACCGTGACCAGGACGATCGCCGACCGGGCGCTGAAGCTGCTCGACGTCGACCAGGCCGGCCTCGACCAGATGGACCGGCGCTATCTCGAAACGATCGCGCTCAGCTTCGGCGGCGGGCCGGTCGGGGTCGAAACAATCGCGGCGGCTTTGTCCGAGCCGCGCGACGCGATCGAGGAGATCATCGAGCCCTATCTGATCCAGCAGGGGCTGGTGCAGCGCACGCCGCGCGGCCGGCTGCTGACCCCGCACGCGTTCCGCCATCTCGGCCTCGCCGAACCGCCGCGCGAGGCGGCGGCGCCGTCGCTGTTCGACGAGGAGTGAGGGCGTGAAACGTGATAGAGGTTCCGTGATCGCGTCGCGGCCGGCCGGCGCAACGAGCGAGCATGGACTGGACCCTTGCCAAGCCTGATCCGCTTCATCGTCACCGTCGGCGCGCTGGTCGGCCTCGTCTATCTCGGCATGCTGGCGCTGGTCGCCAACGTCAAAGTGCAGCCGCGCGAGATGACCCAGATCGTGACGCTGCCCAAAGCGAACCCATGAACGCGAGGTCGCAGGGGCGCTCAGATGAAGCGCCGAGGCCGCCGCGCTTCGCGCCGCTGGAGAGTACGCGAAGGTTCGCCCCGTCACGAAGGTCGCGACACTTCGCCCCGTCGACCTCTTGGAGAGCCTCTCTTTCCGATCGTCGAGGCCTGTCAGGGACCTCGGCCGCTTCGCGGCGGCCCGAAGGGCCGTCCTTGACAGGCCTCGACGATCGGAAGTCCTGCTTCCAAGAGGTCGACGGCGCCCTCTGCGGCCGGCTTACGCGACCGCGCGCTCCAACCCCGTCGTCATGGCTGGCCTTGTCCCCGCCATCCTCGCCGTCGTGTGAGGCCCAGCGTTGGAAGTCGAGCGCTGCGGATCGCGCAGGGCGTCGACGAGGCCCCAGAACGCGCGTTGACGCGACCCCTGGAGCATCCTTCGAGGCCCTCGCTAACGCGAGGGCGCCTCAGGATGAGGCCCGCGTAAAACCAAATGCAGAACGCTCTAAAAACAAGCAGCCTCGCGTCGCCGCCTCGATGGCCGGGTCAAGCCCGGCCATGACGAAGGGTGGGGCGACCTGATGACGCCCCGCCCTTCCCCCGCCGCCAGCCTCGTCCAGTCGTTTCTCGACGCGATGGCGGCGGAGCGCGGAGCGAGCCGCAACACGCTCGACGCCTATCGCCGCGACCTCGACGACTACGTTGGCTTCCTCGCCAAGCGCAAGCGCGACCCGCTCGCCGCGACCGGCGCCGACATCTCCGCCTTCCTCGCCGCGCGAACGGCCGCCGGCCTCGCGCCCGCTTCGCTGGCGCGGCGGCTCTCCTGCGTGCGCCAGTTCCACAAGCATCTCTATGTCGAGCGGCGGCGCGACGACGATCCGAGCTTGACGATCGAAGGCCCGCGCCGCGGCCGGCCGCTGCCCAAGACGCTGACCGTCGCCGAGGTGACGAAGCTGATCGACACCGCGCGCGAGGGCCTCGACGCGCCCGAGCGCCCGGCCCGCCAGCGCCTCGCCGCCTTGCGGCTCGCCTGCCTGATCGAGCTCGCCTACGGCTCGGGACTCCGCGTCTCGGAGTTGGTCGCGCTGCCGAAATCGGCGGCGCGGACCAAGGAATCGCTGATCGTCGTGCGCGGCAAGGGCGACAAGGAACGGCTGGCGCCGATCTCAGCGCCGGCGAAGGCGGCGATGCGCGCCTATCGCGACCGGCTGGCCGAGGTCGCGCCGGGCGCGGCGGCGGGTCCGTGGCTGTTTCCCGCCGACAGCGAGAGCGGCCATTTGACGCGGCAGGCGTTCGCGCGCGACCTGAAGACGGTCGCCGCGGCGGCGGGGATCGGCGCCGAGCGCGTCAGCCCGCACGTGCTGCGCCACGCCTTCGCCAGCCACCTGCTGCAGAACGGCGCAGACCTGAGGATCGTGCAGGACCTGCTCGGCCATTCCGACATCTCGACGACGCAGATCTACACCCACGTGCTCGACGAACGCGCCAAGGCGATGGTGCGCGACCTGCACCCGCTCGGCGACAAGGACGACGAGCGATGAGCGCGGCGCCATGGCGCGCCACGCCCGACGGCGTGGTCGTCGCCTGCCGGCTGACGCCGAAGGGCGGCCGCGACGCGATCGACGGCGCGGCGACGCTCGCCGACGGAACGCGCGTGCTGCTGGTGCGCGTGCGCGCCGTACCCGAGAACGGCAAGGCCAATGACGCGCTCATCCGGCTGATCGCCGACAGGGCCGGCGCGCCCGCCTCGCGCGCGCGGCTCGTCGCCGGGGCCAAGAGCCGCCTCAAGCAGGTGGCGATCTCCGGCGACCCGGCGGCGCTGATGGCGAAGTTGGAGCAGGGGTAAAACCCCTCTCCCTCCGGGCTACGACATTCACACATCTCGACCGACGGGGCCGGTGGATGCCTGAACCGTGCTCGGCGTCAATGGCGCTTCGCGCCCGCTACGCGGGCGGCCTTCGGCCGCCATTGACCCCTGCGCGCGGTTCAGGCC
>NZ_JBEKVH010000132.1:0-11267 GCF_049514155.1 Roseiarcus sp. | reverse complement strand
AGTGATCATGACAATGGGCACATGAATGCTCGCTTCCGTTAGCTGAGTCTGGAAGTCCAGACCGCCCACTCCGGGAAGTCTGACGTCGAGCACGATGCAGCAAGGCGCGTCCGGAAGCTTGTGCTGCAATAATTCCGCGGCCGACGCGAATGATTTCGGCTTAAGGCCGACCGACTGAAACAAACTGCTCAGCGCTTCGCGAACCTCCGGGTCGTCATCGACGACAAGGATGATTGGCGTCTCGGAGGGCGCATCAATCGGGTTGGACGGCCTTCGCTGCGTCACGAGAACCCCCTCCCACACGAAGATCGCGCCGACCGGACTGCCGCGCGGCATAGGGACCATACGAAGATTTGGCTTCAGGAAACAAACGCAAAGCGGCAGTCAATCAACGTATGATGGAACAATTGGTCGAGCAATGTAAATTGAACACCAGCATGACTCGATGGGCTGCGACGCTTGCATTCACCTATCGTGGAGCGAGTCGCCTGTTGAAGGCAAAGGAAATTGCGGAGCGGCCTCTTCAGTCTGAGCCCGATAAGCTCGGTGGCGCGCATTCCGTCGAACTGACAGGGGTGGTCTGCCGCTCCATCTTTTGGGGCGGGCTTGATGTCCGCTGGTACAGGAGCAGGCGATGAGCGTCGTCACAATCGGGATTGATGTGGGCAAGGCTTGGTTCCATCTCGTTGGGCTGGACAGTCGCGGCGACATCGTGGCCCGTCAACGGCTCAACCAGCCGCAACTGTCGCGATATTTTGGCCAGTTGGCGCCCTGCCTCATTGGCATGGAGGCGTCTCCCGGCGCTATCTGCCTCGCACGGCGACTGCTCGCAGTTGGGCACGACGCACGACTGATGTCGGCGGAGTTCATCCGTCCGTTCGTGAAATGCGACAGGACCGACTGTCTCGATGCGGAGGCCATCGCCGCAGAGGCCATCGCCCAGGCTGTTCAGCACGCGACAATGCGCTTTATCCGGTCAAGATTGGCGAGCCACTTGATCTCACAGTCGTTCACTCGATGCGAGGCGGCCTGGTCAGCCGAAGCGGTGGAGGGAGCAATCAGATTCGCTTCTTCCCGTAGGATTGTTAATCGGCCGCGGGTCCAAACCCCGATCGGCGTGGTAACGCCTTGAGGCGGCTGGTCTCCACTGGGCCAGCTCACGAGCTGAACTACAGGTGCCGATATGCTTGCGGCAATTCACCGCCGCTTCGCGCCCATTGCGGCCGGCCCCGGGGCAAGGAGGCGGTTCTCGAAAGCGGACCCCCTCCCAGGAGAAGCGCTCTCGACAGTATGGGTGGAGATCTGCCGTTTCCGCTTCGGCGAGAGATTGTTTCAAATGTAATGAAACTCAGAGTTGAGAGCTACTGACTTGCGCTATCTCTGCTATTCGTTTCCCACCTGCCAAAGGGCAGCACGTTTTTACAGCACAATTTCGCGCGGTCTAGAAGGTGTTGCAATTGAGACAACAGGGACCAGCGTCACCATTCGATTTGACGAGCCAATAACGGGTGCGCAAATCAAGAAATTCATAGAATTGTTCACGGGTGTGTTTGGCGAGAAACTCTGTGGCGAAGGCGTCGCTTCGATCGCTGACGACAATAATTCAGCGTAAGTCGCGCACCCCGACTGGGAGGTCGACGCTGCTTTCGATTGCGGCGACAGTTACAACGTTGGCGAGCCGGTCGCGCCCGATCGACGTCAGCCCGAAAGCGCCTTGAGCGGAGGGCGCGCGGCTTAGCGCTTGCATCCATCTTGCGCGATCGCAGACGCCGTCAACATCGCTCGGGCGCGACAGGGGGCATCCGCGAAAGCCTCGCCGCCTCGGCGTTTGAGAGCGCCGATCAGCGCCGCGCATGGGGGTCACCGCGCTTCGGCGCGGTCAGACGCGATCAGGGCCGCTGGCCGCCCGCTGTCCACGATCAACCCGCACGAAGGACGCCGTCGATAGCGTCTTCGTAAAGCTGCGCCAGAACCTCCGCGTTCACTTTTCGTGGGTTTCCCCCGCACGACGGGTCTTGCGCGGCCATTTTCGCAAGCCGAGGCACCATGTCCCTGCTAACGCCGATCGCGTCCAGGCGATTAGGAATGCCGATTTCTTGACGCAGCGCTAGCACCCAGTCCAACACTGCCTGGAAGGATGGCGACGGCAGATCGAGATATCGCGCCAGCGCCGTCATACGCGCGTCTATAGCCGGACGGTTGAATGCTAGGACGTAGGGCATGACGATCGCGATCGTGAGGCCGTGATGGGAATTCAGCAGCGCGCCGCACGGATGCGACAACGAGTGCATCGCCCCCAGGCCTTTTTGGAACGCCGTCGCTCCCATGGTAGAGGCGACCATCATGTGAGAGCGCGCTTCGATGTTCTGGCCCTCGCGGACGGCGACGGGAAGCCATTGCTTGACTAGACTGATCGCCTCCAGAGCGACTCCCTGAGCGATGGGGTGGTAGAACGGGCTGCAATAGGCCTCGAGGTTGTGGGAGAGAGCGTCTATCCCCACTGCCGCCGTGACTTTCGGCGGTAAATCTAAGGTCAATGCTGGGTCGGCGATGACGATTTGCGGCATCATCCTCGGGTGAAATATGATCTTCTTGGCGTGGTCGCTTTCGTCGGTGATCACGGAAGCGCGCCCGACCTCGGAGCCGGTCCCCGACGTCGTCGGAACGGCGACGACGGGCGCCATGCTCTCCACTTTGACGCGCGTCCACCAGTCGTCCCTGTCCTCGAAATCCCAGATCGGCCGGTCCTGTCCAACCATCAGGGCGATCGCCTTGGCGGCGTCGAGGCCGCTGCCGCCGCCGAAAGCGATGACGCCGTCGTAGCCGCCGGCGCGGTAGGCGGCGACGCCCGCCTCGACGTCCGCGGCGGTCGGATTGGGCCGGACGTCGGCGAATAATCTCGCGGGCAGCCCCGCCGCCGCCAGCAGCGCGAGCGTCTCGGTCACGATTGAGAGCTTGGCGAGCCCCTTGTCGGTGATCAGCAAGGGCTTGGCGATCCCCGCTTCGCGGCACGCGTCCGGCAACTCGGCGATGCGCCCGACGCCGAAACGGATTGCGGTTGGATAGTTCCAGTTGCCTCGCAGGGATTGCACGGCGGTCATAAGAGTCCTCGCTCAGATCTTCACACGCAAATGGAACGACTTCGGCCGGGTCAGGTGTTCGTAGCCCAAGACCGAAAGAGAACAGCCGCGCCCGGAATCCTTCACCCCCACCCAGGCCAGTGCGGGATCGAGGTAGTCGCAGCGGTTCATGAATACGGTGCCGGTCTCCAGACGCGAGCCGATCGACTTCGCCGCCTGCTCATCGGTGGTCCACACCGAAGCGGTGAGGCCGTACGCGCTCTCGTTCATCAGCGCCAGCGCCTCCTCGTCCGAGCGCACCTTCATGACGCCCACCACCGGGCCGAAGGTTTCCTCGGTCATAGCGCGCATGGAGTGGTCGACGTTCACAAGGATCTGGGGAGCGAGATAGGGCGTGCCGGGCCTGTCGGCAGCGAACAGGGGCGGCTCGATGAGCGCACGCGCTCCTTTCGCCACCGCCTCGGCGTTCTGGGCGCGGACGAAGGCCGCCGCTTCGGCGTTCACCATCGGACCGAGGTTGACGTCCGGCCTGATTGGGTTGCCCAGGCGATACGTGCGTGTCAGCGCCGCCGCGCCTTCGACAAACGCGTCGTAGAGCGAATCGTGGACATAGATCCGTTCGACGCCGCAGCAGGACTGCCCGCTGTTGAAGAACGCGCCGTCCACCAGATTCTCGACGGCGTACGCAAGGTTGGCGTCGGCGCGGACATAGGCCGGGTCCTTGCCGCCGAGCTCCAGGCCGACGCCGATGAAGCGGTCCGCCGCCACCTGTTGCACCCGGCGTCCTACCGGCACCGATCCCGTGAAGGCGATGAAGTTTACACGCGGATCGCGGATCACCTGCTCGGCGTCGGCGCCGCCGAGGTGCAGCGCCTGGAATACCCCCTCAGGCAATCCCGCCTCGCGCCACGCCGCGGCGAACCGCTCGGCGCACAGGAGCGTCTGCGTCGCCTGCTTCAGGATGACTGCATTGCCGGCAATGATGGCGGGCAGAACGGCGTTGACGGTGATCAGATAGGGATAGTTCCACGCCCCCACGACGAAGACGACCCCCAGCGGTTCGCGGCGAATGAAGCGGTCGAAGCCCTCCTTGCCAGCCGGGCGAATGTCGCCCAGGCCTTCCGGAGCGAGCGCGATCATGGCGCGACCGCGCTCTTCGAACCCACGCACCTCGCCGGGCGTCTGGGAAGACGGGCGTCCCATTTGCCAGGACAGCTCCAGAGCGATCTCCGGTCCTTTTGCGACGAAGGCATCGACGAAGCGAGCGGCGATCGCCTGCCGCTCGGCGAGGGGCGTCTGGCGCCAGGACTTTTGCGCCTTGGCGGCTGCGGCGATGGCGGCGTCCACTTCCTGCGCAGAGGCGGCGGCGCGTTCCGCGTAGACGCTGCCGTCCACCGGGCTGATAATTTTGAGAATCCGGCTCACGATTCAAAACTCCGATCAGATCATTTCGAAATAGCGCCTGAGCTCCCAGTCGGTCACGTGCTTGCGGAACTCGCGCTCCTCCCATTCGCGCGTGGCGGCGAAATGGTCGACGAAAGCGTCGCCAAACACTTCGCGCGCCTCGGACGAGGCCTTGAACGCCTGCGCCGCGTCCCACAGCGTGCGCGGCAATTGCAACGCGTCGGGCACGTCCTGGAGATAGGCGTTGCCAGCCATTGGCGGCGTCGGTTCGAGTTTGTGTTCGATGCCGTAGAGGCCGGCGGCGAAGGCGCAGGCCAGCGCGAGGTAAGGGTTACAATCGGCGCCAGGGACGCGGTATTCCACCCGCTGCGCCTTCGAACCGCCAGTTATGGCGCGGATGGCTACGGTGCGATTGTCGGCGCCCCAAGTGGCCGCCGTCGGCGCCCAATAGCCCGGCACCAGCCGGCGGTAGGAGTTGACCGTCGGCGCCGCTAAGGCGAGCCAAGGCGCGGCGAAGCACTGAACGCCGCCGATGAAATGGCGCATGGTTTGGCTGATCGCGTGGGGCTGCGAAGCGTCGTGGAACACCGGCTCGCCGGACAGGCTCTTCAGCGAGACATGGATATGGCCGCCTTGCCCCGGCATTTTCGGGTCCCATTTGGCCATGAACGAGACGTTGCGCCCCTGTCGCTGCGCCAACACTTTGGCAAAGGTCTTAAACAGCGCGGCCTTGTCGCCCGCCGCAAGGGCCCTGTCGACGGAAATGGCCGCCTCCAGGGCGCCCGGTCCGGTTTCCTCGTGGAGGCCCTCGAGGACGATGTCCATTTCCTCGCACAGATCGAGCAGGCCGCGATAGAATTCGGTATTGACTGAATTGCGAAGCACCGAGTAGCCGGCGTTCGAAACGCCCATCGGCGCCAGACTGCGCCAGCCTTTGTCCTCCAACGATTCGGGCGTTTCCTCGACAACAAGAAACTCGTATTCGCATGCGGCGTAAGGCTCGAAGCCACGCTCGCGCACCTTGGCGATCACCCGGCGCAGGACCCCGCGCGGGCACAAGGGCTCGTGTTTCCCGACGAATTCGCCCAGGAAGAACACCATGTTGTCTTCGAGCGGCAGCTTACGGCAAGAATCGAGCAACAGGCGCACCTGGGCGTCGCCGAAGCCGAGGTGCCAGCCGGTGAGCGTGGCGTTGTCGTAAAGCTGGTCTTGGCAATCCCAGCCGAGCACCACATCGCAAAAACCGAAGCCGCCGCCCTCGAGCGAAGACAGGAATTTGCTGCGCGCCATGTATTTGCCGCGCATCACACCGTCGATGTCGAACACCCCGACCTTGATCTGCTTGAGCCCGCGCTCCTCCAACAGTTGGCGGACATCGTCTGTTGTCGCCACTTGCCTTGGATCCATGATGCGCCGTCTCCCAATTCCTATAGGCCAGGCTCGCGCCGACGCGGCTTTCTACACTTTTGCAGGCGGTTTCAAAACGCGACCGAAAGTCCTGCATTTCGACGGCGACGGGCTTCGCTCGGCTGGGAACACACGTAACGCCGACAGGTCGCGCCGCTCTCGACCATCTACCGCTCGCCGCCCCGCGGCTCGAAGGCGCGCCCGAGGGGCTGAATTCGCACCCCCCGCCTAAGTCGAGAATAGCCGAGGCGCTCGGGATCGGCGACGTTCTCGCCGGGCGCGACCACGATCAGGATTTGCTCGGCCAGTGGCGCGAAGTCGGCGCGGAAGTGGACTGAACTCTTCAGGGCGATGATCCGATGGCTGGCGGGATCGATCCCGACATGGCGAAGCATCTCACGATCCGCAGCCTGCTGGCGCCGGCTGGAAACGACGACTCGGATTCCCCCGATGCGAAGCTGCGCCATCGGCCCCAACTGCATCCGGCAGCCGCTGTAAAACGGCCCTGTTCCGACAAAATTGCCATCGCCGAGACGCTCGACTCGATAGGTCGCGACAACGCTTTCCTCCTTGGAGCGCCCGCTCTTGGCGCCGAGCGCGATCGTGATGTCGGCCCCTTCGCCGGCGGCGTGAGCCGCCGCCGCGGCTTCGGGATCGCAGATCACCGCGATCACTGCGTCCGCCACGCGGGCCTCGATCATGGCGCGAAGAACGCCCACGGTGTCGGAGGTCGCGCCAGCGCCAGGATTGTCCTGGGTGTCGGCAAGGAGCACCGTGCCGCGCACGGACCGCGCGCGTTCGAGGGCTTCCGACGGTTCCAGCAGTTCTCCCGCGAAGGCGGGCTCCCGTTCGAGGAACGCCCGCTCGAGACGATCCGCCGACGCATCGACGGCCTCGCGATCGTTGCCGTAAACGACGACGGCTGGGCCGCATTCGTCGAAATCGGCGAGGGAGAACCCCGCCGCGAGCGCCGCGGACGTTATGCTTGGCGCCCGCTCCGCATCTTTGACGATCGCCATCATGCTCGCCATTGGTTCTGCGAGGGTCGATTGCCAATGAAGCGGAATGAGGTAGGGGAGTTTGCGAAAGGCCTTGTAAGGACGCGAGGAGGCGTCGACCAGCAGCGCCGCCGCGCGTCTTCCCGTCTCCTCCATGTCCACGTGCGGATAGGTTCTGTAGGTGACCAAAAGGTCGGCGGTCTCGACCATCAAGCGCGTGATGTTGGCATGGAAGTCGAGCACGACGACGATCGTTACTTCCGGCCCCAAGGCCTTGCGAACTCTGCGAATGATTTCACCGTCGCCGTCGGCGACATGCTCGCACACCATCGCGCCATGGAGATCGAGAAACACCGCGTCAACTCGCCCTGCCACCGCCAAGCGCCCGACGAGCTCGCCGACGATCGACTCGAAAGCCGATTGCGTCACGAGGCCGGAAGGCGATGCGGAAGCCCAGATTGTCGTGACGAGATCGAATCCGAGCGTCTCGGCTTGGGCTAGGAACCCTGCCATGGGGAGATTGAGCCCGCGCACAGCTGGCGAGATCTCGTCACCTCGGACGATGCCTGGCCACGCGTCAGGGGTGGCGAAGTCCGCGTAGCTGGTGTGACCTGCCGCGAAAGTGTTGGTCTCGTGAAGAAAACCACCGACTGCGACCCGCATCTGCAAGCACCATGTTTCGAACGATTGAGCCCACAAGGCCGCCGAACGAAGGGCTATTTTCGGGCGACGACCGCCCGCACGGCTCTTACGTCTTCAGGCACTCCATGTTCGGTTCGCTCCAGGACTCTGAGAGATTAGAACTTTCAGCCGATTCGAATGGAAAGAAGCGGGGGTCAGACGGGAAACCAGTATAGCGTTCGAACGAGGCTCCGGCGAAGGGCCTATCAATGGTCAACCATCAGTGGCGCAGGCCATCGCCTGTTGGCCGTTGAACGTCCGCTCTTTCTTCCGATCGTGCGAAAACTGGCGTGCCGCCCCCGACCAATCACCTCCGCTTCGCGCCCGTTGCAGCGGTTCCCAGCCAATGCGGCGGTTCTCGAAAGCGGACTCGATGTCGGCGACGCCGAGCCGCCTCCTCTCGATTAGACAAGCCCCTCGTCGTTGCGCATGATCCCGTTGGGGGGTGAAAGGCGCCGCGGATGGTCAAGGACAGCGCCGGCGAGGCCGCGTTGCGCCCGCTCGATCTCAATCCCGAACGCGCGGGATGGACCGATCGCGCGCCCTACGCCATCGTTGACATCGGCTCGAATTCAGTACGGCTCGTCGTCTATGACCAACTCGGCCGGGCGCCCTTGCCGCGCTTCAACGAGAAGTCGCTTTGTCGCCTGGGCGACGGCCTCGCGCAAACTGGCGCGATCGCGGCAGAGGGCTTTCGCCGCACGGTCGAGGCGGTGCGGCGGTTTCGCGCCATCGCCGATGCGATGGGCGTGACCAAGATCGACGCGACGGGAACCGAAGCAATTCGACGCGCGTCGAACGGACCGGCGCTCGCCGCCGCCATCGCCGCCGAATCCGGTCTCGAGGTTCGTATCCTCAGCGGCGCGGAGGAAGCGCGCTTCGCCACGCTGGGCGTGATCTCCGGCTTCTTTCGCCCGGTTGGATCGGTCGGCGACATGGGCGGCGGCAGCCTTGAAGTCGCCGAGGCGCTCGACGATCATGTCGGCAATCGGTGGGTCAGCCTGCCGCTCGGAGCTTTGCCGGTCGAAGCGATGCTTGCCGACGGGCTGCCCGAAGCCAAGCGCCGAATCGACGCGATGCTGCACGCGAACGTTCCAACGGCGCTCGGCAGGCCGGTGTTCTATCCGGTCGGCGGCGGCTGGCGCGCGCTGGCCAAGGCGCACATGGAAGCGGTCGAGGCGCCGGTCAAGGTTGTTCACGGCTATTCGCTGGCGACCGAGGAAGCGCGTGGCTTCGCAAAATCGCTGTTGCGGCTGACGCCCGCCAAACTTGCGGCGACGCCCGGCGTGCCCGAACGGCGCGCCCGCACATTGCCGGCGGCGGCGCTCGTGCTCGATCGCGTGCTGAAACGGCTCGCCCCGAAGCACGTCGTGTTTTCCGCGCTCGGGTTGCGCGAGGGCTTTCTCTATTCGCAGTTGAGCAAGCTGGAACGCTATCTCGACCCGCTTGTCGAAGGCGCGCGGCTTGTCGGACTGCCGCTGGCGCGTGTGCCTGATTTTGCGCCCGTGCTGGCAGCCTGGACGGCCGATATCTTCCCAAGGGAGACCCCGGGCGATACGCGCCTGCGCGTTGCGGTCTGCGCGCTCTCCGACATCGCTTGGCGCGATCACCCGGATCTGCGCGCCGAAGAGAGCTTTCGCCGGCTGCTGCAATTTCCGTTCATCGGCGTCGATCACGCTGAGCGGGTATTCATCGCGACAGCGATCCACGCCCGTTACGCCGGCCGGACGGACGCGCCCTGGCTCAGCCCGGCGGACCGTCTCCTCACGCCGGCGATGCGGCGTCGTGCGCAGATTCTCGGCCGGGCGATTTTGCTGGCTTACCGGTTTTCCGGCGGCGTGCCAGCGGTGCTCGCCAGCGCGCGCCTGCGCATCGAACCCCACTGCGTTCGGCTCGAAGTCGGCGCCACCGCCCGCGCGCCCGATAGCGAAGTTGTCGTCGACCGCCTGAAGCTCCTCGCGGCGGCGATCGGCGTCCGGCGCAGCGAGATCGTCGTCGTTGAAGAGAAGTCGTAGTTCGAACGCTGCCTATCCGGTCAAGATCCCCGCTGTAAACAGGGCCGGCCTGGCGCCTCATGCGGCGTCAGCAATGCGCCCAAATCAGCTGTCCGATGGTTAGCGGTGGCGGTTCCGTAGCGGACGTCGCGGCGGCGCTTCGCCATGACGTTGCCGCGTGGAGTCGCGGCAAACACTCGCGGCCGGATCGCTGCTATGAAGGGGCATTCACCAAGCGCTTTCGTAGTCGGCGCGTGCCTAGCGGCGGGCGTGACCGCGCGTAACGACGTGACGTTGTGAGAGCCTTGACAGACGCCAAGGCATCGCCTTCGTCGCCTCTGGCCGTTCTTGTCGGGTGCTGCCGCCGGGGCCGTCGGACGCGGTGAACTGTTCTGTAACGCCGTCTGCCGTCCGACTTGCGGCTGCGTCACAAACGCGCGTCTATTCAGCACTAAAGCTGTGTCCAAACCGGCCTCGCTCATGGCGATGCCGCTCGCCATGATTTAACGTCGGGAGCTGCGCCTCGTGCGCCCCCGGGAGGACAGCATGCGCAAAGCCATTCTGAGCGTTCTAGCGGCTTGTGGCGTGGCGGCCGTCATCGCGTTTTCGAGCGCGCCGGCCTACGCGAAGACCGTCAAAGAATGCGACGCCGAATACACCGCGAACAAGGAGGCGATCAAGGCGTCGGGACAGAAGAAAGCCGACTACGTCGCGGCGTGCCGAGCCGGTACTGCCGCGCCGGTCGCCACTCTCGCGGCTGCCGCGCCCGCGGCGCCTGCTCCTGCTTCTGCGGCGGCGCCGGCACCTAAGCCGACCGTTGCGGCTCCGCCGCCAATGGCTCCCGCCGCCGCCCCGGCGAAGCCGCGCGTCGCCGCTCCCACGGGAGCCGGCGGTTTCGCTGCGGACGCCCAGGCGAAGGCGCATTGCCCGGCCGACACCGTCGTGTGGGTGAATGCGAAGTCGGGCGTCTACCACTTCGCTGGCACTCACAACTACGGCACAACGAAGCAAGGCACGTATATGTGCGAAGCGGACGCGAAATCCGCCGGCGACCGCGCGGCCGAGAACGAAAAGCACCCGTGAACGATCAAACGTTTGGGGCGCGGCTCTTGTCAGGCCGCGCCTCACGTGCCCACGCCGCATCGCTTCCATGAGCCCGGATCAATGCCGGCAGGCGCGCGACCTCCTCAAATGGTCGCGCTTCGACCTCGCCAAGGCGGCCGACGTGCCGCTGTGGTTCGTCGCGCTGTTCGAAGACGGCAAGGAGATTCGGTATTTCTATATGGACTACAAAGGCTCGATGCAGAAGATGCTTGAGGCGCGTGGCTTCGAGTTTCCGTTTGGCCTGGTCGACGGCGAGATTACGCCGCTCGAACTCGTCTACGCGCCGAGAAATACGGCCGGTTCAACGTAGGACGACTCCCGAACCTTATGGGACCATAGCGCCGAAGATTGCCGCGCAAGTCTCGCGCTAGGTTTGCGTGGTAAGGGAGCGGCGTCGCTCAGATGAAGTGACCGAGGACTAGCAAGAGGCTTCCGATGGCGGAAGCAGCCGAAGGCTCGACGGCCCTAGGCGCATCTGTCGCGCGAGGCCGCCGCTACGTCGCCTACTATCGCATGTCGACAAGCAAGCAGGCGCGCGAGAGCTTCAGCCTGGAGGCGCAACAAGCCGCGATTGCGAATTACGTGGTATCCAACCCCGG
>NZ_JBEKVH010000131.1:0-11341 GCF_049514155.1 Roseiarcus sp. | reverse complement strand
ATTCGCCATCATGTTCGACGACAGGTTCGTCAAAGCGTGATGGTCAACCCGGGCCCCGCACACAAGATTCCTGACAGTCCCGGTTCGGGCACCAATTCATCTGCCCGACAAGAGGGGCTAGGTTAGCTTCGAGGTGCACAAATCAAGATATTTGCAACACGCTGCGATCCTACGAACACCAAACGCCTAACCGCTGCAAATTTCTGTTGCAAATTTCCGCTCCCACCCATTGCGGAAAGTCGAACCAAGCCGCTGTGACGCCGTCATCGCGGCGCCGCCTTCCTAAATTCGCTTAACGTGCGGCTCCGGCCACCGACGGTCCAATCGGCCCGCTCCCGCCGCCCCACCGCGCCGTCGACTTCATGGAGGCCAAAACTTCCGAAGCCGAAGGGCTGTCAAGGGCGCGCTTTTTGCGCGCCGCCGCCGGCGGGCTTCGCCCCTTGACAGCCCTTCGGCTTCGGAAACAAGACGCTTCCATGAGGAAAGACGGCGCACTCCACCGAAGCGCGGCGAACGCCGCTCGCGGAGCGCTAACGATGAAGGAACCAACGACGCCTGACGAAGTGAAGGCGCTGCACGACATTCGTCGCACCGATCCGCAGCGTTATCTCAAAATCGTCGACGGATGGCTGAACGAGAACCCGAACAACCACCTCGCCTATTGCGGGCGTCATTTCGGATGGATGGACCTAGGCGAGCCGCATCGGGCGCTTGAGGACATGAACAAGGTCGTGGAACTGAATCCTGACGCAGACGCTTTCTTCTTGCGCGGCGAAGTCCTTAGGCATCTCGGCGAATACGAGAAGGCGCTCGACGACTTCGATCGCAGCGAACGCATGAACCCGGACGATTGGGAAAACCTCGGCTTCGGCCTGCTGTTCCAAGCGGATTGCCACGCGAGGCTCGGCGACGAGGACAAGGCGCTAGCTTGCTGCGAGCGCTTGCCCGACGACTTCTGGACGCCTGGAATCTTTGAGGCCCCGGGCGGCGACAAGACAGCCGTCGCGCCGCAATTGCGCCTCATCGCCGCCGAGGCGCGCCGGCGCCACGGCGAGGGCGGCGCGTCTCGCTAGGCGCTGAAAGGCGTCTGCTTCGCTGGGCGGTTTGTAGGCGCGGGCGTCGACCGCGCTCGGCGACGTCGCCGCTATTTCGTCAGAACGGGGTAATTGCCGGCAGGACGCGGTCGACGCCCGCGTCTACAAATTCCACCGCTGGCGAGCGCCTTGACGCCGGCGCGCCGATGGCGCATTGAGCGCGCCATGATCGGGACCCGCCTCCGCCGACGCTGACGTTCATTCCCGCGCGCCTTTCGCGCCGCGCGACCTGCGTTGCCCTTTGCGAAGCGAGACGATCATGACCACTGCCATTTTCATCGACGGCGAAGCCGGAACCACCGGACTGCAAATCCGCGACAAGCTCGCCGGGTTCGCAGGAATCGCGCTGCGCAGCCTGCCGGCCGAGCTGCGCAAGGATCCGGCGGCCAAGCTGCGCCTTTACGCCGAAGTCGATCTCGTCATCCTCTGCCTTCCCGACGAGGCGGCGAAAGAGACCGCCAAGGCGATCGAAGCGATCGGCGCAAAGGCGCCGCGGGTGATCGACGCCTCCTCGGCGCACCGCGTCGCGCCGGGCTGGGTCTACGGTTTTCCGGAGCTGGCGGCGGGGCAGGGGGCGGCGATCGCCAACGCGCGCAAAGTCACCAATCCAGGCTGCCATGCGACCGGTGCGATCGCGCTCATCGCGCCGCTGACCGCGAGCGGCCTGATCGCCAAGGACGCCGCGATCTCGATCCATTCGGTCAGCGGCTATTCGGGCGGCGGCAAGGCGATGATCGAAGCGTTCGAGAACGGCCGCGCACCGAGCTTCGAGCTCTACGGGCTGGCGTTGCAGCACAAGCACCTGCCGGAGATCGAGCGTTATTCGGGGCTGGCGGCGAAGCCGATCTTCGTGCCGTCGGTCGGCAATTTCCGCCAGGGCATGATCGTCAGCGTCCCGCTGCATCTCGACGCGCTGGCGGGCAAGCCGAAGGGCGCCGACCTGCGCGCCGCGCTCGCCGCGCATTACAAGGGCGCGCAATACGTCAAAGTCGCGAGCGCCGCGGAGACCGCGGCCGCGCTGCGCCTCGAGCCGGAGTCGCTCAACGGCACGAACGACATGCTGATTCACGTCTATGAAAACGAGGCGCGGCGGCAGGCGCTGCTGGCGGCGAAGTTCGACAATCTCGGCAAAGGCGCGTCCGGCGCGGCGGTGCAGAACCTGCAATTGATGCTGGGGCTATAGAACGCGCGGGAGCGGACGAGGAGCTTACGTCGGCCTCGGATGACGCATGACCAGTCGCCACGCGCCGCGCAGCAACGCCTCGAGGAGCGCGCCCGCGACATAGGCGAGCGCTGAGCAGAACGCCGCCGCCGCCAACACCTCGCCGATCGAAGCGGCGGCGAAATCCGACGAGCCCGTCAGCGCCGCTGTCGTCAGAATGTAGGGGATGGCGGCGAGCGACAGCCAAATATCGGCCATGAAGGCGCCCGCCGCTTGCGCGTAGAGCCAATAGGCGACGACGAAGGCGGCGGCATAGAGAACCGCCAGCCCTGCGCCGAGATACGAGCGCGCCGCGCGCATCGGCGGGCGCGCTTAGGCTGATTTCGACCAGGCGACGACGCGCTGCGCCTGCTGGCCGAGGCCGTCGACGCCGAGCGAGACCGTGTCGCCGGCCTTGAGATAGCGCGGCGGCTTCTTGCCGTCGCCGACGCCCGGCGGCGTGCCGGTGGTGATGACGTCGCCCGGCTCAAGGATCATGAACTGCGAAATTTCGGCGACGAGCTTGGCGACGCCGAACACCATCGTCGCCGTCGAGCCGCTCTGCATCCGCTCGCCGTTGACGTCGAGCCACATCGACAGGTTCTGCGGATCGGGAACCTCGTCCTTCGTGACCAGCCACGGGCCGATCGGGCCGAAGGTCGGGCAGCCCTTGCCCTTGGTCCATTGGCCGCCGCCGCGCCGATGCTGATAGTCGCGCTCGGAGACGTCGTTGACGGCGCAATAGCCGGCGACGTGGGCGAGCGCGTCCTTCTCGCTGACGTAACTCGCGCGCGTCCCGATGACGACGCCGAGCTCGACTTCCCAGTCGGTCTTTTCCGAGCCCCTGGGGATCACGATGTCGTCGTTGGGGCCGACGATGCAATTGGTCGGCTTGATGAACAGCACCGGCTCTTTGGGAATCGCCATCCCCGATTCCGCCGCGTGGTCGGCGTAGTTGAGCCCGACCGCGACGAAATTGCCGACATTGGCGACGCAGGGGCCGATGCGCGGCGCGCCGCGAACCGTCGGCAGGCTCTCCGGCTTGATCTTGGCCAGGCGCGCGAGGACGCGCGGCGCGAGCGTCGCAGCGTCGATGTCGGCGACGACCTCGCTCAGGTCGCGGATCTTGCCGGCCGCGTCGATCAGTCCCGGCTTTTCCCTGCCCGGCTTGCCGTAGCGGACCAATTTCATGCGCGCTCCCCTCCGTTCGACCGTCCGCCCCGTCCGCGGCCTCTCGCTTGCGAGCCTTAGCCCAGCCACGGGCCATAGACAACGAAACCGGCCAAGCGCTGCGGCGCATTGTTCTGGCAAACGAAACCGGCGCGTCATAAGATGAATGCTGGAGGCCGCGTCAAGCGCGGAGCGATGAATTGGTCGAGACCATGCCGGATCAGGAACGTTTCGCGCTCTTCATTGACGGCGCCAATCTCTACGCGTCGGCCAAATCGCTCGGCTTCGACATCGACTACAAGCGGCTGCTGCGCGAGTTCCAGGGCAGGGGGCGGTTGATTCGCGCCTACTACTACACCGCCCTCGTGGAAGATCAGGAATATTCGTCGATCCGGCCGCTGGTCGACTGGCTCGACTACAATGGCTATTCGGTCGTCACCAAGCCGACCAAGGAATTCGTCGATTCGACCGGACGGCGCAAAGTCAAAGGCAACATGGACATCGAGCTGGCGGTGACGGCGATGGAGATGGCGCCGCACGTCGACCAGATGGTGCTGTTCTCCGGCGACGGCGATTTCCGCTCCCTGGTCGAATCGCTGCAACGGCAAGGGGTGCGGGTGTCGGTCGTCTCGACCGTCGTCACGCAGCCGCCGATGGTCGCCGACGAGCTGCGCCGCCAGGCCGACGAATTCATCGACCTCGCGCAGCTCGCGCCGCGCATCGGTCGGGATCCGAGCGAGCGCGCGGCGCGCACCGGCGAACCGCGTCGCCAGGCCGCCTACGCGCCGGCGCCGACGCCGACGCCTGCGCCGCCGGACGAGACCGGGCGCGAGTGAGCGGACGGAGGCTCCGGGCCATGGCTCACGAACCGCGGCGGGAGCGCCCGCTTGTCTTTTGACGTCAGCCCGCCCGCCGACTGCCGCGCGTGCGACCGGCTCGCCGCCTTTCGCGACGCCAACCGCGCCGCGTTTCCCGCGTTCCGCAACGCGCCGGTCGAATCGTTCGGCGACCCGTCGGCGCGGCTGTTGATCGTCGGCCTCGCGCCGGGCCTGCGCGGCGCCAACCGCACCGGCCGGCCGTTCACCGGCGACGCCGCCGGCGATCTGCTTTACGCGACGCTGCTGGCGTACGGCTTCGCGGCCGGGGTTTACGACCGCCGCCCGGACGACGGTCTGGCGTTGGTCGACTGCGCCATCGTCAATGCGGTGCGCTGCGTGCCACCCGAAAACAAGCCGACGCCGGCCGAGATCGCCGCCTGTCGGCCCTATCTCGCCGGCGCGATGAAAGCGCTGCCGCGCCTCGCGGCGATCGTCGCCCTCGGGCGCGTCGCCCACGACAGCGCCCTGCGCGCCCTCGACGCGCGTCCGTCGCGTTTTCCCTTCACGCACGGTGCGCGACACAAGGTCGCGCAGTCGCCGCTCGTCCTGTTCGATAGCTATCACTGTTCGCGTTACAACACGAACACGGGTACGTTGACCCCCGAGATGTTTCGCGCCGTTTTCGCCGCCGCGCGCGCGCATCTCGACGCCCCGTCAATGCGATAAGGGCGACGGGCGAAGCGCGGCTCGACGATCGGCGCGGCGGACTTGGCGAGGGGGAACGGGCATGAACGTGCATTCGTTCGGGCAGCACGAGGGCGCCCCGGTGTTCGAGGCCACGATCGCTTCCAAGGCGGGAGCGACCGCCAAGATTCTCACCTGGGGCGCGGTGCTGCGCGATCTCGTCGTGCCGCTCGGTCATGGCAAGCAGCGGGTGACGCTCGGCCTCAATTCGATCGAGGATTACGTCGCCCATTCGCCGTACTTTGGCGCGGCGCCCGGTCGCTTCGCCAATCGCATCGCCAACGGCCGCTTCACCCTCGACGGCGCCGTGCACACGCTTGCGCGCAAGCCCGGAGAGAAGCACACGCTGCATGGCGGCCCTGACGGTTTCGGGCGGCGCGTGTGGAAGCTCGGCCCGGTCGACGCGACGTCGGCGACGCTCGAACTCGAGTCGGCCGACGGCGATCAGGGATTCCCAGGCGCCTTGCGCGCCGTCTGCGTCTACCGATTGCTCGAGCCGGCGACGTTGCGCATCGAACTCAGCGCGACCTGCGCCCGGCCGACGATCGTCAATCTCACCCAGCACGCCTATTACAATCTCGACGGCTCGAACGACGTTCGCGACCACGAGGTGGCGATCTTGAGCGAGTTCTACACGCCGTCCGACGACGAGCTGATCCCGACTGGCGAAATTCGCGCCGTGGCGGGAACGCCGTTCGACTTCCGCCAGCCGCGGCCGATCCGCAACCCGTCCGGACAGCTCTACGACGTCAATTTCGTCGCCGTGCGCTCGCCCGACGCGACTGGCCTCGCGCCGATCGCGCGCGTGCGTTCGCCGGTCAACGGCCTGACGATGGAGCTGCACAGCAGCGAGCCGGGCGTACAGTTCTACGACGCCGCCAAGCTCGTCTGCGCGGCGACCGGGCTCGACGGCGCGCGCTATGGCGCCCATTCAGGCCTGTGCCTGGAGCCGCAGCGCTTCCCGGATTCGCCCAACCGGCGCCATTTCTCCCCGTGCCGGCTGGCGCCGGGGGAGACCTATCGCCACGTCAGCGAATTCCGCTTCGCCTGAGTGACGCCTGCAGGCGCGGCCGGCGGCCGCGCCCGAGATCGGGTTCGGCGCGGCTAATCCTGCGCGAGGCTCGCGTTGGGGCCGGCGGCGGCGAGCGCCTGGCCGACCTCGAGGCCGAGATCGTCCATCGAGGTTTCCTCACGCACGTTGAGGTCCTCGCCCTTGGCCTGACGCTCCGCCTGCTCCTGAGAGCGGGCGACATTGATGGTGACGAACGCCTCGACTTCCGGGTGGGGATGGATCGGCGTCTTGTGCAAGCCGAGCGTCTTGATCGGGTGGAGCAGCGCCACCTGGCTACGCTGGACCTGGAAGCCCGCGGCGATGACCGCGTCGGCGATGTCGCGCGCCGAAACCGAGCCGTAGAGCTGCCCGGTTTCGCCGGCCTGGCGGATGATGACGAAGCTCTTGCCGTCGAGCGTGGAGGCGACGTCGCCGGCCTCGCGCTTCATCTCGAGGTTGCGCGCCTCGAGGTCGGCCCGCTGGCTTTCGAACTTCTTCTTGTTGGCCTCGGTGGCGCGCAACGCCTTGCCGTGGGGCAAAAGGAAATTGCGGGCGTAGCCGTCTTTGACCCGCACCGTGTCGCCCATGTGGCCGAGCTTGCCGACGCGCTCCAACAAAATCACTTCCATCGTTCTCTCCTCAGGTTCAGCGTGATTGCAAAACTCAAATCTTCGAGCGCCGCGCCGCCGCGGCGCGCGCGCGCAAGTTCACCGCGCTGTCGACCAGCCCGACGAGGGCGATCAGCGGCAGCGTCCATCCGGCGCGAACGCCGCAGCAGAAATAGAGCGCGACGATCAGCAGCGGACGCAGCGGCAGGCCGCGCGACAGCGCGTGCAGCACGGCGAAGCCCTGCAGGGCGTAAGCTGCGGCGAGCGGGCCGGCGAACACCCAAGCGAACTGATCGATCGGCTCGGGCAGGGCGATGGCGACGCCGACGGCGATGACCGCGACGACGGCGAGCGGCCGCGGCAGGACGAATTCGGTCGGCAGGTCGGGCCAGGGACGCGGCAGGCGATGCGACAACGCGGTCGAGCGCCCCGCGGCGTAGAGGTTGGCGCAGAGCGTGAGGAAGCCGAGCGTCGCCGTGGCCAGCGGCGCGAGCTTCGCCACCTCTTCGGCGACGTCCCGCGCGCTGACCCCGTCGGGCAGGACGTCGACGCCCTCGAGCGCCTGTTCGATCGCCGGCGTAAGTTCGGAAATCAGCGCCTGCAGACCCGCCTCGTAGCCGCTATAGCCGATGATCAGCGTCGCCAGGCCGGCGAGGCCGGCGAGCGCCCCGAGCGCCGCCGCCAGCGTGACGACCACGCCGACCGGGGTGCGGGCAGGGACGTCGGCGTCACTGCGCCGCCACGGCGGCGCATAGCGCGGCAATACGGCGAAGGTCGGCAGGATCCAGGCGGGCGCGGCGACGACCAGGAGGAAGGCCAGCGCGCCCTGCACATCGAACACGGCGACCAGCGCCGATGCGGCGACCGCCGCCGCCACGAGCCCACCGAGCGCCCCCCAGCCGAAGGCGGCGATCATCAGCGGCATCGGCGCGAGATAGGCGAGGGCGAGCGCGAGCGGCGTGCCCTTGACCATAAGGGCGAACAGCAGCGCCGAAACGGCGCCGGCGCCGACCGGAACGGCGAAGCGTTGGATCATGCGAATGCGCTGTCCCGCGGTTCGAGGCGGTTAGAGGCCGACGATCCCGCCGGCCCCAACTTGTCCCGCGCGGCTCGGCCGTGCGGGACTGTTCGTTTGTCAGGAGCGGCTTTCGCCCCCGGTTGATCGTCAGCGGATGACGTAAGGCAGCAGGCCGAGGAAGCGCGCGCGCTTGATCGCCTGGGCGAGTTCGCGCTGCTTGCCGGCCGAAACCGCGGTGATGCGCGAGGGCACGATCTTGCCGCGTTCGGAGATGTAGCGCGACAGCAGGCGCGTGTCCTTGTAGTCGATCTTCGGCGCATTGGCGCCGGAGAACGGGCAGGACTTGCGGCGGCGGAAGAAGGGGCGGCGGGGCGCGGTGGCCATCAGAATGCTCCGGCTTGGGCGTCGTCGCGCGGACGGCGGGGACGATCGGGACGGTCACCGCGATCGCCACGATCGGGGCGCGGGCCGCGGCCGCCGCGATCGTCGCGGTCGCTTTCCTCGCGCTTGCGCAGCATCGCCGACGGGCCGGCTTCGTGCTCGTCGACGCGCAAAGTGAGGTAGCGGATGACGTCTTCGTTGAGGCTGAGCTGACGCTCCAGCTCGACGATCGCCGCCGACGGCGCGTCGATGTTCAAGAGGGTGAAATAGGCCTTGCGGTTCTTCTTGATGCGGAAGGCGAGGGACTTCAGCCCCCACGCTTCGACCTTGGCGACCGAACCGCCGTTAGCGGCGATGAGGGTCTTGAGCGTCTCGGTCAGCGCTTCGACCTGCGGCGCGGTCACGTCCTGCCGCACCAAATAGATATGCTCGTAGAGAGCCATGGAGAGCCTTTCCTTCGTCGTTCGGAAGCCCCGCGCTGAGCCCTTCGAGCCGGTTGGAAAGGCTCGAGGCGGATCTTTCGAAGGCGGGAACACCGAAAGCCGGGCGCTTAAGCCCTACCGCGACCTCATCGGTCGCGGCCTTCCGTTCAGCCCCCAGCGGGAACTTCGACCGCGCGCTTATAGACGAGCCGTCGGCCGGCGCAAGCGAAATCCGCCTCAGTCCGGCGCCGAGAAGCTCATCACCCGGTCGTGGGGGAAGTCGTAGAGCTTGCCGGTCTCGCTCCACGCCGGCGCGCACAGTGCGACGATCTTGGGCGCGAGTTCCTCCGGCGCGCGCAGGGTCGTCGGATCTTCGCCCGGCATCGCGGAAGCGCGCATGCGGGTGCGCAGCGGACCGGGATTGACCAGCATGACCCGGATCGCCGAGGTGTTGACGGTCTCGGCGGCGTAGGTGCGGACAAGCGCGTCGAGCGCCGCCTTGGAAACGGCGTAGGGGCCCCAATAGGCGAGCAACTCTGTGCGGCTCGCCGCGCCCGAAGTGACAAATACCGCCCGCCCGGCTTGCGATTGCCGCAGCAGGGGGTCGAGGGCGCGGATCAGCCGCCAATTCGCCGTGACGTTGACCGCCATGACCTCTTCCCACTGCTTCGGGTCGACGTGGTGGAGCGGCGACAATGGGCCCAATGCGCCGGCATTGCCGACAAGAATGTCGAGGCGCCCCCAGCGCTTGTGCAGCGCTTCGCCGAGCCGGTCGATGGCGGGAAAGTCGCGCAAATCGCAAGGCGCCAGCGTGGCGGGCGTCTCGACGTCGGGGCGCAGCGCCCGAATCTCGTCGTCGAGCTCCTCCAGCCCGCCCTGGGTGCGCGCCAGCGCGACCACGTGGCAGCCGGCGGCGGCCAGCGCGAGGGCGGCGGCGCGGCCAATTCCGCGCGAAGCGCCGGTGACGAGAGCGACGCGGGTGGAATGTGGCGCGCTGTTCATGCGGGCTCGCTTGCCTTGAAAGGTCCGTCCAACGGCGGGCGCAAAGCGACTAGCAGGCCGGGGCGTCAAGCGCCACCGAGAAGCGTCTCATAACAAGCCGCTGCGACCTTGCGGCGCGGCAAATGACTTTCCTCGCCAAGGGCTTTTGGTGTAACGTCGGGCCCTTGATTGGGGCGTCAGCGGCCAAATTTGACGTCGTCGAAACGGTCTGTCGACCGTGCGTGGGGCGTTGAATCCTTCGCCGCCATGAGAGTGTGTTTGGGGGGGACCATGTCCGTAGCCAAGACCGACCGAGCGAATGGTCGGACCGTGACGCGCGCCGACCTCTCCGAGGTCGTCTATCACCGGGTCGGTCTTTCGCGCACGGAATCGGCGGAACTTGTCCAAGCCGTCCTCGACGAGATTTGTGACGCCGCGGCGCGCGGCGAGACGGTCAAGCTGTCGTCCTTCGGGTCTTTCGTCGTGCGCTCGAAAGGCCAGCGCATCGGCCGCAACCCGAAAACCGGCGTCGAAGTGCCGATCCTGCCGCGCCGAGTGATGGTCTTCAAACCGTCCAACGTGCTGAAGGCGCGCATCAACGGCGGATCGGCGGCGCGGCGCAACGGCGGCGCGGCGGCCGACTAGACTTCGAGACGGAGAACGAGGCGCCATGGACAAGAGCCCGGAAGCGTTTCGCACGATCAGCGAAGTCGCCGAGGAAATGGACCTGCCGCAGCACGTGCTGCGGTTCTGGGAGACGCGTTTTCCCCAGATCAAGCCGCTCAAGCGCGGCGGCGGACGGCGCTATTACCGACCGGACGATGTCGAACTGCTGGGCGCCGTGAAGCAGCTCCTCTACGGCGAAGGCTACACGATCAAGGGCGTGCAGAAGCTGTTGCGCGAGCAGGGCGCCGCGATGGTGGCGCGCGGGCTGGCGGGCCGCGAAGTCACCGAGACCGAGACGAATAAGGCCGCCGCTCCCGCCGTTGAGACGCCGGGTGCGGCTCGTCCCGCGGCGGACGCCGGGCCGACCGTCCAGCGAGGCGACCTCGCCGCGCTGCGCGCTGTTCTCAGCGACCTGCGCGAAGCCGAACGGCTGTTGTCGCTCTCGCGCGGCGGCTGAGCCGGGGCGGGGGGCGCAAACGCGCCCTCGCTCATAAGGTTGCGCCGCATTGCCTCCGACGCGCGCTATGCCTATAAGGCGCACCGTCGGAGTGTAGCGCAGCCCGGTTAGCGCACTTGTCTGGGGGACAAGGGGTCGTGGGTTCGAATCCCGCCACTCCGACCATCCAACCCTTTGGGTTGTCTAGCGAAAAACAGCGACTTCAATGGCGTCCGGCGGGCCCGTCGGCGCGCAACGCCTCGGCGCGGAAGCGGCGCGCCAGTTCCGCCGAAGCGTTGACCTCGCCGTCCTCGTATTCGCCGATCTCGATCCGCCACGGCTTCCCGGCAAATTCCTCGGCGAAGGCGCCAGCCTCGCCCGGAGTCAGGAAGATGCGGAGCCGCCAGCCGACCCGATCGACCGACCCGCTCGCTGACACTTTGGCGAAACGCACGAAATGCCGCATGGCGTTCCCCCTCCGCCACAGAACGGCAGGGTAGCGCGACCCCTCGGCCCGTCTATCGGGCGCGCCGAACATCCATGTGCATAAGCTCGCGATTGCAGTGGATAAACCCGCGCACGCGCATGCGAACGTCATAAACGATCCCCGCAGGCCGGCCGGCCGCCAAAGCGTCGACCCTGGTCTAACGAAACCATCAGGTTGAGCGCGCACGGCGGGCGAATCGCCGACGCGCGGACAAACCCGCAGCCGGAACGAGCGCGCGGAAAGTCCTCCGCTTTGCGCATCCTC
>NZ_JBEKVH010000130.1:0-11396 GCF_049514155.1 Roseiarcus sp. | reverse complement strand
GTAGACCCGTGGGGCCACCCACCAGTCGAGGAAGTCGGCGCGCGGCGAAAGCTCAATCCACGCGTAGCCAAGTTCGGCCGCCTTGCGCGGCAGTTCCTCCAGCGACAGATGCCGGTGCATGTGGGGATCGAGCGCGATCCTCATGGGTCCCTCCCCGCTGCAATCTTTGCAATAAGTCTAAGAGGCCCTTCTCGCCCCCACACCAGCCTTCTTGACGATTTATCGTCAGGTCGTACGATGCGCCTTGAACTTTGGGACCATTCGATGCCCCCGGGGAAACGCCGCAAGCGATCGCCTCGTTTTTTCGAGATCGCCACGGAGGCGGGCGTGAGCGCGTCCACTGTGGACCGCGTTCTGAACGAACGCGGGAGCGTTTCAGAACAGGCGCGTCAGAAGGTGGTCTCGGCCGCCTTGAAACTTGGCGTGCCACGGATCCTACCGAGCACAGCGCACGAATTGATTCACATCGACGTGCTGCTGCCTGATAGCCGGACTCCGTTCTTCATGCGTCTGCGCAGCGCGCTCGCGGGCGCTTGCTCAATCCTAGACAAGCGAATCGTCGTGCATCGACGTGTTGTCCGTGAGGCTGACGAATCTTCCCTGATCAAGAACATTGTTGCGACGAACTATCGCCGTCGCGGTCTCATAATCGCCACCCCAGACACCGCGCGGGTGCGCAATGCGTTGCGGGAGGTTCTCGATCGGGGCGAGGCGGTTGTGACCGTCGTCTCGGACGTCGCCGACGTCCCGGGCATCGCTTATTTCGGCATCGACAACTACCGCGCCGGACGCACCGCCGGTCTCGTTATGAGCCGCTTCACAAGACAACGCGGCAGAGTGATGTTTCTGAGCGGATGGAACGACTGGAGCGGGCACCTGGAGCGCACCGCCGGCTGTCGCGATGCGCTGACCGACGCCAGTCCCGACCTCGTCTGCGACGATTTTCAGTTCGAGACGCGTGACGACGAAGACCGCTGCTTCCTTGCGGTCGCCGAAGCGCTGACCGGCACGGGCCTCGCCGGCGTCTACAACAGCGGCGCCGGTTCGGCCGGGATTATGAGGGCGCTTGCGAAGTTTGATCCCGATCGTCGCGTCACATGGATCGCGCACGAGCTTTCTGATGACCACCGCCAGTATCTTCAGACCGGAGCTTTGGCGATGGTCATCGACCAGGACCCGGACATGCAAGCCTTCAAGGGTCTGCGCTACCTTGTTGAGCACACCGACCCCAACGCGAGTTCAAGCTCGCTGAGTTTTGGGTGCGAATTTCATCTCTACTTCGCTGAGAATCTGAGAGAAGGTCGATATCTCTCGACGCCCTTGCGATCTCCAGACCTCCGCCTGGCCCCCCGAGCCGGGCGCAATCTCTGATCCGACGCAATGGAGCGAAGGCCGCCACCCAACTCTTGATCGCCTTCCGGCAAAAGAAGCCGTTGCGCTCGATTGCGGCTCGGCGCCTGCCGACCCAAATACGACGTCGTCGAGGCGTTCCGGGATTGGCGACGAAGGTTCGAAGGCGAACTCCGCTGGGGGGCGCCGCGACCAGCGCGACGGCGCCCTTAGCGCATGGCGTTCGCTCGGGCCTATTCCTGCAAGCCCGCTTCGGCGAAGCTGATGCCGAGGCGCCGACGGATCTTGTCCAGCGTCGCCATTGTCTCAAGCGATGCGTCAAGCGGACGACAAGGCGTTTCGGTTCGACCCTCGGCTATGCAACGGGCCACCTCGGCGGCTTCGAAATAGAGGCCGTCGAAATGCAGGCCGCGCGGCTCCTCATATTTCAGCACTGTCTCGCCCTCCAACGACCTCACCTCAAACGAACCGGGCAGATGAAACTCGGTCGGAAATCGCACGGTCCCCTGCGTCCCGACGATCGCCGCGTTGGTGGGCGTGAAGCCGTAGAAGGTGGTCGACATCACGCCGAGGCTGCCGATGTCGTTGCGCATGACGACCGACAGTTGACCGTTCACGCCGCTCGGATCCTGCTGCCCCATACCGACAACTTCGCGCGGGACGCCGAGCAGCTTGGCGAGCAGCGAAACCGGATACGTGCCGAGGTCGAGCAGCGGCCCCCCCGCGAGGCGAGCGTCGAAGATCCGGTGTTCGGGAGGAAGATACTCGCCATATTCGGTGTAGACCGACTTGATCTCGCCGAGCGCACCGGACTCGAATATTTGCTGCAGAACGTCGAACTTCGGCAGGAAGAAGCTCCACAGCGCCTCCGCGAAGAAGAGCTTCTTCGCCCGCGCCAGCGCGACCATCTCCGCCGCCTGGGCATGATTGAGCGCCATCGGCTTTTCGACGAGCATAGGCTTGCCCGCCTGCAGAGCGAGGCGAACATGGTCGTAGTGCATGTTATGCGGCGTCGCCACGTAGATGACGTCGACGTCACGGGCTGCGACAAGAGTCTCATACCCGCCATAGGCATTGCCGACCCCCCAGGCGGCGGCGAACGCGTCGGCCGTCTCCTGCTTGCGCGAGCCGACGGCGGCGATGATCTGCCGCGTGTGCGCCCTGACCGACTCGACAAATTTTCCGGCGATCCAGCCCGTGCCGAAAATGCCCCATCGCAATGCGGGCGCCTCCGTTGCCGGCTTGACGCGCGAGGTCGGCAGAGATTTCGGGAAGGTCATGTTCACTCCTGCCCGGTTCAGCTTCGCACGGCCCGCGGCGCAGACCCGGCGACGTTTTCCCAGGTTCGACTCTCGAGCGACCGCTCCATCGCGTCCATGATGCGCTGATTGGCGAGGCCGAACTGGAAGTTGGGAAAGCAATCGTCCGCCGTCATGATTCCATCGATGAGATCGCGGACTTCGATCACCTTCACGTCGAAATAGCCGAGGCCGCCGCCAGCGAAATCGAAGCCGAAAAAGGCGGAGAATTGCGGAACCTGGCTGCCGGCGTAGATCGTCTTGAAGCCGCGATCGGGCTTGGGATCGTCGAAGCGCGAGATTTTCAGCTCGTTGAAGCGCTCGCCGTCCATGATGATCGTGCCCTTGGTCCCCGACACTTCCCAGTAGACGCCGAATACCTTGCCCGCCGCAACGCGCGAAGCCTCGATCGTGCCGCCGGCCCCGCTCTTGAAGCGGACCATGGTCTGGATCTGGTCCTCGTTCTCGACAACGGCGCGCGGCGCGTCCGCGCCGGCCTTGGCGCCATAGCCGGAGCCTTCCTGTGGCGCGGGACGAGTGGGGAAGAAGGTCTGCGTCTGAGCGATGGCGCTTTCGACGTCGCCCATCAGATATTGCGCGACGGCGATGACGTGGCTGCCAAGATCGCCGAGCGCGCCCGAACCGGCGCCCTTGCGGGTGCAGCGCCAGGAGAACGGCAGATCGGGATCATTGAAGAAGCCCTGGTCGAACCAGCCGCGGAAGCGGATCGGAGCGCCGATGTCGCCGCGGTCGATCAGTTGCTTGGCGAGCATCGCGGCCGGGGTCTTGATGTTGTTGAAGGCCACCATCGTCTTGACGCCCTTCGCCTTTGCGGCTGCGGCCATTTCTTCGGCCTCCGCAAGCGTGACGGCCAGCGGCTTTTCGCAATAGACGTGTTTGCCGGCGGCAATGGCGGCAAGCGCCATTTCGCGGTGCATGGCGTTGGGCGAGGTGATGTCGATCACGTCGATGTCGGGATTGTTGACAAGGGCGCGCCAGTCGCCCGTGCTGTTCTCGAAGCCGAAGCGAGCGGCGGCCCTGGCGGCCAGTTCGTCGGTCGCGTCGGCGAGCGTATGCAGGCGTGGCGCCGCCGGCAAGTCGCGGTACAGCACGTTCGCGCGGCGGAAGGCGTCGGCATGGGCCTGGCCCATGAAGCCGGAGCCGATGAGGCCGATATTCATTCTCTTATGCATGGCTTCCCTCAGAACCAGGAGGCGATCACATTGAAGGCGCGCGTCGTCGCCGCCTTGGGCTCGGCTTCCGGGCGAGCCGGGTCCTGTTCGGCTTCGACGACGAGCCAGCCACGGTAACCGGAGGTCTTGACGAATTGGGCGATCGGCGCGAAATCCAAGTCGCCGTCGCCGGGAACCGTGAACATGCCGGAGCGGACGCCCTGATTGAAGGATAGATCCTGGCTGCGCACGCGCGCCATGCGGTTTGTGCGGACATCCTTCAAATGGATGTGGGTGATGAGATCGCCGAAGCGGTCGATCAACTTGGCGTAATCGAAGCCAGCGGCCGCGGCGTGGCCTGTGTCGACGAGCAGGCCGCAGCGCGCTCGGTCGAAGACCCGGGACACTTCGTCGAAGGTCTCGACGACCATCATCAGATGATGATGGTAGCCCATCCGCAGGCCGTATTCGCCGATCAGGCGTCGTTCGAATTCGGCGAGTCGATCGGCGTAGTCGGCAGCCTCGTCGCGACCGAGCGTGACGCGTTTCGCCATCGAAATGTCGAGCGGCGCGCCCGGCGCCATCCGGCCGCAGGGCCCGTAGACCATCACCTCGGCACCGAGCGCCTTCAGCAGCCGCGCATGCGGCGCGACGGCTTCGATCTCCGCTTCGACCGAACGCTCGGCGAGGAAGCCGGAATGCCAGCCCGACGCCAGCGCCAATCCATGTCTCTCGAGCAGCGGACCGAGCGTGTCCGCCTGGCGCGGGAACTTGCGGCCAAGCTCCACACCCTGGTAGCCGATCGAGGCGGCGTCGGCGAGACAGGCCTCGAGCGGAATGTCCGCTCCAAGATCCTCGAGAACGTCGTTGGCCCAGGAAAGCGGGCTGACGGCGAGGCGCACGCCATGGGGCAGAGCGGATAAGACGCCGTTCGACATGTCATCCTCCAGCAATCGGAATTCTGCCGTTAGGGCCGCCACGACGGATCGACTTCGACCGGCTGTCCGGACCTCATCGAAACGATCGCGGCCTCGGCGAGACGCTGCGCCTCCAGTCCGTCGCGAATGTCGGCCAAGGGCTTCTTGCCGGTTTCGATCATCTCGACGAAGGCCGTGATCTCTTCGCTGTAGGCGTGCGCGAAGCGCTCGATGAAATCGTTCATCGGCGGAGCCGCGGCGAAGCCGTTGACGTCGGCGATGACGACTTCGTCGCGGGGGCGGTTCCGCACGTAGAGCACCTCCTTCGAGCATAGAGCCTCAAGCCGCTGGTCGTAACCGAAGGGCGCCCGTCGGCAGTTGACCATCTGCGCGAAGCGACCGGACTTCGACGTGAGCGTGACCATTGCCGTGTCGATGTCGCCCGCAGCGCCGATCTCAGGATCGATAAGGCAGGCCCCAACGGCGTACACCTTCACGATTTCTTCGCCGAGCAGGTAGCGCGCCATGTCGAAGTCGTGGATCGCCTGATCGCGAAACATGCCGCCCGAACGCTCCACGTAGGAGCGCAGCGGCGGCGCGGGATCGCGCGAGTGCATGACGATATGTTCGAGCCTCCCGGCGGCGCCGCTGGCGATACGGTCGCGCACTTTGCGGAAATTGGGGTCGTATCGGCGCTGGAAGCCGAGCATGCAGGCGACGCCCGATCGCTCGACCTTCTCGGTCACTTCGGCGACGGTGGCGAAATCGAAGCTGATTGGCTTTTCACAGAAGATGGCGTGGCCGGCTTCGCTCGCCCTGTCGAGCAATTCGGCGTGAGTGTCGGTGGAGCTGGCGATGACGACGGCGGCGATGGTCTTGTCGGCGAAGACAGCGTCGGCGTCGGCCACGAAAGCGCCGGTCTTCGCGGCCAACTGCGCGCGACCCTCGCTGGCGACGGGGTCGACTATGTATTTCAGCCGAATCGAAGGGTTCGTCGCCGCGTTTACCGCATGCACGCAGCCGATGCGACCGGCGCCGAATATTGCAAGATTGATCACTCGCGCCCCCCTCGGATACGCCGACTCTCGGAGCCGGTCTGATTGAGGCGAGGATAGTCCCGTGCTATTCACGCAAAAATCTCAATCTTGAAGACTTTTCTTCAAAGAAGGCGTTTGAAGATGGCGGGCAAATCCACGGCGGCGGATGTAGCGCGCGCCGCAAGGGTCTCGCTTTCCACGGTCGACCGGATCCTCAACAACCGCGGCGGCGTGACGCGGGAAAAGGAGCGGCGAGTCCTCGATTGGGCCCGCAGACTCAATCTCGACCGCGCGCTCAACCAGCGCGCAGCGCGCACGCTCCGCATCGCGGCGCTGATCCAGCCGCCGGACAACCCCTTCCACGCGACTGTCCAGGCGCATTTCGAAGCGGTCAACCGCGACTATTCGGCGTTCAATATCCAGTTCCGCGTCCATCACATCGACCCGAACCGACCGCATGACACCGGCAAGCTGATCGCGCGGCTGGCGCCAAGCTGCGACGGGCTGATCATCGTCAGCGCGCACAACGACGAGATCGCGTTGAACCTGAACGCCATGAGCGGCGAAGGGAAGCTGGTGATCACCCTTGCGACCCCCATCCGTGGGGTCGGCGCGCAGACTTATATCGGGCCTGACAATCGCAAGGCCGGGCGCGTGGCCGGCGATCTCATGGGACGCTTTCTCGGCAAGGAGCGAGGCGACGTCATTGTCATCGCCGGGCTGCTCAGCATGATCGGCCATGAAGAGCGCGAGATGGGCTTTCGCGCCGCGCTGCGCGAACGCTACCCCTGGCGCCGCATATCCGAGGTTCTCGAAAGCCGGGAGAAAAGCGAACGCGCCGGCGATCTCGTGTTCGACGCCCTGAAGCGCAACCCGAACATCCGCGGCGTCTACAACGCTTCAGCGGGAGCGCAGGCCGTCGTCGACGCCTTGAACGCCCTCGGCAGGCGTGACAAAATCATCTTCATTACCCACGAGCTGACCGAAGATCGGCGTCGCCTGCTACATGAGGGGATGATTGACGCCATCATCGACCAGGACCCGGCGCTCGAGGTTCGCACCGCCGTCGAAGCTATCGCCGCGCATTTCGGACGCCGCGATCGGCCCCCCGCGTCGCTGATCACCCCGATCCACATCCACACGATCGAGAACGCGTAACGCGACGCCTCCCCTCTCCGCGCGTGCGGGATCAGCTTGCGACGAGGGGCCACGCGCCGCATCTGCGTCGATCCGGCGTCATCGCGAGGAGCGAAGCGACGAAGCGATCCCGGGGCGGAAGGGCCTGAGTCCTGCGGCCCCCTAATCGCCTCGGCTCGTTCGCGATGACGGCAGGACGTCGTCTCGCCGGGTCGCGCGGACAACAGACGAGCGCGCACTCGGCCTTTATGCCGACCGGCGCCGCCGCTGCCGATACTGGTCCGTGATCACCGCCGCAATGATAACCGCGCCCTTGATGATTTCCTGATAGTGGGCGTCGACGTTGAGGAACGTGAAGCCCGAGGTCAGGATGCCGAGGATCACCGCGCCGATCACCGTTCCGGTCATGCGGCCGACGCCGCCCATGAGCGACGTGCCGCCAATGACCGCCGCGGCGATGGCGTCAAGCTCGAAGCCCATGCCGACGCCAGCCTGACCGGAGATTGCGCGCGCGGTATGCACGACGCCCGCGACGCCCGACAGCAGGCCGGCAAACATGTAGACGACGACAAGATGGCGCTCGACATTGATGCCCGAGACGCGCGCCGCCAAGGGGTTGGCCCCGATCGCGTAGGTGAACTTGCCGTAGCGCGTGTAGCGCAGTGCGATGTGGAACACGAAGGCGACGAACAGGAAGATGATGACCGGCCACCAGCCCGAACCGATCGCCGCGAAGGAATCTTCGAGATTGCCGATCGGCTCGCCATTTGTGTACCAATCCGCCACGCCTCGCGCCGACACCATCATGCCAAGCGTGGCGATGAACGGCGGGATCTTCGTATAGGCGATGAGCCCGCCGTTGATCATGCCGACGAGGAGCCCGCACAATAGGCCGGCCGCAACGGGAATGACAGGATTGAGCCCGGTAAGGCCCGGATAGATCGCGTGGCTGTAACCGGAGACCTGCGCCAGGCTCGCCGCCACCATCGCCGTCATGCCGACGAGAGAGCCGGACGACAGGTCGATGCCGCCGGTGATGATGCACATGGTCACGCCGACAGCGATGATGCCGATCTCGGACTCCTGCAAGATCATGATCTTGAGCCGCAGGACGTTGAAGATGAAGGTCTGGCCTTCGAAGATCCATCCCAACGCCTCGAACAGCAGCATCATGCCGATCATGACGACGAGAATGCTGACCTCCGGCGGCATTCGGCGATGCAAGCGCAGGACGGGTTCACGCGTCGCGGCGGCTGTCGAAGTCGAAGTGTCGGTGGCCACGGTCTTCAGTCCTTGCTGCGTCTCGCGCGCTACTGCGCGGCAAGCTCCATTATCTTGACTTGGTTGGCGTCCTTGCGATCGACGATGCCGGTCATGCGGCCTTCGTGCATGACGAGGATGCGGTCGCTCATGCCGAGCACTTCCGGCAGTTCGGAAGAAATCATCATGACCGCCACCCCTTGCCCGGCGAGTACGGAGATCAGCCGGTGGATCTCCGCCTTGGCGCCGACATCGATGCCGCGCGTCGGCTCGTCGAGAATGAGAATGCGCGGCTTTGTCATCAACCAGCGGGCGATCAACACCTTCTGCTGATTGCCGCCGGAGAGGTTGATGCATGGCTCGAATAGATCGGGCGTGCGCACGCGCAAACTCGCCTGCTGTTGCAAGCACATCGCCTCGATCTCGGCCTCTTTCACGAACCCAGCGCGGGTGAACCCCCTGCGCAGAATTGCCGTCTGCATGTTCTCGATGATGTCGAGCAGCAGGAACAAGCCGCTCTCCTTGCGATCCTCGGTGAGAAAGCCCAACCCTGCGTCCAGCGCTGCGGCAGGCGTTTTGATCAGGGTCTCCTTGCCGTCGATGAAGATCTTGCCCGATGTCGCCGGCGTCACGCCGAACAGCGCTTCGGCGACGTTGCTGCGCCCGGAGCCGACGAGGCCGGCGAAACCGAGAATTTCGCCGCGACGCAGATCGAAAGAGACGTCCTGGAAGCGGCCGGCGAGCGATAGATTCTTCGCCGACAGCACGACATCGCCGATCGGGACCTCCGTCTTGGGGAACATCTGCGTGATTTCGCGCCCGACCATCAGCTTGATGATGTCGTCGCGAGTGACTTTGGACGCTTCATGCTCCCCGACGAATCGGCCGTCGCGGAAAACCGACACGTGGTCGGCGATCTCAAACAGTTCGCTCATCTTGTGGGTGATGTAGACGATGCCTTTGCCTTCGGCCTTGAGCGAGCGGATGATGTGAAAAAGATGCTCCACTTCCTTCTCGGTGAGCGCCGAGGTGGGCTCGTCCATGATCAGGACGTCGCTGTCGTAGGAGACCGCCTTGGCGATTTCGACCATCTGGCGGTTGGCGACCGAGAGGTCGCGCACCTCGACTTCCGGGTCGATCGGAATCTCGAGGTGGTCGAACAGCTCCCGCGTCTTGCGGCGCATTTCACGATGCTGCACGAGTCGCAAGCCGTTGAGCGGCTCGCGGCGAATCCAGATGTTCTCGGCGACCGTCATCGGATTCATCAGGTTGAGTTCCTGATGGATCATCGCGATGCCGTACTGGAGCGCGTCCAGCGGCGAAGTCAGCCGGATTTCCTGACCCTTGAGTTTGAACGAACCGCCGGGATCGGGCGTGTAGATGCCGGCGATGATCTTCATCAGCGTCGACTTTCCGGCGCCGTTCTCGCCCATCAGCGCATGCACGTGGCCGCGCTTCAGGCGGAACTGGACATCGTCGAGCGCCTTGACGCCCGGGAATGTCTTGCTGACGTGCTCCACCTCGAGGAGAAACTCCGAGCCGGGCACCACGCCGGCTTGGCGAACGATTTCGGCGGTCGACGGACTGAATTTCGCCATGGCGCTCCGACCCTGAAATCTCTCGCCGGCCCCGCATTCTTGGGCGAGACCCGCGACCTTTTTAGCACGATATGCTCGGCGCGACCCGCCGGAGGCGAGACACATCGGCCGCGCCCCCGGCGGCCTCTCCCTTCTTCGTCACGAGACGCGAAGGGAGAGGCGGTCGGTCGGATCAGTTCTTCTTGGCGTACTTGTCGAGGTTGTCAGGCGTGACCAGTTCGAAGGGGATCTTAACCCACTTGTCGACCGTCTTGCCCGAGGCGAGCGCGAGCGCGGTGTCGACCGCGCCCTTGCCCTGGCCGGCGGCGTTCTGGAACACGGTGACCTTGAGGTCGCCGGCCTTCATCGAGGCAAGCGCGTCCTGCGTCGCGTCGACGCCGCCGACGATGGCCTTCTTGGTGTCGACGCCCGCCGCCTTCATCGCCTGGATGGCGCCGATCGCCATTTCGTCGTTGTTGGAGACCACCGCGTCAAACTTCATGCCCTTCGACAGCCAGTTGGTCATCAGGTTCTGCCCCTGGGTGCGATCCCAGTTGGCGGTCTGTTCGGCGACAATCTTTATGCCGCTGCATTCCGGAGTCGCGATGACCTCATGGACATCCTTGGTGCGCTGCACCGCAGCCTGATTGGAGAGCTGGCCCTCGATCACCAGAATGTCGCCCTTGCCGCCAAGCAGCTTGCAGATCTGCTGGGCCTCGTAGGTTCCGGATTCCTTCTCATCCGAAACGACGGCTGAGGCCTTGGGCCCGAGTTGGTCTAGGTCGGCCGGCAAGCGGTTGACGTAGACGAGAGGCACGCCGGCTTCCGCGGCGAGCTTGGTGATCGCCGGCGTCGCCGAGGTGTCGACCGGATTGACGATGATCGCGTCGACCTTGTTGGCGATGAAGTTCTGGACCTGGCTGAGCTGCTTGGAGACGTCGTCCTTGGCGTCCTCGATCTGCAACGACACGCCGGGCACAGTCTTGGCGTAATCGCTCATGCCGTTGCGCAGCACGGTGAGGAAGTTGTCGTCGAACTTGTCCATCGACACGCCGATCTTGGCGGCCATAGCTGGGGTCGACAGGATCGTCGCCACCGCCAGCGCGTAGACGTAACGCTTCATAATCGTTCCTCCCTGGTCGCGCCCGGCAACGCGTTAAGATTCGCCGGATGGGCCCTACGGAGCGCGAACCGCACCCGTTAGGATTTCGTTTCAGTGGAAACCGGCACGTTCGGATGCTGATGTCATCGAACTTCCTTCGCCGGCGCTCATGGCCAGCAAACTTCCCCCTCTGCTCCTTCCCCACGCCGGTCTTAAGCCGGCGCGCCATCGTTAATTTTATAACGCTCGTTCTATTTTCTGTCAATCAAGGAATGCGAATATCGCATCAGACGACGAGCAGCGAACGTTCAGCCGGCTCCAAAGCAGCTTCAAGTCGTCGTTTTTGCGGCCACGACCCCGCCCCCCGATCGACATCGTCCCTCCGGAATTACCCGTGGGCGACAAGTCAGCCGCTTCTCCCGAACGCCCGTTCGCCCCAATATTTATTGACGTATTTCTGCATTTCCTCGCGCATGAAGCGCCCGGATTGGTCGGCGCGCTCTTCCCAGGCGAAGACGCATGCGGTCATGATTCCGTCGAAGCCGA
>NZ_JBEKVH010000129.1:0-11471 GCF_049514155.1 Roseiarcus sp. | reverse complement strand
GCTCGCGGCGGCGATCTGGTACGGCGCCGAAGCGGCGCTCGCCCTCGCCGCCGGCTGGCCGCTCGCCTGGTCGTCGCCCGCCGCCTGGATGGCGCGCGACCTCGCGCTGCCGGCGCTGTGGCTGAGCGGCTGGATGAACGCCCGCTTCGTCTGGCGCGGCAACGTCATGTCGGCCGACGAGGAAACGCTCGCCGCCGAGTGGCCGGGAAGTGGGTCCGCAGGCGCGTAGGCCGAAGTCGCGTCGTGAACAGCCGCTACGGTCAGCGAGCGAAGATCCGAGACACTTTGACCACGCGTTGAAGGCCGTAACCGGCGCCTAATGTTCCGCGCGATTATGGAAACCGTTCACTCGGTATTCCACCACTTTCCCGTAGCAGTCTTCCAGCACAAAGTCGTTAGAAGTTGCGATTGCAGCGGGATTCAGTTCGGCACGTTCGCGCAACATTCGGACACAGAAGCGCCAACCGTTGTCGGTAGCTTTGCGCTCAATTAGTTTGTAGGGCACTTTAGGTCTCCTTTCCCGACGAATGAAGAACCCTTCTGGTATCGACGTCAATGCTGGCGAGGCCGACAGCTATCAGGGTATATGGCGGCAAATCAGACCTCGATCATGAAAATTTGATCAGCCGTGGATGCCGCGGGGCGTGGCGAACCGTAATGGCTGCTCACGCAAGCGGAGAACGGCTAAGCGCTGAGCGCCGGATAATCGGTATAGCCGTGCGCACCGCCGCCGAAATAGGTGGCGCGGTCGCCCGCCGCCAGTTCGGCGCCGCGGCGCAGGCGCTCGACCAGATCGGGATTGGCGATGAACAGCCGGCCGAAGGCGACGAGATCGACCTTGCCGGCGGCGAGCGCCTCATCGGCCAGCTCGCGCGTGTAGCCGTTGTTGGCGACATAGGCGCCGGAGAACGCGCGCCGCAGCGCGCCCCAGTCGAACGGCGCAATGTTGCGGTCGCCTTGCGTCGCCCCCTCGATGACATGGATATAGCCGATCTTGCGTTCTGACAGCTTGGCGACAAGATGGCCGAAGGTCGCCGCCGGATTGGAGTCGGCGACGTCGTTGGCCGGGCTCGTCGGCGCGATGCGGATGCCGATGCGCGAGGCGGGCCACACCTTGGCGAGCGCGTCGACGATCTCGAGCGCGAAGCGGGCGCGGTTCTCGATCGATCCGCCGTAGGCGTCGACACGCTTGTTGGCGCCGTCGCGCAGGAACTGGTCGACGAGATAGCCGTTGGCGCCGTGCACCTCGACGCCGTCGAAGCCGGCGCGCTTGGCGTTGACGGCGGCGTTGGCGAAATCGGCGACGATTCCGGCGATCTCCGCCGTCTCGAGCGCGCGCGGCTCGGAGACTTCGGAAAAGCCGCTCTCGATGAAGGTGCGGGTGTTGGCTCGGATCGCCGACGGCGCGACTGGCGCGCCGCCGTTCGGCTGCAGCGAAACATGCGAGATGCGGCCGACGTGCCAGAGTTGGGCGAAGATGCGGCCGCCCGCTTCATGCACGCCGTCGGTCGCGCGGCGCCAGCCTTCGATCTGAGCCTCGCTGTACATCCCGGGCGTCCAGACATAGCCCTGGCCCTGCCGGCTGATCTGCGTGCCTTCGGAGATGATCAGCCCGGCGCTCGATCGCTGGCGATAATAGGTCGCGGCGAGCTCGCTGGGGACGTCGGAGCCGTGCGCAGCGCGATTGCGCGTCAGCGGCGCCATGACGACGCGGTTGGGCAAAGTGAGATCGCCGAGTTGGAAGGGTTGCATCAGGGGCGAAGAACTGGAGTCCATGGCGGTTCCTTTCTCTGTCCAACTCCCCTCTCCCCGCAGGCGGGGAGAGGGGAACTCATGCGGCCGCATCGCTCACGCCGGCAGCGTCAGCAGGCCGGCGGCGCCGTCGTCGAGGCCGATCAGCAGCCGCGCGCCGGTCGCGTCCCAGCCGAGCGCGCCGACCGCGCCGCCGCCAGGCGCGCGCACCAGGATTTCCGCAGCGTCGACCAGCCGGCACAGCAGCGCCATGCCGTCGGCATAGCCGATCGCGACGACCAGCGCGCGCGGATGAAACGCGACCTTGACGACGCGCGCTGCGCGCACGCCGCACTCGCGCGGCGCCTTGCCCATCGGCCCGTCCTTGTCCTTGAACGGCCAGACGACGCAGGCGTCGGCGCCGGAGGTGGCGAGCCAGTGGCCGTCGTGCGACCACGACAGGGCGCGCGTCTTGCCGGGGTAGCCGGTCATGCGCATGTTGCGCGCGTCGGCGATCCGCCAGCCGTGCAGCGCGTTTTCCTGCATCGAAGTGACGAGGAAGCGCCCGTCGGGCGAGGCGGTGACGTCGAGGTGCGAGCCCTTCCACTCGAGCTTGGCCGGCTCGGCGGCGGCGTTGGGGAACCACAGCGACGCGCCATTGTAATGGGCGAGCGCCAGCCGATAGCCTTTGGGCAGGAAGGCGAGGCCGCGCACGGTGGTCGGCGCCGCCCAGGATTTCACCGCGCCGGCGGCGTCGCGGGCGCGCGCCTGCTTGCCGGCCGCCCAGGCGATCGCACCCGCCTGCGCGGCCAGCGCGTCGATCCAGCGGCCCTTTTCTTCGGCGATCGATTCGAGGCCGCCGTCGGCGGAGGTCCTGACGACGCGACCGTCGTCGCCGCCGGTCAGCAGCTTGTCGCCGTCGCGCGCGGCGACGAGGATCGCGCCGTCCGGGTGGGCGACGACGCGCCGCTCGGCGCCGGGATCGCCGATGACGACGGTTCCGTCGGCGAGCGCCAAGGCCGGCTCGCCGCCGATGAAGGTCGCGGCGACCGCCGGCGCGCCGGCGGCGAGCGGCCGCAGATGGGCGGTCAGCGATGAGGTCGGTTCGACCATGATGCGGCGCCCGGCGTTCGGGCGTTCAGGCGGCGCAGGCGAGGAAACCCTCGCGGATCGCCGTCTCGTCGAGGTCGCGGCCGATGAAGATGACCTTCGACTCGCGCTTCTCGCCCGGCTTCCACTCGCGCTGCGGCTCGCCGTCGAGCATCATATGCACGCCCTGAAAGACGAAGCGCTTGGGATCGCCCTTGAAGGCGACGATGCCCTTGCTGCGCAGAATGTTCGGGCCGCGCTCCTGGGTGAGGCGGTTGATCCACGGCATGAACTTGTCGGGATCGAGATCGCCTTCGAGCCGCGCCGCGATCGATTGCATGTCCTCGTCGTGATAGTGCTTCAGCCCGCCGTGGTGGTGATGGCCATCGCCGTCGTGGTCATGATCGTGGTCGTGATCGTGATCGTCGTCTTCGACGGTGAGGAATTCCGGCTCGATGTCGAGGATGCGGTCGAGGTCGAAGGCGCGGCGCTCCAGCACCTCCTCGATGTTGACGTCGCAGCGATTGGCGCGGTGTAGCCGCGCGTAGGGGTTGATCGCGCGGATGCGCGCCTCGACTTCGCGCAGCTCGGCCGGCGAAACGAGGTCGGTCTTGTTGACGATGATGACGTCGGCGAAGGCGATCTGGTTCTTCGCCTCCGGCGCGTCGCGCAGGCGCTGGCTCAGCCACTTGGCGTCGGCGACGGTGACGACCGCGTCGAGCCGCGCCGCGCCGCGCACGTCCTCGTCGACGAAGAAGGTCTGAGCGACCGGCGCCGGATCGGCGAGGCCGGTCGTCTCGACGATGATGGCGTCGAACTTGCCCTTGCGCCGCATCAGCCCTTCGATGATGCGGATCAGGTCGCCGCGCACGGTGCAGCAGATGCAGCCGTTGTTCATTTCGAACACTTCTTCGTCGGCGCCGACGACGAGCTCGTTGTCGATGCCGATCTCGCCGAACTCGTTGACGATCACCGCATAGCGCTTGCCGTGCGGCTCGGACAGGATGCGGTTGAGCAGGGTCGTCTTGCCGGCGCCGAGGTAGCCGGTGAGGACGGTGACGGGGATCTTGTCGAGGCTCGCGTCGGTCATGGCGGTCAAGCGCTTGCGGCTCCGGACGGTTGGGGGAGAAACATTAGAGCGCTGGATATAGGTCGGCAGGGCGGCGATGGGTAGGGGGCGAGCCGCCCTTGCCGGTTCTCGTGCGTTCGTGGTATCTAGTCAGTATGACTAGATCGACGAGCTCCCCGCGCGCGCCGCGGCGCCCAGGCGCATGGCTGCTGCAGGACGCCAAAGCGCGATTCAGCGAGCTGGTGCGGAGGGCCCGTAGCGAGGGGCCGCAGCTTGTCACCGTTCGCGGCCGCGAAGAGGTCGTGGTCGTCGCCGCCGACGAATTCCGCCGTCTGAAAGGCGAGCGCACTGGGGCGGCGCTCGTCGAGGCAATGCAGGCCTCTCCGCATAAAGAGTTCGAGATCGCGCCGAAGCGGACCCGCGCACCGGTGCGCGGCGTCGAGCTGTGACGGGCTGGCTGCTCGACACCAACGTGCTCAGTGAACTTCGGCGGCCGCGACCGGAGCCGAAAGTCATCGCTTTCGTCGCCGCGCAACCGCTGGAATCTCTGTTCGTCAGCGTCGTAACCTTCGCTGAGATCCGGTTCGGCGTTGAGTGCGTAGCCGATGCGGGAAAGCGCGCCGAGCTCCAGAATTGGCTAGATGTCGCGCTGCGGCCAATGTTCGAGCAGCGGACGCTGCCAGTCAGCGAAGAGGTGATGTTCAGGTGGCGGCTACTGGTCGAGGCCGGGCGCAAGATGCGCCACACGTTCTCTCAGCCCGACCTCATCATCGCTGCGACTGGGGTGTGCTACGGTTTGACCGTTGTCACCCGCGATGTTCGGGAATTCGAAATGGCGCGCGCGCCCGTCATCAATCCTTGGCGCGCCGCGCCTTGAGCCCCGATGAACGATCCGCGGACCGTAAGTGATCGGCGTCATGCAAGGGGTAAGCGTCATCTTGAAACTTTGTCTTGCCGGCTTGTCCGCGACCGCGCTGCTGGCCCTCGCCGCGCCGGCCCACGCCGCCGCTGCGACCGACCCCGCCGACCCGCGCGCGCCGGTTGCGGCGCTCTACGCGGCCGAGAAGAGCGGCCGGCCGACCCTCACGACGCCGGCCCAGCGCGACGCGGCGCTCACCCGCGGCCTCGCCGCGCTGTGGGACAAGGTCGAGGCGCGCGCCCGCCGCGGCGGCGACGTCGCGATCGATTTCGACGTCGTCACCAATTCGCAGGGCGCGGAGGTCAAGTCCTACGCGCTGGCGGTCGAGCGGCGCGACGCCAACCACGCGACCGTCGTCGCGACCGTCGACCCCGGCGACTGGGTGCGCCAGTCGGCGCGCGAGAACGTCGTCACATTCTCGCTGCTGCGCCAGGCCGGACGCTGGCGCGTCGACGACGTCAGCGGAATCGCCGAGCCCAACGCGTGGTCGCTGCGCGACCTGCTCGCGCGCGCGACCACGGCGCAATGAGGGGAAGAAGCCGATATGCCGCCCGGCCTTTGTTCTCGTCGCGCGGGCTACGGGGCGCCCATCCGTTCGAGCAAAGCGATCTGCCCGAGCGTCGCGCAATTCTCCGGCGCCGGCGCGAGCGCAACGCCGAGCGCTTCGCCGGCGGCGCGATAGCGCGCGGTCAACCCGAGCGAGCCGACGACGCAGGCCTCGCGCGCGCCTTGCGCCCCGGCGAGAACCTCCGCGCCGATCAGCAGACCGGAGAGATAGTCGGCGAGCCCCTGCGCCGGCAGTTCATGGAACAGACCGAGCGTGCGGGTCATGAAGATCGCGTGCAGCAGATCGCCCGGCCGTTCGAGCGCGGCGGCGGCGGCAAGGCCGCGCGCGAAGCCGTCGGCGGCCGACGCGGCGTCGGTCGCGTCCGGCGGCGCCATCAGCCGGCCCAGCAGGCTGTGGTCCTTCAGCGCGGCGAAGACTTCGCCGGTCATGAACGTGGCGAAGTCGACGATACGGCCGGCTTCGACCCGCGCCCATTTCGAATGGGTGCCGGGCAGGACGAACAGCCCATCGGCGCGGCCGCCGGCGCCGAGCGCGCCGAGGATCTGCGTCTCCTCGCCGCGCATCACGTCGGGCGCGCCGCGCGCGTCGCGCGCGCTTAGGCCGGGAACGACGACGACGCGGCCGATTCGAGCGGCCGGGACCGACGTCGCCGCGGCGGCGATCTCCGCCGCGCCGGCCGGGCAGGCGACATAGGGCGCCTCGACCCAGCCCTGGCGCGAGCCGACCATGCCGCTGAGCATGATCGGCAGGCCGGGGAAGCGCCGCATCCAGCCGCCAATCTGCGTCTCGAGAAACGCCTCGTGCGCGCCGCTCGTCAGGCCGGTCGCCCCGACCGCGGCCTCGACCGCCTCGAGCGCGCTCCCGTCGGCGGCGGCGAGCCGGGCGCGAAACGCGCTCGTCCCCCAGTCGACGCTGATCAAGACGGGGGAGGGGGAGGACAAGACCGACTCCTGGGTTGGCGCGCGGCACTATAGTCGACAAAATCCCGGCCGCGGCCGCGCTCCCGTCAGCTTCGCGACGGTTGCGCGCGATCAAACAACTCGGCGATCTGCAGCGCGACGCCGTCGATCACATCCCACGCCGTATATTCGATCGCGGTCGCGGGGTCGGTCGGCCCTCCGGTCAACGTCATGATCAGGCGGATCATCTGCCGGTCGAGCCAGCCGTAGCGCGGGTAATCCAGCCGTCCGGCGACCGCCACCGCGAGGGCCGGGGCGAGCCGATTTCGGGCGAGCGCCTTGCGAAGATAGGGGTTGTTCTCGGCGGTGTCCCGGCCCGGCTTCCGCGCCGCCAGGCAGACGGAAACGAACGCCAAAGGCGGCGGCGCACGCAGCGATCGGTAGACGGAAAGGAACCGGCGCCCCTCAGGCAGATGCCGGCCATAACGCACGGCTGACACGATCGCCACCAGCCGCGCCTCCGCCAATTTTTCCGGCGCCGGGAAGGCCGCCGCCAAATCCTGTGGCGAAACCGCGATTCCCCTCTCCGCGAGGCGGCCGGCGATTCGCTCGGCGATGCGTCGCGCTTGGCCGTCGTGAGTAGCGTAGTAGAGTTGCATCGTTCGACTAACCTGCCGCCGGGAGTCGAGGATCGGCCGCCGTTGTAAATGCAACTTTCAAATGAGCCCTCCCATCGACTACGCTTGGCGCTTGTTCTAAGCGGCGCGGAAACCGCAGACTGCCATTACCGAGATGGGCGTCGATCGCCACGGCCGTCTGCTTGCCGAACGCAGAACGATACGGCGCCCATTTATACGACCTGAATCGAGAGCGGCCGCGTCAAATGACCGCAAAGGGCCGATGGGGTTGAAAAACCCTCCGAGCCTGCGGCGGCATTCGCCATCGGCGGCGGATTTTGCGGCGGCGGAGCGGGTCCGCTCCGCCTCGGGCGACGTCGAGCTCGAGCCGATAGGCCAGCGCGTAGCGCTCGAAGGAAGACGTTGAGGATCTTGCCGTCGACGCCGCCGCGGCGACGCAGGCGATGGCGGATTCCTTCGCCCGCCTATGCGCTCTGTGGCAGGATGCAGCGCCGGGAGGGGCGCCATGATCGACGAAGCGGATCTCGACGCGGCCGTCGCCGCCAACGTCATCGACGCCGAAACCAAAGCGAGGCTGATCGCCTTTGCGCGCGGCCGCGCCGCCGCGGCGACGGACCCGCCGCAAGCGCGCCTCGCCGCGCCGCCGCGTTTCGACGCCGTCCACGCCCTCTATTACGCCGGCGCGCTGATCGTCATCGCGGCGATGGGGCTCTTCACCAACACTGCGTTCGATGCGCTCGGCGGTTGGGCGTTGGCGGGCGTCGCTTTCGTCTACGCCGCCGGGTTTACGGCGCTCGGGCGGGCGTTGTGGCGCAAACCGGAGACGCGCACGCCGGGCGGCCTGGCGATCGCCGTCGCCGTGTCGATGGCGCCGCTCGCCGTCTACGGCGTGCAGGACGCGCTCAATCTCTGGTCGCTCGCCGACAAGCCGCGCCAGTACAGCGACTTCTTTCCGCTGATGAACGCGAGCTGGGTCTACATGGAGGTTGCGACCATCGCCGCCGCGGCGCTCGCGCTGCGCTTCTTTCCCTTCCCGTTCATCGTCATGGTCGCCTCGGTGGCGCTGTGGTTCCTGTCGATGGACCTCGCCTTGCTCCTTCTTCATCGCCAGCCGGCGCAGAGCTGGGAAGCCGACTGGGACTTTCGCCGCAACGTCTCGATGGTCTTCGGCGTCGCAATGATCGCCGTCGCCTGGGCGATCGACGTCAAGTGGGCGCGGCTCGGCGATTTCGGTTTCTGGCTGCACCTGTTCGGCGCGCTGACTTTCTGGGGCGCGCTTTCCTCGGGCTCGGGCGACGCGATCGGCAAGGCGGTCTATTGCGCGATCAACGTCGCGCTCGTCGCTCTCGCCGTCTTTCTCGGCCGCCGCGTCTACGCCGTCGTCGGCGCGCTCGGAATCTGCACCTATCTCGGCTATCTCGCCGCCGACGCGTTCAAGGACGTGCTCGCCTTCAGCTTCGCGCTGTCGGCGATCGGGCTGGCGGTCATCTTTGCCGGCGTTTGGTTGCAGCGCCGTCAGCGCGCGATCAGCGCTTGCCTCGACGCCGCGCTGCCGCCGGCGTTGCGCGCTTTGCGTCCGGCGCGCGCCAGCGCCGCGTGAGTCGCTCATTGCCCCGGCGGGCGTCGCTCGCGTCTGCGCTCTGCCCTCACCGCGCTTCGAGGCTGCAGGTCTCGACGACGTCGCGCAGCCGTTTCTGCAATGCGCCGCCGGCGTCGGCGCGCGCGGCGCCGAGCGACAGGCCGGCGGCCTCGGCGCGGTCGGCGACGCAGGCGCAGGCCTTGGCGCAGACGCCTACGTCGCCGCCGTGCGCGACGCAGGCGGGGGGGCAGGCGGCGAGATAGGCCTCGCGCGCCTGGCGCGCCTCGAGCCCGGTCGCCGTCACGACGCACCACAGCAGGCCGAACAGGATCGGCTGGTGGACGAGATAGATGGCGAGGCTGTGCTGGCCGGCGAAGGCGAAGGCGCGGCCCGGCCAATGCGCCGGCCGCCACGCCGTCCAGCGCCAGCCGGCGAGCCGCGCCGCCGCCGCCCGCGCCAGCGCGAGCCCGATCAGCACGACGCCCGCCCACGGCAGCAGCGGCCGCCAGTCGAGCGTGTAGGGCGAAACGGTTCCGAGCCCAAGCCAGACCAGCGCCGGCGGATTGAACGCCGCGCTCGAATCGAGGAACGGCGCGGCGACCATCGCCGCCCCGGCCGTCAACGCCGCCCAGGGCGGCGCGGCGACGAACAGCGCGCCGATCAGGCTGGCGACGGCGATGCAATGGAGGATGCCGAACAGGATCGGTTCTTCAGGATCGATCGCGTAGCTCGCCGCCGTCACCAGCGCCGCCGCGCCGACGATCAGCGCCAGGCGCCTCGAGAAAGCGTCGCGCCGCAACCCCTGCGGATGGGCGAGCGCCAGCGACGCGCCGACCAGCGCGAGAAAGGCGCTGGCGACGACATGCGACAGCGCCCGCGTCGCCGGCGCGAACGGCGCTGTCGGCGCGATCAGGCCGAAATGGGCGAAGTCCCAGATCAGGTGGTAGACGACCATGCCGCCGAGCGCGAGCCCGCGCGCCGCGTCGATCGCCGCGATCCGCGCGCGCTTGGCCGGCTCGCTCGTCGCTTGGTCCTGCCCCATCGCCCCCATTCCGCCCCCGGCCGCGCGCGCCCCTTCTCCCCCGCAAGCGGGGAGAAGGCAGCCGACGAAGTCGGCCGGATGAGGGGCCGCGCGATTGGCCGCCGCGGCCCTTATAGCCGATCGTCCGCGCCGCGCGGCGGCGGCCGAGCTTCGGCGCAGCCCTGAGGCCCTTTCAGTCATGGGCGGACCGACGCGCCTGTGGAGAAGGGTGGTTGAACGCAGACCGTAAGCCCAACCCAACCCGCCGGGCCGGTCGGGCGACTCATTCAGGAGCGGGCCATGTTCAACAATGCTCTGCGCGCCGTGGTCATCGTTCTCTGCGCATCGTTGGCCGGATCCCTGGCGATGGTCAGCGTTTCCGCCCCTGCAACCGCCTGCTGCAACGGCAACCACGCCGGCTGACGCTTTGCGGCGGCGTCGCCGCGGTTGTCCGCAAGCGCATCAAGCCGAAGCCGGACGGCGTTCGCGGCGCATGATCGCCATGACCGGCTCGTTCCTTTGACCCGCCGCGGATTCCTCCCGCCTGAGGGAAGGAACCCGCCGCAAACCTTGTGCATGGACACGCGGCTTCGCGAAACCTACGGGCCGCCCGGGGATCGCTGGTCGCTTCCGTCCAGCCGTCGAGCCCCCATATTGGACCCGCGCCCACACAAAACGCCGTCGGCGGCGAAGCGAGTCCTTCGACGGGCGCCGGATCGGGGAGAGTTCAAGATGAACCAGGTGACCTACCAGGTGATCCAGCACGACGGCGGGTGGGCCTATAGGATGGGCTCGACGATTTCCGAGACCTATCGCACCCGCGATCTCGCCCATGCCGCGGCGGCGCGCGCCGCCGGCGAGCAGAAAGCGCCAGGCGAAAGCGAAGCCATTCAGTACGAGGACTCCGCCGGCGAGTGGCGAGAAGAGGAAGTCCGCGGCGGCGATCGGCCCGAGGCGGGCGTAAAGGACTGAGGGTCCGAGTCGCGGGACTCGCAACGTCTTCGCTGAGCGTCGGCTGTCATGGCCGCCCGCGCCGGCGGCGTCGCTTCGTCGATCGCCGCTGGCGCCGTGGACAAAACCAATCGGCAGGATGTCAAAGGCTTACGCCTGGCGAATCCGCAAAGCGGGGTCGTGACTCGCTGGGTCTAGGGGATTTCCGAGTCTGGCGGCGAACTTCGCCTTGGCTATGGTGCGGCGGTCGCGACAAGGTCCCGTCGATGATTCTGACGACCAGCGGGGCCATCGCGATTCGCTTGTCAGCAAGGCCAGAGGCGCCGTCGCCACGGAGGCCAAGAGATGATCGCCGTCGATCCGAGAGACCCTCTACAGAAAAAGCAGTTCAAGGCTTCGATCACGGACGCGATCGCGAAGGAGATCGACGGGTCGGATCGCATGGATATCGCCTCGAGAGTCGACGATTTATATGAGCGGCTGCTGCTGCATGCGGTCGTTGTTGCGCACATCCCTTCTCTGACCGCCGGGATGGTGAGAAGAGACGTGATGGCGCAAAGAGCCGGTCACTTCGCCTAGCGCGACAATCCCCTGCTGGACCCGGCGCCCGCACGGGGGCCGCATCGAATCCCAGGAAAAGCTTTGAGAATGCGCGGCTCTTGGCCGTGGCGCCCTGGCCGCGGGGAGGCGTGGATGGCCGGGAGAAGTCCGGACCAAGTCCGGGGACGGCCATGACGCGTCATGCCCTATGTCCGCGCCTACGGCCGATCGGTTGCGCGGCGCGACGGCTCGAGCGGCGCCGACGCGGGAAGCGACGTCGACCTCATGACGGCCTCTTCTTTGCGAGGTTTGCCGGCGTCAGCGATCTCAGACTGCGGGAGGCGGCGCGCGCAGTGGGCGTCGAGAGACGCCCATCTCTCGGCGGGCCATGTGCGCGCCATTGACGGCGGCAAAATTTCGGAAGGCCATGCTTCCACGAGGTCGCTGGATCGGTGGGTGGGTGGGGG
>NZ_JBEKVH010000128.1:0-11664 GCF_049514155.1 Roseiarcus sp. | reverse complement strand
CCGCGATGCAGATCATCAAGCAGGCGATCGAGAAGGCCAACTCGACCGACCCGCACAAGGTCGCCGACGTCATGCACTCGGGCATGGCGTTCAAGACCGTGCTCGGCGACATCTCCTACGACAAGAAGGGCGACCGAACCTCAATGGACTTCGTCTGGTACGTCTGGGCGAAGAACGCGGACGGCAAGCTCACCTACCACCAGATGTAATCGCAACCCGCCCGCTCAAGGGTCAGGTTCAAGACATCGAAGCCCGTCGCGACCCGGCGGGCTTCTTTCTTGGCGGCCGCGGTGGCCGGGCATCCGCTTTCGAGCAAAGCATCCACGGCTGGGGCTGGCCGCAATCGGCGCAAAACAATCGTTCAAACTGACCCACGACCGCGGGCGACGCTAGATTCCGGCGTACCACTCGTAGCCGCGATCCTCCCAGAACCCGCCGCGACCGCGGCCGAGCGCGGCGAAGCCGTCGATCGCCTCGATGCGCATCACGTATTTCGCCATCTTGTAGCCGAGCTGGCGCTCGACCCTGAGCCTCAGCGGCGCGCCGTGCTCGACCGGCAGCGGCGCGCCGTTCATCTCATAGGCCAGGATCGTCTGCGGATGCGCGGCGTCGACGAGATCGATCGTCTCGTAATAGCGGCCATTGCCGTCGAGCGACTGTTCGAGCGTGTCGGCGCAGAACAGGGCGATAAAGCGCGCCGCAGGCTTCGGCCGCGCCGCCGCCAGCACGCTCGCGAGCCGCGCGCCTTTCCATTGCGCGATGCAGCTCCAGCCTTCGACGCAATCGTGGCGGGTGATCTGCGTGCGCGGGGCAAACGCGCGCAAGTCGGCGAGCGACAGCTTCAGCGGGTTGTCGACCAGGCCGCCGACCTCGAGCCGCCAGTCGGCGAAGCCGTTGGCGGCCGCGTCCTGGTAATCGGCGTCGTCGGGCGCGGTCGAGCCGTTGGGGCGGAAATAGGACGAAATGTCCTGCGGCCGATATTCGCGCGCCAGCGCCTCGCGCGGCGCGAGCAGCGCGCGTTGGGCGAGACGGGTCAGCGTCTCGGCCTTTTCGAGCACGGCGAGCGCGGCGGGAGAGCGCGCGTCGAGCCCGCAGCCGGCAAGCGACAGCGCGCCGCCGCCGGCGATCAGCTTCAGCAACGTTTCGCGGCGAGTGAGCTTCGTCTCACGCGTCATGGCCTTCCTCCTCGATCCGATAGTGGCCGGTGATCATCGACACGATGTTGTTGATTGGGCCTGAGAGGACAATCATCGCCAGATGGATGGCGACGAAGGCGACCAGGAAGCTCGCCAGCAGGAAATGCACGGCGCGCGCCGACTGCCGGCCGCCGAACGCATCGACCAGCCAGGGAAAGGCCGCGTCGATCGCCGGCGACATCGTCAGGCCGGCGAGGATCAGCAGCGGAAAGGCGGCGATCGCGGCGAGATAGGCGAGCTTCTGCAGCACATTGTAGCGCAGCGACTCGTCGCCCTTGGGAAAACGCAGCCGCGCGTGTTCCATGATCGCGCGGGGGATGCTCTTCAGATCGCTTGCGCTCGGCCACAGGCGGCGGATACGGCCGCGCAGCAGCAGGTCGGCGAGATAGACCGCGCCGTTGAGCGCCAGCGCCCAGGCGAAGAAGAAGTGCCAGCGGCGGCCGACAGCGAGATCCTGCGCCTCGGGCAGCGTCGCCCACGACGGGAACCCGTCTGGCGCCAGCGACAGCAATGGCCGGGCGAAATCGGTCGTCTGGCCGAAATTGAGCGTCGGATGGGCGTTGAAGATCTGCAGTCCGCTCATCAGCAGGGCGAAGAAACAGACCGCGTTGATCCCGTGACAGATCCGCGTCAGCGCGGAATGGCGCAGGACGACCCGTTGGGCGCCGGGGCGGAAGGCGCGTTCGGCTGCAGACATGATCGAGTCTCCCGCGCGCGCGAGCGCGCTCCAGGTCTCTACGGAGCGGGCTCGAGAAAGTTTCACGCCGGCGGCGGGCGAAGATTTCTTTCGCCGGGGCTGAAACCTCGGCGAGGGCGGCCCGTATCTCCTCACGTCCCGTTCGAAGGGACGACCAAGGAAGGCCTTCGGGCCCAAGGACACGGAGACCAACATGCATTCCAAAATCTCGCTCGGCGCGATCGCGCTCGCCGCCGGCCTCGCCGTCGCCGCCCCGCTGGCGATCGCCCCGGTCTACGCCGCCATGACGGTGATGGTCGGCGGCGCGCCGATGTATCCGACCAAGAACATCGTCGAGAACGCGGTCAACTCGAAGGACCACACCACCCTGGTCGCCGCGGTGAAAGCCGCCGGCCTGGTCGACACGCTCGAAGGCCCCGGCCCGTTCACGGTCTTCGCGCCGACCAACGAAGCGTTCGCCGCGCTGCCCAAGGGCACGGTCGAAACGCTGCTGAAGCCGGAGAACAAGGACAAGTTGACGGCGATCCTCACCTATCATGTCGTGCCCGGCCACATGACCGCGGCCGACATCGCCGGCAAGATCGACGAAATGGGCGGCAAGCTGACGCTCAAGACCGTGCAGGGCGAAGACCTGACCTTCGCGCGGATGGGCAAATCGGCGCTGACGGTCTCCGACGCCAAGGGCGACGTCGCGCGCATCACCATCCCCGACGTGCTACAGTCGAACGGCGTCATCCACGTCATCGACAAGGTGCTGATTCCCGGCTGAGGATGGGTCGCGAGCTCATGTTCGAGCGGCGAGCGGGCGTCCCTTGGGACGCCCGTTTTGCTTCCCACGCGAGCGCGTCCTAGATTTGCGCGATGTCCACCGCAGAAGAGACGCCCAAGGCGACGGATTCCGCGGCGGCGGGCGACGATCTCGCCCAGCTGCTCGGTCGCGTTGCGGCGCGCGACGCCGCGGCCTTTGCGACGCTCTATCGCGCGACCCACGCGGTTCTCTACGGCGTCGTCGCGCGCATCCTGACCCGCGGCGACGCCAGCGGCGAGGCGCTGCAGGAGGCTTATGTGCGGATCTGGGAAAAGGCGGGTGAATTCGACCTCGCCAAGGGATCGCCGCTCGCCTGGATGGCGACCATCGCCCGCAACCGCGCGCTCGACGAAGTGCGGCGCATCCGTCCGACGTCGCTTGAAGAGATGCCGGAAGGGTTCGAGCCCGCCGCCGAGACGGTCGATCCGCTGGCGGGTCGGGCGCGCTCGGAGCGGCTCGCCGCGCTGCTCGCCTGCCTCGGCGCCCTCGACGCCGACAAGCGCGAAGCGGTGCTGCTCGCCTATTATCGCGGCTTCAGCCGCGACGCGCTGGCGCGGCGGTTCGGCGCGCCGACGGCGACGATCAAGACCTGGCTGCGCCGCAGCCTGATGCAATTGCGGGATTGTCTGGAGTCATGACCCTCTCGCCGGACGACGATTTCGCCGCCGCCGAGTTCGCCCTCGGCACGCTCGAGCCAAGCGAGCGCGCGACGTTTGCCGCGCGGCGGCGGCGCGAGCCGGAGCTCGACGCGGCGATCCGCGCCTGGGAGGCGCGCCTTTCGCCGCTCGCCGAGGCGACGCCGCCGATCGCGCCGCCCAGTGACTTCCTGTCGGCGATCGAAGCGCGCATCCGCGCCGCCGCGCCGCCGCCAGCCGCCGACGGCGTCGCGGCGCTGCAGAGGCGCCTGTCGCGCTGGCGCGCGGCGGCGATCGGCGCAACCGGAATCGCGGCGGCGCTGGCGATCGGCTTTATCGCGCGCGAGGCGACGCGCACGAACGCGCCGACGGAATTCGTCGCGATCCTGCAGAAGAGCGCCGATTCGCCGGCCTTCGTCGCCTCGATCAATCTCGCCACGGGCGAGCTGTCGGTGCGTCCCGTCGCGGCGCCGCCGCAGGCCGGCAAGTCCTACGAGCTGTGGATCATCGAGCCGAAGCTCGGCGCGCCGCGCTCGCTCGGCGTCATCGACGCCGCCTCGGTGACGCGCGGCGCGCGCCTCGCGGCTTTCGACCGCGCCGTCGTCGAGGACGCGACCTATGCGGTGACGGTCGAGCCGGAAGGCGGTTCGCCCGACGGCAAGCCGTCCGGGCCGCCGGTGTTCGTCGGCAAACTCGTTCCGGTCGAGCCATGAGCGCGCGCGAGCCCATTCCGCTCCATATCGTCACCGGCTTCCTCGGCGCCGGCAAGACCAGCCTGATCAACCGCCTGCTCAGCAACGCGGCGCTCGCCGACGCGCTGGTGATCGTCAACGAATGGGGCGAGATCGGCCTCGACCATCTGCTGTTCGAGGCGGTCGAGGGCGAAGTCATTTCGCTCAATTCCGGCTGCTTGTGCTGCACGTTGCGCGGCGACCTGGTCGACCGCCTCAACGCCTTGCTCGACCGGCGCGACGCCGGGACGATCGCGCCGTTCGCGCGCGTCATCCTCGAGACGACCGGCCTCGCCGATCCGGCGCCGATCCTGTTCGCGCTCGCCGCCGACCCGCGGCTGGCGGCGCGCTTCCGCGTCGCCGGGGTGACGACGCTCATCGACGCCGTCAACGGCGAGGCGACGCTCGCCGCGCACGGCGAAGCGCAGCGGCAGGCGGCGCTCGCCGACCGCATCGGCCTCGCCAAGAGCGATCTCGTCGCCGCCGACGCGCGCTCCGTCGGGCTCGCCGCCGTGCGCGCGGCGCTCAGCGCGCTCAATCCGGTCGCGCCGATCCTCGACGTCGCGGCGGGCGAACTCGACGCCGCCGCCTTCCTGGCCGAGCCGCTGGCCTTGCGCCGGCTCGACGACGCGCCGCCGCTCGTCCACGCCGCTTCGGTGCAGAGCCACGTCTTCGTCAGCGAAGCGCTGATCCAGCCGCCGGCGCTCGGACGCTTCCTCGACCTGCTCAGCGAGTTGCTCGGGCCGCGCCTGTTGCGGGTGAAGGGCCTGATCGGCCTCGCCGACAATCCCGACCGGCCGCTGCTGATCCACGGCGCGCAGCATGTCTTCCACGCGCCGCGCATCCTCTCCGCCTGGCCGGACGGGGAACGGCTGAGCCGCCTCGTCGTCATCGCCGACGGCGTCGCGCCCGCCCGGATCGAGGCTCTGTGGGCGGCGCTGACCGGCGCGCCGCAGATCGACACGCCCGATCTCGCCGCGCTAACCGACAATCCGCTGGCGCCGAAACGCGGCGGCTTGCTGGCGTAAGGCGCGCGGCGGCGCGCCGGCGCTTGTCAATTCGACCTGGTTCAACCATGAACCAAGCCAAAGGGAAGAACGATACGGGGAGCGAGCGTCCGCATGCTGGCGCAACTGAAGAGCGAGATCGCCTACGCCGGGGGCATCCTGCGCGCGCTCAAGCGCACGCGGCAGATCGCCGAAAACCGCAATCTGACGCTCGGCGATTATCTCGAACGCTGGGCCAAGACCTACGGCGACAAGCCGGCGCTGCTCAGCGAGACGGAGACGTTCACCTACCGCCAGCTCGACGCGCGCGCCAGCCGCTACGCGCGCTGGGCCCGCGCGCAGGGGCTCGGCAAGGGCGACGCGATCTGCCTGATGATGGCCAACCGTCCGGAATATGTCGCGATCTGGCTCGGCATGGCGCGCGCCGGCGTAACGACGGCGCTGATCAACACCAATCTCGCCGGCCCCTCGCTCGCCCACTCGCTCGCCATCGTCGGCGCCAAGGCGGCGATCGTCGAAGCGCATTTCCTGGCGCAATTCGCCACCGGCCTCGCCAAGCTCGAGGCGCCCGTGCCGGTCTTCGCCCATGGCGCGGCGGCGAGCGGCCAGACACGCGTCGATCTGCAGGTTGAAGGCTTCTCCGCCGAGCCGCTCGCGGCCGACGAGCGTCCGCCGCTGACGATCGAGGACCCGGCGCTGTTTATCTACACGTCCGGCACCACCGGCCTGCCGAAGGCGGCGCGCATCACCCACTCGCGCGCCCTGCGCATCATGTATGGGTTCGCCGCCGCCGCCGATGCGCGCGGCGACGACCGCATCTACAATTGCCTGCCGATGTATCACAGCAACGGCGGGGTGATCGCGGTCGGAATCGCGCTGACCGCCGGCGGCTCATGCTACATTCGCGAGCGATTCTCGGCCCACGAGTTCTGGAACGACGCGACCCGGCGTGACTGCACGATGTTCATCTATGTCGGCGAACTGTGCCGCTACCTGCAAAACACGCCGCCGGGCGAAAGCGATCGCGGCCATCGCATCCGCATGGCGGTCGGCAACGGATTGCGGCCGGACATCTTCGCCGCGTTCCAGGCGCGCTTCGCCATTCCCCATGTGCTGGAGTTCTACGCCGCCACCGAAGGCAACGTCGCCCTGTTCAACTTCGATTCCCATCCCGGCGCGGTCGGTCGGCTGCCGTTCTGGGCGGCGAGGCGCTTCCCGATCCGCACCGTCGCCTTCGACGTCGACGGCAATGTCGAGAAGCGCGACGCTGAGGGCCATTGTCTCGAATGCGGCGTCGACGAGCCCGGCGAGTTGCTCGGCGAGATCAGCGACGATCCCGGCAAGCCGGCGGCGAAATTCGACGGCTATTGCGACCCCGCGGCGACGCGGGCGAAGATCCTGCGCGACGTCTTCAAGCCCGGCGACGCGTGGTTTCGCACCGGCGACCTGCTGAAGCGCGACGCGCGCGGCTATTATTATTTCGTCGACCGCATCGGCGACACCTTTCGCTGGAAAGGCGAGAACGTATCGACGACCGAGGTCGCCGAAACGATCTCCGCCTTCCCCGGCGTGCTCGAGGCGACCGTCTACGGCGTCGTCGCGCCGGGCCACGACGGCCGCGCCGGCATGGCGGCTTTGGTGGTCGACAACGTCGCCGAATTCGATCTCGCCGGGCTGCACGCCGAGATCGCGGAGCGCCTACCGGCCTATGCGCGGCCGCTGTTCCTGCGCTTCCGGCCGAAACTCGACCTCACCGGCACCTTCAGGCCGCGCAAGGTCGAACTGGTCGCGCAAGGATTCGACCCCGAGCGCTGTGGCGACCCGGTCTATTTCGACGACCGCCGCGCCGGACTCTATACGCGGGTCGACGCCGATTTCGTCGCAGCGGCCAAGGCGGGAGCGATCCCGTTGTGACTGACGCGGCGGACGGCGCTACGGCTCTTGTCGAGGCGGTCGACCGCCGCGACCTGCCGCGCTTCGAAGGCGCCTGGCGCGACCTCGCCGCGCGCGCCGGCGAACCCAACGCCTTCGCCGAGCCCGATTTTCTCATTCCCGCTTTGCAGCGGCTGGCGAACGCGCGCGTCCGCACGCTGCTCGTCTGGCGCGACGCGAACCGCGACGCGCTGATCGGCCTCGCCGCCATTGCGCCGCCGCGCCTGCCGTTCGGCCTGGCGAGCCTGTGGCGCAGCGAGCAGGCGGCGCTGCCGGCGATCCTGCTCGACCGGGACGCGGCGAGCGAGGCGCTGGCGGCGATCATCGACGCGCTTCGCGCCCGGGCGCCAAGTCTCGCCGGGCTGCGCCTGCCTTTCTCGACCGTCGACGGGCCCGTCGCCGCCGCCGCGGCCGCGCTCGCCGCGCGCCGCGCGCTGAGCTTGAAGGCCGCTCACGCGCGCCGGCGCGCGGCCCTCGTCGTCGGCGCGAAAGCGAGCTTCGAGGCGCGGCTCGACAAGCGACGGCGCAAGGAATGGGCGCGCCAGCGGCGGCGCCTGGAGGAGCTTGGCGCCCTGGAATCGCGCGTCGGCGCAGACGCGGCGGCGATCGAGGGATTCCTCGCCGTGGAGAATAGCGGCTGGAAGGGCGCGCGCCGGTCGGCGCTCGACGCCCACGCCGAACGCGCCGCCTTCGCTCGCGAAACGATGGCGCGCTTCGCCGCGCGCGGCGCCCTCGAGGTCTATTCCCTGGCCCTCAAGGACGAGCTGATCGCCGCCGCCGCGGTGCTGCGGGCAGGGAACCGCGCCTTCTACTGGAAGACCGCCTATGACGAGCGTTTCGCCGCCTATTCGCCCGGCGTGCAGGCGACCCTCGACCTGTCGCGTCGGCTGGAGCGCGATCCGAGCCTGTCGCTGGTCGATTCCTGCGCGGTCGCCGACCATCCGATGATCGATCGCACCTGGCGCGATCGGATCGAGCTTGTCGACCTCGCCCTGTCGCTTGCGCCCGGCGGGGGGGCCGCCTTCGCCCTCGCCACGGCCGTCGCCCACGGGATCGAACGGCTGAAACGCCGGGCGCGCCGCCTCGCCGATGCGACGACGCGCTAGGCGGGCGCCTGGGGTCCGCCGGACGCCCTCACAAGGGTTTGTATTATCTGCGTCATCGCCGTCCCGTAAGACACACCAGTAAGAAAATGCGGCCCCCAGCTGACGAAAGGGTGGCGCGAGCGAGGCGGTTCGCGTAAACAGTCGGTGTCTAGGGGGAAAGAGTCGATAAACGACTTCGCATTATAGTTTCCGGATTGTGAATTTCAGGCGGCGGGCGGACACATGATCGGCAAGGGATTTCTGATCGCGGCGGTGCTGGCGGCGGGCGCGATGCTCAGCGGCTGCTCCCCCATGGACACGCAAACCGCGACGCTCGAAACGCATCTCAACCCGCACGACAAGGCGATGATGGCCCTTGCGCCGCCGGAAGAGTGGTCGATCCCGATCGTCCGCAACCGGATTGCCGATCCGACCGGCGAAGCGCCGGGCACGATCGTCGTCGACACCACCCAGCACAACCTCTACTTCGTGCTGCCGGGCAAGCAGGCGATCCAGTACAAGGTCGCCACCGGCGCCGAAGCCTACGGCTGGACTGGCCGCGCGACCGTCGGCCACATGACCGAATGGCCGCAATGGATGCCGACCGCCTCGATCATGGATCGGTGGCCGGAATTCAAGGTCTATCTCAAGCACGGCCCGCTCGCCGGCGCCTATGACAACCCGCTCGGCGCGCGCGCGCTCTATCTCTATCAGGGCCCCCGCGACACGCTCTACCGCATCCACGGCACCAACGAGCCGGAAGAGATCGGTCAGGGGGTTTCGTCGGGTTGCATCCGCATGCGCGATCTCGACGTCATCGACCTCTACGGCCGCGTCCACGTCGGCACGCCAGTCGTCGTCAAGTAATCACGCCACAATTCAGCGCCTATATGAAGACCCCCGAGATGTTCTCGGGGGTTGTTCATTTTTGAGAGGAAGCTCGCCGATGATCGTTCCCGTCAAGACCCTCGCCACCGTCACTGCCGCCTCCACCGGCGGCCGCAATGGCCATTCGGAGACGACCGACAAGATCGTCAGCGTCGACCTCTCGGTGCCGAAGTCGATGGGCGGTCCGGGCAAGCCGAACACGGCGACCCCTGAGCACCTGTTCGCCGCCGGCTACGCCGCCTGCTTCGGCGGCGCGCTCGATTTCGTCGCCAAGAGCCACAAGAAGGACGCGACCAAGGCGAAGACGAGCTGCACGGTCGGCATCGGCCCGCGTGAGGGCGGCGGCTTCGGCCTGGTCGTCGATCTCAAGATCGAGGATTCGAGCCTGCCGCAGGCCGAGCTCGAGGCGTTCGTGCATGAGGCGCACGAGCAGATCTGCCCCTATTCGCACGCCACCCGCGGCAACGTTGCGGTGAATTTCACCGTCGTCGGCGCCTGACGCCGAACGCGCCGCCCGCCGGCGGCGCCTTGCGTTTTCGCCGCCGGACCCGCAGATTCATCGTCGAGGCCGCGACCGGCGCTGCTAGGCTCCGTCGGGCTCGAAGCGAATCGGGAGGCCGGCCATGGACGACAGAGCGCGCGCCGCCGCCGAGCCACTGGCCGGGGCGACGCTCGCCGATCGCTTCGACCTCGATAAGTCGCGCGTGCTGCTCAGCGGCGCGCAAGCGATTGTGCGCCTGCTGTTGTCGCAGAAGGCGCGCGACCGCCGCGCCGGCCTGAACACCGGCGGATTCGTTTCCGGCTATCGCGGCTCGCCGCTCGGCGGCCTCGACCTGCAGTTCTACAAGATCGCCGCCCTGTTCGCCGCCAACGACATCCATTTCGAGCCGGGCCTCAACGAGGAGCTGGCGGCCACCGCAATCTGGGGCGCGCAGCAGGCCGAGCTGCGCGGCGAAGGCCGTTTCGACGGCGTGTTCGGCCTCTGGTACGGCAAAGGTCCGGGCGTCGATCGCTCGGGCGACGCCTTCCGCCACGCCAATCTCGCTGGGACCTCGCGCTGCGGCGGCGTGCTGGCGCTGATGGGCGACGACGCCACCGCCGAATCCTCGACCACCGCCCACCAGTCGGAATTCGCCTTCGTCGACGCGATGATGCCGATCCTGGCGCCCGCCGGCGTGCAGGAGATCCTCGATTACGGCGCGCTCGGCTGGGGCTTGAGCCGCTACGCCGGCGTCTGGGTCGGCCTCAAATGCGTCAAGGACACGGTCGAGTCGACGGCCGTGGTCGACGGTTCGCTCGATCGCGTCGCGCCGGTCGAGCCGATGGATTTTCCGCTGCCGCCCGGCGGCCTCGCCATCCGCCGCGTCGACGGCGTGCTGGCGCAGGAAGAGCGCCTGCACGAGCACAAGCTGCCTGCGGTCGTCGCCTGGCTCGCCGCCAACCGGCTCGATCGCCTGATCACGACCGGCGGCGCGGCGGCGAAGCTCGGCATCGTCACCGCCGGCAAGCCCTATCTCGACGTGCGCCAGGCGCTCGACGCGCTCGGTCTCGACGAAGCGCGCTGCGACGCGCTCGGCCTGCGGCTCACCAAGCTCGCCTGCGTCTGGCCGGTCGAGCCGGAGGGCTTGAAGGCTTTCGCCGCCGGCCTCGACGAGATCGTCGTCGTCGAGGAGAAGCGCGCGCTGATCGAGACGCAATTGCGCGAAATCCTCTATGGCGTCGCCCATCCGCCCGTCGTCGTCGGCAAACGCGACGAGGCGGGCCAATGGCTGCTGCCGAGCAAGGGCGCGCTCGATCCGCAGACGATCGCCGTCGCGATCGGCGAGCGGCTGATGAGGCTTTCGCCCGATCCCGCGCTCGCGGCGGCGTTGGCGCGGATCAAGGCGACGCGCGCCGCTCTAGCGAGCTTAAGCGAAGCGGCGACGCGCACGCCCTATTTCTGCTCCGGCTGTCCGCACAACCGCTCGACCATGGTGCCCGAAGGCGCGCGCGCCTACGCCGGCATCGGTTGCCATTTCATGGCGTTGTTCATGGACCGCGCCACCGAGGGCTTCACCCAGATGGGCGGCGAAGGCGCCAACTGGATCGGCGAAGCGCATTTCTCGACCCGCCGCCATGTGTTCCAGAATCTCGGCGACGGCACCTACAACCATTCCGGCGCGCTGGCGCTGCGCTGGGCGATCGACGCCAAGACCAACATCACCTACAAGATCCTGTTCAATGACGCGGTCGCCATGACCGGCGGACAGCCCCACGAGGGCGGGCTGACGGTCCCGCAGATCGCAGCGCAAGTGAGCGCCGACGGCGCCAAGAATGTGGTCGTCGTCACCGACGAGCCCTACAAATATCCGCCCGACACAGCGTGGCCGGCGGGGGTGACCATCAGGTCGCGTGAACAATTGCTCGACGTAGAGCGCGAGCTCAGCGAGATCGAAGGCGTGACCGTTCTCATCTACGATCAGACCTGCGCCGCTGAGAAACGTCGGCGGCGCAAGCGCGGCCAGTATCCTGATCCCGATAAGCGCGCGTTCATCAACGAGCGCGTGTGCGAGGGCTGCGGCGACTGCGGCGTCAAGTCGAACTGCGTTTCGATCCAGCCTAAGGAGACCGAATTCGGCCGCAAGCGCGTCATCGACCAATCAAACTGCAACAAGGATTTTTCTTGCGTCGACGGTTTTTGCCCGT
>NZ_JBEKVH010000127.1:0-11695 GCF_049514155.1 Roseiarcus sp. | reverse complement strand
TCGGTTCGCGCCAACGAAGCCATCGGCGTCGTCGGACCTAATGGCGCCGGCAAGACGACGCTGCTGAGCATCTTGGTCGGCGCGCATGCGCCGACCGCTGGAACGGTCAGGCTGCGCGGTCAGGACGTGACGGCGTTGCCGACCGCCGAGCGCTGTCGCCGCGGCCTCGCCCGCACCCACCAGATTCCGCGGCCGTTCTCGGGCATGACGGTGTTCGAGAACGTCTTCACCGCCGCCCGCCATGGCGGCGGCCTCGCCCGCGACGCGGCTTACGCGCGCGCCGCCGAATCGCTGACGACGACCGGCATGACCGGCCTCGCCAACCGCCGCGCCGAGACGCTCGGGCTCATCGACCGCAAGCGCCTCGAACTCGCCCGCGCGCTCGCCACCGGCCCCTCGGCGCTGCTGCTCGACGAGATCGGCGGCGGCCTGACCGACGCCGAAGCGAGCGAACTCGTCGACGTCATCCTCGAACTCAAGCGGCGCGGCCTCGCCATCGTCTGGATCGAGCATATCGTCCATCTCCTGCTGCGCGTCGCCGAACGGCTCGTCTGCATGGACGCCGGCCGCGTCATCGCCGACGGCGCGGCGGAAAAGGTGATGAAAGACCCGGCAGTGATCGAAGCCTATCTCGGCGGAGGAGCGGGATGACGCTGCTCTCGGTCGAGCGCCTCGAAGCGCGCTACGGTCTGCTGACCGCCGTGCGCGGCGTCAGCTTCGCGGTCGACAAGGGCGAAACGATCGCCCTTGTCGGCGCCAACGGCGCCGGCAAGACGACGCTGCTGCGCGCCATCGCCGGCCAGCATCCGCTCGCCGGCGGGCGCGTGGTCTTCAACGACGCCGACGTCACGTCCCGCAGCGCCCATGTGCGCGCCAGGATGGGCATCGCGCTGGTGCCGGAAGGCCGCCGCCTGTTCGCCAGCCTGACGGTCGAAGAGAACCTGCTGCTCGCCCGCTCCGCCGGCCGCGCCGGCCGGTGGACGCTCGAAGCGGTGATGGAGGCCTTTCCAAACCTGAAGGCGCGGCGGCGCAGCCCCGCCGGAACGCTGTCGGGCGGCGAGCAGCAGGCGACCGCGATCGGCCGCGCGCTGATGACCAACCCGGAGATCATCCTGCTCGACGAAGTGTCGCTCGGCCTGTCGCCGCTGGTCGTCGGTCGCGTCTACGAGCAGCTCGAGGCGCTGAAAGGTTCGGGTGTCGCGATCGTCCTGGTCGAACAAGACCTCAAGCGGGCGATGGCGACTGCAAGCCGCGCGATCTGCATGCTCGAGGGCGCGATCGCCATCGAGGGCGCGACCGCCGAGCTGACGCACGAACAGGTGACGCACGCCTATTTCGGCCTGCGCCGCAGCGCCGAGCACGGAGCGCGGGCGTGATCTTCGTCAACCAGATCATCCAGGGCGTGTTGCTCGGCGGCTATTACGCGCTGATCGCCTGCGGCCTGTCGTTCATGTTCAGCGTCATGCGGATCATCAACCTGGCCCACGGCAGCTTGGCGATCCTCGCCGCCTATGCTTTGTTCGTGCTCGCCGACCGCTACGGCGTCTCGCCCTTCCTCGGGCTCGTCGTCGTCGTACCGGCGATGGCGCTGATTGGCGCCGGGCTGCAGCGCGCCGTTCTCGAACGCAGCGCGCGCGGCGGATTGCTGGTGCCGGTGCTGTCGACCTTCGGCCTGTCGATCGTCATCGACAACCTGCTGTTCCAGCAATTCGGCGCCGACACTCGCTCGCTCGCGCCCTATGTCGGCGATCTCTCTTACGACAGCTGGTCGATCACCGACGACATCGCCATCGGCAAGCTCGCGGCGCTGACCATGGCGACGGCGATCGCGCTGCTCGGCGGCATCCAGCTGTTCCTCAATCACACCCAGCTCGGCCGCATGATCCGCGCCACCGCCGAGGATTCCGACACGGTCGGCCTGGTCGGCGTCAACGCGCGGCGGGTCAATGCGCTGGCGGCGGCGATCGCCATGGCGACGGTGGCGATATCCGGCGCCTTCCTGGCGATGCGCGCGACCTTCGACCCCTACGCCGGCGCGTTGCAGCTCATCTTCGCCTTCGAGGCCGCGGTCATCGGCGGCGCCGGCTCGCTATGGGGCACGCTGCTCGGCGGGATCGTGCTCGGCGTCGCGCAGAGCGTCGGCGCCTCGGTGAGCCCGCAAGGTTTCTTCCTCGCCGGTCACGGAATCTTTCTCGTCGCGCTGTTTCTGCGCCTCTATTTCGGCGAGTTCGGCCCGCGTCTGCGCCGCCTCATCAGGGGGACGGCGTGAGCGCGAGTCGCGCCCTCGTCGTTGAGCGCTGGACGCGCGAGTCGCGCGTCGCGCTTGCGGTCGCCGCGATCGCCGCCGTTCTGCTGGCGTTTGGGCCGCTGTGGCTCGGGGCCAACGGCGTCGACCGGCTGACGACGCTGTTCATTTACGTGATCCTCGCGGTGATGTGGAACGCGTTGGTCGGCTATTGCGGACTGGTGTCGATCGGCCAGCAGGCGTTCTTCGGCCTCGGCGCCTATTTCGCCGTGCGGCTCGCCGATTCCGGCGTCAGCGTCTACCCGTCGCTGTTCCTCGCCGCGATCATCGTCGGCGCGCTGTCGCTGCCGCTGTCGGCGCTGATGCTGCGCCTCAAGGGCGGCGAATTCGCCATCGGCATGTGGGTCGTCTCCGAGCTTGCCCATCTGCTCGTCAACCTCGACACGCTGATCAACGGCGAGACGGGCACTTCGCTGATCGCGCTCAACGCCTACCCGACCGACCTGAGACGCGCGCTGACCTATTGGTGCGCCTTCGCCGCCATGGCCGGTCTGCTGGCGGTCGTCTTCTTCCTGCTGCGCGGGCCGATCGGCGCGGCGATCCAGGCGATCCGCGACGACGAGCAAGCCGCCGAGTCGATCGGCGTGCGGGTGACGCGCGCCAAGCGGACCGTCTTCGTCCTCGCCGCTTTCGGCGCGGCGCTCGCCGGCGCGCTGTGGGTGGCGACGGCGGTCACCTTCCAGCCCAAGACCTACTTCAGCCCGCAATGGACCGCCTACATGATTTTCATGGCGCTGGTCGGCGGCCTCGGCACGTTCGAAGGCGCAATCCTCGGCGCCGTCGTATTCTTCGCCATCGAGGCGTGGTTCGGCGCCGCCGGCGTCTGGTATCTCGTCGGCCTTGGCGCGGCGGCGCTGGTCTTCGCGCTCGCCCTGCCGCGCGGAATCTGGGGCTGGGTCGAGGACAAGACCGCGCTGCGGCTGCTGCCCGTCGGCTACCGCGTTCGTTTTCTCGCCGAACGCAGCGCTGCGCCCGCGCCGCCGTCGGAAAAGCGCGCGACCTAAGACACGAGACGCGCGGCGAAAAAGACCGCGCGCAAACGGGAGGACGGAAATGCTGTTCGGCAAGACGATCGTCGTCACCGGAATTTCGTCGGGCATCGGCGCCCGCATCGGCGAGCTCGCCGCCGCGCTCGGCGCCGACGTCATCGGCGTCGACGTCAACGCGCCAGCCGCGCCGCTCGGCGCCTTCGTCAAGGCCGACATCTCTTCGGCCGCCGCAATCGCCGATCTCGCGCGTGCGTTGCCGAGCCGCATCGACGCGCTGTGCAACGTCGCCGGCGTTTCTGGCGTGTCGGGCGCCGCCAAGACCCTGGCGATCAACTTCTATGGCCTGCGCGCGCTCAGCGAGGCGCTGGCGCCGCGCTTACGAGAGGGCGGCGCAGTGGTCAACGTCGCCTCGATCGCCGGATACGGTTGGCGCGCCAATCTCGATCGCGCCAAGGCCTTTGTCGACGCGCCTGGCTTCCCCGACATCGCCGCGCTGCTCAAGCGCTTCGACGTCCCCGACGGCGAAGGCTATCCGCTGTCGAAGGAGCTGCTGCTGCTGTGGACGTTGCGCGCCGCCCATCAGCCTTTGTTCCGCGACCGCGGCGTGCGGGTCAATGCGGTCAGCCCTGGGCCGGTGACGACGCCGATCCTCAAGGAGTTCCGCCGGGTTTTCGGCGATCCGCGCGTCGACGAAGACATCGCGCGGGTCGGCCGCGCTGGCGCGCCGGCCGACATCGCTCCCGCCGCGTTGTTCCTGTGTTCGGACGGCGCACGCTGGATCAACGGCGCCAATCTGCCGGTCGACGGTGGGCTCGAAGCTTCGATCAACGCCAGCGTCCTCGGGTTCTGAGCCGAGGCGCAAAGAAAGGATCGGTGCGCGGAAAGCGCGCCTTGTGCGACGGGAGGAAACGACATGAAGGTAGATTTCATCATTGACGGCGCGTCGGTCGGCGCGACAAACGGAGCAACCTACAAGCGGCACGATCCGGTAACCGGCAAGGTTGCGAGCGAGGCGGCGGCGGCGAGCGCAGCCGACGTCGACAAGGTCGTCGAGGCGGCCGCGCGCGCCTTCCCGGCCTGGTCGGAGACCGGCCCGAGCCAGCGCCGCGCGCTGCTTAACAAGGCGGCTGATCTGCTCGAAAGCCGCACCGCTGAATTCTCGCAGTTGATGACTGACGAGATCGGCGCGACCGGACCCTGGGGCGGCTTCAACTGCTTTTTCGCCGCCACGCTGTTGCGCGAAGCCGCGGCGCTGACGACGCAAATCGTCGGCGAGGTCATCCCCGCCGACAAGCCGAATGTGCTGTCGATGGGGATGCGCCAGCCTGTCGGCGTCGTGCTCGGCATGGCGCCGTGGAACGCGCCGGTGATCCTTGGCGTGCGCGCGATCGCCGCGCCGCTCGCCTGCGGCAATACGGTGATCCTGCGCTCGTCGGAGGTCTGCCCGGCGACGCATCGCCTGATCGTCCAGACGCTCAACGACGCCGGCTTCCCCAAGGGCGTCGTCAACTTCATCGCCAACGCGCCGGAGGACGCGCCGAAGGTCGTAGCGGCGCTGATCGCCCATCCGGCGGTCAAGCGGATCAACTTCACCGGCTCGTCGCGGGTCGGCAAGATCATCGCCAAGCTGGCGGCGGAGCACCTCAAGCCGGTGCTGCTCGAACTCGGCGGCAAGGCGCCGCTGATCGTGCTCGACGACGCCGACCTCGACGCCGCGGTCGACGCGGCGATCTTCGGCGCCTTCGCCAACCAGGGCCAGATCTGCATGTCGACCGAGCGGCTGATCGTCGACGAGAAGATCGCCGACGCGTTCGTCGCCAAGCTCGCCAAGCGCGCCGCCGCGCTGCCGGCCGGCGATCCGCGCGGTCATGTCGTGCTCGGCGCACTGGTCAGCCTCGAAGCGGCCGAGCGCATGGACGCGCTCATCGCCGACGCGATCGCCAAGGGCGGCAAGGTCGTCGCCGGCGGCAAACGCACCGGCGCGATCGTCGAGGCGACGGTCGTCGATCACGTCAAGTCCGGCATGCGCATGTACGGCGAAGAGTCGTTCGGGCCGGTCAAGCCGGTGATCCGCGTCAAGGACCAGGAGGAGGCGATCCGGGTCGCCAACGACAGCGAATACGGCCTGTCGTCGGCGGTGTTCAGCCGCGACATCCAGCGGGCGCTCGCGGTCGCCAAGCGGCTCGAGACCGGCATCTGCCACATCAATGGCCCGACGGTGCACGACGAAGGCCAGATGCCGTTCGGCGGCGTCAAAGCCTCAGGCTACGGCCGGTTCGGCAGCAAGGCGGTGATCGCTGAATTCACCGAATTGCGCTGGATCACCATCGAAGGTCCGCAGGCCTATCCGTTCTGACTGAGCAATCCTGAGGGCGGGAGTCGCGAAGGCGCCCGCCCGATTTTGCGCCCACGCGGCGCAACGCCGGCGAATTGATCCCCCTCAATGCGGATGGCGGCCTGCAGCGAACAATGCCGCCTGATGTCAGCCGCCATAAGCTGCGACATCGCGAGGGATCGAAGATCGCGCCGAAGCACGCGCGTAGTTTTTGTTGCGCGCGTTCGCGAGAAACGATGCGGAAGCAATCCATGCGGCGGCTGGGGCGCGGGATTGCTTCCCCCTCGGTTTTCCCCAGAACCGAAATCGGACGCCTTCGCTGCGACGGCGACGGACTCCTCATCGGCGAAACGCGGCCGCCCGCCCGCGGCCGGGATCGCGCTCAGGCGCCGATCGACTAAGGAGGCGACGCTTTGAGAGAGCTGGCGCTGTCGGAAGTCTATCGGTTACTCGAACCGGGACCGGTCGTTCTGCTGACGACCTCCCGCGCCGGTCGCGACAATGTCATGGCGATGTCGTGGCACATGATGGTCGAGTTCACGCCGCCCTTGGTCGCCTGCGTGGTCAGCGACGCCGACGCCAGCTTCGCCGCCCTGCGCGCGACGCGCGAATGCGTCATCGCCATCCCAGTGGCGAAACTGGCGAAAACCGTCGTTGCGATCGGCAATTGCTCGGGCCGAGCGACGGACAAGTTCGCCGCGTTCGGACTGACCCGGGTTCCGGCCCGCCGCGTCGCCGCCCCGCTGGTGGCTGAGTGTATCGCCAATCTCGAATGCAAGGTCGCCGACACGCGATTTGTCAAACGCTACGGCCTGTTCATCCTCGAGGTCGTGCAGGCGTGGCGCGACCCGACACAGCAGAACGCCAAGACGATCCACCATCGCGGTCGTGGCGAATTCTCCGTCGACGGCAAGACGATCAAGCTTGCTTCGCGAATGCCATAACCAATGACGCCTTGAGCAAAATTGCCGCGCTCGCCGCGCCGCGATAGGATGGCGCCGTTCTACGCTCGCCGACGGAAAGAACCGATGGCCGAAAAGCCGAGACGGGAGGTGGCGGCGCCGCAACGTCCCGAAGCCGACGATCTCTCCGCCGAGGTCAGGCGCAGCCTTGAGTCCGTCGTATCCCTGCAGGCGGAGATCCCCGAGGACGCGTTCACGGCGCCGGTTCTTGGCGTCAAGCGCGCGGGCAGTGGCGTCGCGATCGACGACGATGGGCTCGTCCTGACGATCGGCTACCTCATCACCGAGGCCGAGACGATCTGGCTGACGACGCCGGAGGGACGGCTGGTTCCCGCCCATCCTTTGGCGATCGACCAGGAATCCGGCCTCGGGCTGGCGCAAGCGCTCGACCGGCTCGGATTGCCGGCGGTTCCGCTCGGGCGATCGCAGGATGCGCAGGTCGGCGATCCGGTGGTGATCGCCTCCGGCGGTCGGCGCCAGTTCGTCGAAGCGGAGATCGTCGCCAAGCATGAATTCGCCGGTTATTGGGAATATCTTCTCGACGAAGCCATTTTCACCGCCCCGGCGCATCCGTTCTGGGGTGGCGCCGGTCTCTTCGCCGGCGACGGTCGGCTCATCGGAATCGGCTCGCTGCATGTCGAAAGCGCCGGCGGACAAGACGTGCCGAGCGACGTCAACATGATCGTGCCAATCGACCTGTTGCCGCCGCTGACCGCGCAATTGCGCGCCAGCGGCCGCATCGACAAGCCGGCGCGACCGTGGATCGGCGTCTATTCTGCGGAAAGCGAAGGTCGGATCGTCATCGCCGGGGTCGCCGACCGCGGCCCGGCGGCGGCGGCGGGGCTTCGCCGCGGCGACATCGTCGCCGCCGTCGGCGAAGCCGCGGTGGGCTCGCTTGCCGATTTATATCGCGGTATGTGGGCTCGCGGACCCGCCGGCGTCGAAATCCCGATCGAAGTGGTTCGCGATGGCCGCAGCGTCTGGCTGCGCGTACGCTCAGTCGAACGCAGCGCTAATTTCAAGAGACCGCGCCTCCATTGACCCCGCCCGTTTCGCGCCGGCCTGCGCCGCTCCCCATATCCAATCAAAACCTCGCCGCTCGCGGCGCGCCTTGCCGAGGTCGCCGCGTGAGCCGGATTCTGATCGTCACTGACGCCTGGCTGCCGCAGATCAACGGCGTCGTGCGCTCGATCGAGGCGCTGTTGCACGAGGCGCCGGCGCTGGGCGTGAAGATCGAGGTGCTCGATTCGACCGGCTTCCGCACGGCGCCGATCCCGACCTACCCATCGATGCGCTTCGCCGTGACGCGGCCGGGCGCGGTGGCGCGCAGGATCGAAGCGGCCGATCCCGATTTCGTTCATATTGCCACGGAGGGGCCGCTTGGTCTGTGCGCGTGGATCGCCTGCCGTCGCGCCGGGCGACCGTTCACCACCTGTTACCACACGCGTTTTCCCGAATATCTGGCGATGCGCCGGGTCGCGCCGCGCCGCGCCGTCTATTGGCTGCTGCGGCGGTTCCACAACGCCGGCCTCGGCATGATGGTCGCCACCCAGTCGCTGGAGCGCGAGCTGCGCGCGCGCGGCTTCGACCGCCTGATGCGCTGGTCGCGCGGCGTCGACAGCGAATTGTTCCGTCCTTGCGAGACCAGCGTTCTCGACCTGCCGCGACCGATCTTTCTCACCTGCGCGCGCCTCGCGGTGGAAAAGAACCTCGACGCGTTCCTGTCGCTCGATCTGCCCGGCTCGAAGGTCGTCGTCGGCGACGGCCCCGACCGCGCGCGCCTGCAGGCGCACTTTCCCGACGCACATTTCCTCGGCGAGCTGCAGGGAACGGCGCTGTCCGCCGCCTACGCCAGCGCCGATGCTTTCGTCTTTCCCAGCCTTTCCGACACTTTCGGCCTGGTTCTGCTCGAAGCGCTCGCCTCCGGCCTGCCGATCGCCGCGTTTCCGGTCCCCGGTCCGCTCGACGTGATCGGCGACAGCGGCGCCGGCGCGCTCGATTGGGACCTCAAGCGCGCTGCGCTGGCGGCGCTGTCGATTCCTCGCGAAACCGCGCGCGCCCACGCGCTCACATTCAGCATCGCCGCCTCGGCGCGCCAATTCGTCGACAACATCTTCCGCGCCCACGCGGCGCCGAGCGCCGAGGCCGGCTTCGCCGGTTGAGCCGCGCGCGGCGACCGCGCGCCACAATTTTGGACGAATCGATGGCGCAGATGGCTATACTTCTCCGCCTGGTGAATGTTCGGCGACGCATGCTGGAAGATTTGACGGATTCCGAGGGTCGCCAACGGTCGCGCTGGGACCGGCTGGCGGTCGTCGATTGGCCGATCGCGCGCGCCATGGCGCTGAGCGGCGATCGGCGCGCGCCGGTCGTCGCCGCCAAGGCGTTGTCGCGGCTGGGAAACGGCCCGATCTACTTCGTCATTCTGGTCGCGCTGATCCTGTTTCGACCCAGGGGCGCGGTGGCCGTCGGGCTGTGCGGAGCGGCGAGCATCCTGTTGCTGCATTGCGTCTATCCGGCGATCAAGCGGTCGGCGGCGCGCCCACGCCCGCGTGATCTCGGCATCGCCTGCCCAGGCGCGCCGCCGCCGCTCGACCGCTATTCTTTCCCCAGCGGGCATGTGATGACGCTGACGGCGGCTTTGTTGCCGATCGTCCTCGCCGCGCCGCGTGTCTGGCCCTACGGCGTGGCGACCTGGGCGGCGATGGCGTGGGCGCGACTGGCGGTCGGCGATCACTTCGCTTCCGACGTCGCCGCCGGAACGTTGATCGGCGCGGGCGTCTCCGGGTTGATCGCCTATTGGATCGTGATATGAGCGGTTTCTCGCGGTCGGCCGCGCCGCCCGGCGCCGTGCGTCGCTCGCCAGTTCGCTAAGGGAAAGGGCGGCTGTCCGATGTCGACGATTGCTCAAGTCGCCGCTGGCTATGCCGTCGCCGCAACGGGCCTGCAGGTCGTCAGCATCGCGCTGGCGGCGCGCAAATGCCGCAAACCGCGCCGGCGCTTCGCCGCCTCGCCAGACGCGCCGCCGGTGACTCTGGTGCAGCCTTTGTGCGGGGTGGAGGCCTTCTCGGAGACGACGCTGGAGGCGGCATTCGCGCTCGATTACCCCGATTACGAGTTGATCTTCTGCCTCGCGCACGCCGACGATGGCGCAGCGCCGCTGGCGCGTCGCGCGATGGAGCGCCATCCCGAACGCAAAGCGCGCCTGCTCGTCGGCGACGAGCGGCCGTCGGTCAATCCCAAGCTCAACAACGTCGTCAAGGGATGGAAAGCGGCGCGCAACGCCTGGATCATTATCGCCGATTCCAACGTGCTGATGCCGCCCGACTATATCCAGCGCATGATGGCGAGCTGGGGTCGCGGCGTCGGAATCGTCTGCGCGCCGCCGATCGGCTCGGCCCCGGAGTCGTTGGCGGCGGAGATGGAATGCGCGTTTCTCAACACCTACGAGGCGCGCTGGCAATACGCGGCCGACGCCTGCGGCCTCGGTTTCGCGCAGGGCAAGTCGATGCTGTGGCGGCGCGACGTCCTCGAAGCCGGCGGCGGCATCGAGCGGCTCGGCGACGAGATCGCCGAGGACGCTGCGGCCACCAAGCTGGTGCGCCGCGCCCGTTTGCGGCCGCGCCTCGCCGCCGGCCCGTTCGATCAGCCGCTCGGCCGACGGGCGTGGTCCGAAGTCTGGGGGCGGCAGGCGCGTTGGGCGCGCCTGCGCCGCGCCACCTTCCCGTTGTTCTTCGCGCCGGAGTTGTTCACCTCAGGACTGCTGGCGATCGTCGCGGCCGCCTTCGGCGCGGCGGCTTTCGGTTTCGCGCCGGAGCGGTTCGCCGGCGTGATCGCGTTGATCTGGTACGGAAGCGAGGCGGCGTTAGCGCTCCTCGCCGGTTGGCGGCTGACGCCGGCGACGCTCGTCGCTTTCGTGCTGCGCGACGCGACGCTGCCCTGGCTGTGGCTGCAAGCGTGGATCATCGACGATTTCGAGTGGCGCGGGCATTCGATGTCGACCGCCGACGAAGCGGCGCCGCCGGCGCGCTGAGTTCAGCCTGAGCCTTTGAGGTTCCTCATCGCGCGCGCACCTTGTAAGGTCGCCGCGCGGAGTGAGCGCGGCAAAGGGGGATTTGATGCGCATCGAGCCGGTCTTCCTGTTCGATCTCGACGGAACTTTGGTCGACAGCGTCTATCAGCACGTGCTGGCGTGGAAGCAGGCTCTCGACAGCGAGGGCATCGAGCTTTCCGTGTGGCGCATCCACCGCAAGATCGGCATGAGCGGCGGCCTGTTCGCCAACCAGCTGGTGCGCGAGACCGGGCTCGCTATCGACGACGACGGGCTCGAGCGTCTGCGGCGCAAGCACGCCGAAGCCTATCGGCGCATGGCCGATGCGATCCGGCCGTTGCCGGGCGCCAAGGATCTGCTCGCCTTTCTCACCGCCGCCGCCATCCCGTGGGCGATCGCGACCAGCGGCCGGATCGAGACCGCTGGGGTGAATCTCGCCGCGCTCGGCGTCGATCCGGCGAAAGTTCCGGTGGTGACGCGCGACCAAGTCAAATACGCCAAGCCCGATCCGGATCTCTTCATCGCCGCTGCGGCGCGGCTCAACGCGCCGATCGAGACGGCGATCGTGGTCGGCGACAGCATCTGGGACATGCTCGCCGCGGCGCGTTGCCGCGCGCTCGGGGTCGGCCTGCTGTGCGGCGGCTACGGCGCGAGCGAGTTGCAGCAAGCTACGGCGTTCCGCGTTTACGACGACCCAGCCGATCTGCTCGTCCACATCGACGAGCTCGGCGGGCGGCGCTGACAGGGAGCAATCGCAACGTGAAAATCTCTTTCCACGGCGCCGATCGCGACGTCACCGGCTCGTGCCATCTGGTCGAGGCCGGGGGCAAGCGCATTCTCGTCGATTGCGGCTTTTTCCAAGGCAGCCGCGACCTCGACGACGAAAACGCGGCGCCGTTCGGCTTCGACGCTGCGTCGATCGACGCCCTGCTGCTGACGCACGCACATCTCGACCATTGCGGGCGCATACCGCTGCTTTACAAGCGCGGCTTCCGCGGCGAGATCGTCGCCACCGGCGCGACGCGCGAACTCGCCCGGTTGGTGATGCTCGAC
>NZ_JBEKVH010000126.1:0-11834 GCF_049514155.1 Roseiarcus sp. | reverse complement strand
TTGACGAAGTTCATCAGCCCGAGCGTCACCGCCAGCCCGCAGGCCAGCAGGAACAGCAGCATGCCGTATGCGACGCCGTCGAACAGGATGGTCAGCACTTAAGCGCCGCGCCTTCTTACTGCTTCGCCGCCTTGTATGGGTCCTTCACGGCGGGGATCGCATCGAACTCGACATTGTAGAGCGCGCCGTCGACCTTCTCGACCTTGCGCACGTAGATGTTCTGGACGATGTCGCGCGTGTCGGGGTCGATCGAGACGGGCCCGCGCGGACTCGTCCAGCTCATGCCTTTCATCGCCGCGATCAGCGCGTCGCCGTCGGTTGCGCCCTTGGTCTTGTCCAGCGCCTGATAGAGCAGGGCCATGCCGTCGTAGGCGGCCACCGCCATGAAGTTCGGCCGCATGCCGGCGTTGGCCTTCTCGAAGGCGGCGACGAACGCCTTGTTCTCCGGCGAGTCGTGGGCGGCGGAATAGTGATGGGTGGTCACCACGCCGAGCGCCGCATCGCCCATGTCGGCGAGCTGGTCGTCGTCGGTGACGTCGCCGGTGGCGATCAGGCGGACGCCCGACTTGTCGAGGCCGCGCTCGGCGAACTCCTTCATGAAGGCGGCGCCCTGGCCGGACGGCAGGAAGACGAACAGGGCTTCGGGCGCGTCGTCCTTCACCCGCTGCAGAAACGGCGCGAAGTCGGGCGCCTTGAGCGGCGTGCGGATCTTCTCGACGATCTGGCCGCCGCCTTTCTCGAACACATCGCCGAACCATTTCTCTGCGTCGTTGCCGGGGCCGTAGTCGGCGACCAGCGTCACGACTTTGTGGATGTTGTTCTTCAGACACCATTGCGCCATCGGCGCCGCCGCCTGTGGCAGCGTGAAGGAAGTGCGCACGATGTAGGGCGACTTCTCGGTGATCATCGCCGTCGCCGCGGCGGTGACGATCTCCGGCACTTTCGCTTCGGTGGCGACCGGCGCGACGGCGAGCGCCAGCGGGGTGAGGCCGAAGCCCATCAGCGCCTTGGCGTTGTCGTTGGCGATGAGGTCCTGGGCGAGGCGCTTGGTCACGTCGGGCGCGCCGGCATCGTCCTTGACCTCGAGCACGATCTTCTTGCCGGCGACCGTGTCGCCATGAAGCTGAATATAGAGATTGGCGCCCGCCTGCTCCTGCTTGCCGGTGGTCGCCTGTTGGCCGGTCATCGGCACGATCAGGCCGACGGTCACGACGTCGTCGGCGAGGGCGGGCCCGGCGACGAGCGCCGCCGCGGCGGCGAGGATGGAAATGCGGCGATTGGACGTCATGAAAGCCCCTCCCGATATGATTCGACCGCGGGTCGCGCGATCGCTTTGGCGCCGTTCGAGCGGCGCGCGCCGGATCCCGCCTTGCCGCGGCTATAGCCCAGGATTTCGCGACGCGGAATGGAATTGCCGGCCGGGGCTAGCACGCGCCTCAGTCCGCCGCGCCATTGCATGTGCGCCCGCCGGCATTGGATTTGGCTATATCGCCGGTTTGGCGGCGGCCGGTTTGGCGCGCTTGCCCGGCTCGCGCCCCGGCTTGCCGGTCTTGCTCGGCTTCGCGGCGGCCTTGACGCCGTGCGGCGCGCACCAACCGGGCAGGTAGCTCGCTTCGTCCGACTTCGTCAGCCCGAGCGCGGTCTCGATCGCCGCGCCGAAGTCCTTGCGCACATCCTTCGGTTTGATGCGGCGGCGCAGGAAGTCGGCCCAGACGAATTCCGAGAACGGCGTCGAGTCCTTGGCGAAGCCGCCGCAATAGCGCAACTCGCCGGCGAGCGACCGGTAGGGGTCGTCCTCCATGGCGGCGACCGTCTTGGGCAGGTCGGCGTACGGGCGTCGGCGCCCCTTGCCGTCAAAGGGATGGGTCCAGCCGTGGAAATCCATGATGTTCCAGAACGCGTCGGCGTCGAGCTTGTGGAAGTCGGCGACGATGGTGACGAAGACGTTGTCGACGCCTTCGTCGTGCAGGGCGCGGGCGAGGTGGTGGTGATCGATGAGATAACGCCGCCCGCCAGGGCCGAGAACGACCGGCACCATGTGGTGGGCGAGGAATTCTGCCAGCGGCTTCGCTTCCTGCGATTTCCAGGCTTCCTGCGATTTCCAGGATTTGCGCTTGCGCGCGACCTCGCTCATGCCGAGGGTCATCTGCGTCGGACGCAAGTCGAGCACAGGCGTCGCGTGCAGGCTGGGTTCATGAATTCTGTAGTTCATAGCGTTTCACCTTGGCGGCCGGCGGACCGCGTCAGGCGACCATGTCGCAAGCCCTCGGGACGGTCAAATCGGCCAGCCCGCCGAGAATCGGGTCATTTGACGGTTCGGTCGGCCGGGCGATCCGCGAAGTCAGCGTTACGCCGCGACGGATCGCCGCGCCGCCGACGGCGGACGCCCGAGGAGAAGACTGTCGCTAGTCTTGCGAACTACTCTCGGTCGAAATGCGAACCGCGACGCGGGCGGGGGGCGGAAGCGCGGCGGCGCGCGCGCGTGAGCGCCGCCACGGCGAGCCTCGACAAGGATTTGACCCCCTCGGCCAAATCATGTTTGGTCGCGCCGCTTCCTCGAACGCGATCGAAACGGCTCTCGTAACATCATGCGGCCTGAACGCTACAACGTCCGCGAATCCGAACAGAAATGGCAGAAGGAATGGGCCGACGCGGCCGTCTTCGCCACCCGCAACGACGATCCGCGGCCCAAATACTACGTGCTCGAGATGTTCCCATACCCGTCCGGGCGCATCCACATGGGCCACGTCCGCAACTACGCGATGGGCGACGTGGTGGCGCGCTACAAGCGCGCGCGGGGCCTCAACGTGCTGCATCCGATGGGCTGGGACGCGTTCGGCATGCCGGCCGAGAACGCGGCGATGCAGAACGCCACCCATCCGGCCAAATGGACCTACGCCAATATCGCCGCGATGCGGGGGCAGCTCAAGTCGATGGGTCTGTCGCTCGATTGGGCGCGCGAGGTCGCGACCTGCGACCCGAGCTATTACGGCCACCAGCAGAAGCTGTTCCTCGACTTCCTCGAGGCCGGGCTGGTCGCCCGCAAGAAGTCGAAGGTCAACTGGGACCCGGTCGACAATACCGTGCTCGCCAACGAGCAGGTGATCGACGGCCGCGGCTGGCGCTCCGGCGCGGTCGTCGAGCAGCGCGAGCTGACGCAATGGTTCCTCAAGATCAGCGATTATTCCGACGAGCTGCTCGCTGCGCTCGACACACTCGAGCGCTGGCCGGAGAAGGTCCGGCTGATGCAGCGCAACTGGATCGGCCGCTCCGAAGGCATGCTGGTGCGCTTCGCCATCGACGCCGCTTCGCGTGGGCTCCTGGCCGAAGAGCCGGAGGCGCGCGAGCTCGAGATCTACACGACGCGCCCCGATACGCTGTTCGGCGCGAAGTTCATGGCGATCGCGCCCGACCACCCGCTGGCCGCCGCCGCGGCGCGCCATGATCCGAAGCTCGCCGCCTTCATCGAGGAATGCCGCAAGATCGGCACGTCGGTGGCGGCGATCGAGACGGCGGAGAAGAAGGGCTACGACACCGGCCTGCGCGCCGTCCATCCGTTCGACGCCGGCTGGAAGGTTCCGGTCTACGTCGCCAATTTCATCCTGATGGATTACGGCACGGGCGCGATCTTCGGCTGCCCGGCGCACGACCAGCGCGACCTCGACTTCGTCAACGTCTACGGCCTCGGCGCGACGCCGGTCGTCTGTCCGCCGGGCGTCGATCCCAAGACCTTCACGGTCGACAAGGTCGCCTATGACGGCGACGGCCTGATGATCAATTCGCGCTTCCTCGACGGGATGACGATCGAGGCGGCGAAGGCGGAAGTCGCGCGCCGGCTGGAGGCCGCGACCCTCGGCAATCGGCCGCAGGGGAAGCGGCAGGTCAATTTCAAGCTGCGCGACTGGGGCATCTCACGCCAGCGCTACTGGGGCTGCCCGATTCCGGTCATCCATTGCGAGGTCGACGGCGTCGTGCCGGTCCCCGAAAAGGACCTGCCGGTCAAGCTGCCCGACGACGTCACTTTCAACGCGCCCGGCAATCCGCTCGACCGCCACCCCACCTGGAAGCACGTCGCCTGTCCGAAGTGCGGCCGGCCGGCGCGGCGCGAAACCGACACGATGGACACATTCGTCGATTCCTCGTGGTATTTCGTTCGCTTCACCGATCCGTGGAACGCCGCGGCGCCGACCACGCCGGCAATCGCCAATCGCTGGCTGCCGGTCGACCAGTACATCGGCGGCATCGAGCACGCGATCCTGCATCTGCTCTATTCGCGCTTCTTCACCCGCGCGATGAAGAAATGCGGCCACCTCGATCTCGACGAGCCGTTCGCCGGCTTGTTCACGCAAGGGATGGTTGTCCACGAGACCTACAGCGACGCCGAAGGGCGCTGGATCGCGCCCAATGAAGTGCGCATCGAAGGCGACGCCGACGGCCGCCGCGCCTTCGCGCTTCAAGGCGGCCAGCCGATCGAGATCGGCCCGATCGAGAAGATGTCGAAGTCGAAGCGCAACACGGTCGACCCCGACGAGATCATCAAGAGCTACGGCGCCGACACGGCGCGCTGGTTCATGCTCTCCGACTCGCCGCCCGAGCGCGACGTGATCTGGACCGAGGCGGGCGTGCAGGGCGCCTACAAGCAGACCCAGCGCCTATGGCGCCTGACCTGCGAGATCGAACGGGTTGTCGGGCCCCGGCGCCCGGCCAGGCCCGCTGCCTTCTCGCCGGAGGCGGCCGCCGTCCGCCGCGCCGCCCATGGCGCGCTGGCCAAGATCGAGGACGAAATCGAGCGGCTGCGCTTCAATGTCTGCATCGCGACGATCTACGAACTCGCCAATACGCTTGCCGCGGCGATCGGCGCGATCGAGACGGAAACGGTCGCCGACGACCTGCGCTACGCCTTCGCCGAGGCCGGCGACATTCTCATCCACGCCTTCGCGCCGATGATGCCGCATCTCGCCGAGGAATGCTGGCAGGTCCTCGGCCACGAAACGATGATCGCCTCCAGCCCGTGGCCAGAAGCCGACCGCAGCCTGATCGTTTCCGACCGGATGACGCTGCCGGTGCAGGTCAACGGCCGCAAGCGCGACGAGCTGACCATCGGCCGCGACGCCTCGCCGGCCCAGATCGAAGCCGCCGCCGTGGCCCTCGACGCGGTGCGCCGGGCGATAGATAATAGGCCGGTCAAGAAAGTGATCATCGTCCCGCAGAGGATCGTCAATGTGGTGGTCTGATCGAGCGCGCGGCCTGGCCGCGCTGGCGCTGGCGCTGTCGCTCGGCGGCTGCTTCCAGCCGCTTTACAGCGAGGCCGCGCACCCTGGTCTGGTCGCCGATCTTCAGGCGATCGAGGTCGCGCCGATCAAGGACCGCATCGGCCATTATCTCGGCGACGATTTGATCAGCAGTCTCAACGGCACCGGCTCGACGCCGACCGCCAAATACCGCCTGACCGTGACGGTGACGCAGAAGATCCAGACGCCGACGGTCGAATCGCAGGTCAACGCCGCCAATGCGGCGACGGTGATCGGCACGGCGAAATTCTCGCTGGCGCAGATCGAGCCCGAGAAGGTCGTCTTCCAGGGCGAAGCGACGACCGCCGCCGTCTACGACCGCACGCTGCAGGGTTTCGCCAACCTGCGCGCCGAGCGCGACGCCGAAATCCGGCTAGCCCGCGCGCTCGCCGACGAAATCTCGCTGCGCGTCGCCGCGGCGCTCGGCGCCAAAGGCTGAACGACGGCGAAGGGGCCGATGCGGCGCGCTGGCGCCGTCGCGTCTTTGCGACGCGAATCGGCTAGTCCCCCATTTTGGGTCCGCCGATTCGGCCGCGCCCTTCTGGAGCCCGTCATGCCGCGTCTCTTCGCCGCTTTGTCCATTCCCGCTGAGGTCGCGCTGGCGTTGGCGGCGGCGCGCGGCGGCGTGTTGGGCGCGCGTTGGATCGAGCCGAGCGACTATCACGTCACGCTGCGCTTCGTCGGCGACGTCGACGTTCACGCCGCGCGCGAAGTCGCGGACGCGCTCGAGACGGTGCGCCGCCCGCGGGTTGCAGTCGACTTCCAAGGGCTGAGTTGGTTCGGCGGCGACAAGCCGCGCGCGATCGTGGCGCGGATCCGGCCGACGTCGCCGCTGGTCGAACTGCAAGGCGATCTCGAGCGCCGGCTGCGCCGCGTCGGCTTGCCTCCGGAGACGCGTAATTTTGCGCCGCATGTCACCTTGGCGCGGCTGCGCGGCGTCGGCCCCGCGGCGGTCGCCGATTATCTCGGCGCGCGTGGCGGGTTCGCGGCGCCGTCGTTCGAAGCCCCGCGCTTCGCGCTCTATTCGGCGCGCGACTCGGTCGGCGGCGGGCCTTATCTGGTCGAGGCGGATTACCCGCTGCAATAGCGCGTTGCGGCGCGCCGTCGAGCTGGCGTATGTTTGGCTGAATGTGAGCCGCGACGGAAAGCGGCGCGAGGAGGATGGGATGGAACCGACGAGCGGCGTGGAGAACGAGGCGTCGGGGACGGGCGCGGGCGCGCCGCTGCCGCGCGCGGTCGGCCTGCCGGCGCGGCCGGAACTCGAGGGCGAGGTCGAGCGCAACCCGATCTTCGACGCGCTCGTCGGCCCGGACGAGGAAGACGTCGCCGGCCTCGTCGCCTATTCGATCTACAAGCAGAACAAGCGCGCCTGGCTCGACGACTTCGTCAAGACGACCGGGCGCGCGCCGAGCGAGGCCGAAACCCGCTCCTACATCATCGGCGAGAGCACCGAGCGGCGCATCGCGACTTACCGGCGTCTGGCCGCCTCGACGCTTGCCGGCGACGCCCCGACGCGCATGGCGGGGCGCGCGAAGGGGTCCATGTCGAGGACGGCGGCCGGGGCGCTGTGGGCGCTGGCGATCATCGTCGCGCTGGCGGTGGTCGGACTGGCGATCCACGCCGGCTATTTCGCCGGCGCGAAATAGTCAGCGCACCAGCGTCAAGCGGCGCGCTGCGCGCGTGAGCCCGGTGTAAAGCCAGCGGGCGCGATGCTCGCGAAACGCGCGGCTCTCGTCGAACAGCACGACCGAGTCCCACTGCGACCCTTGCGCCTTGTGAACGGTGAGGGCGTAGCCGTAGTCGAACTCGTCGGATTCGCGTCGCGTCGCGTAGGGCAGCTCGGCCTCGACCCCCTCGAAGAATTGTCTCAAGACCGCCACCTTGACTGCGGCGCGGCCGGGGTCGTCTTCCGATTTGACCGTCATGCGGACGAAATCCTTGCGCAGTCCGGCGAAGGTTTCGACCCGCCAAAGGCCGCCGTTGATCAGGCCCTTGACGCGGTCGTTACGCAAACAGACGAGCTTGTCGCCGGCGACCGGCAGCGGCTCCGCGATCCCCTGCAGTTGCCGGATGCGCTGATTATAGAGGCGGCGGGTGCGATTGACGCCGAGCAGGACTTGATCGGCGGCGAGCACGTCGGCGGCGTCGATCTCGTCGCGGCGGATGACTCGGCTGTCGCCATATTGGCCGTAGGCGATCTCGCCGCCCGAGCGGACGATCTCGGACAGGCGGATGATCGGATCGCCCTGCGCCTGGCGATGGATCGTCGTCAGCATCACGTCGGGCTCGGCCTCGGTGAAGAAGCCGCCGCCCTTGACCGGCGGCAATTGCGCCGGGTCGCCAAGCACCAGGATCGGCTTGCCGAACGACAGCAGGTCGCGACCGAGCTCGGCGTCGACCATCGAGCATTCGTCGATGACGATCAGCGCGGCGCGCGAGGCGGGGCCGTCGTGGTTGAGGGTAAAGGTCGGCGCGCCGTTTTCGCCCTCGCTGGCGCGATAAATGAGCGCGTGAATCGTCGACGCGCCGACACAGCCCTTCGACCGCATCACCAGCGCTGCTTTGCCGGTGAAGGCGGCGAAGGCGGTCTCGCCCGAGGCGGATTCGGCGAGGCGCTTGGCCAGCGTTGTCTTGCCGACGCCGGCGTAACCGAACAGCCGGAACACTTGCGGCTCGCCGGCGGCAAGCCAGCGGCCGACCTTGTCGAGCGCCTCAGCCTGTTCGGGCGACCATTGCGGCGGCGGCCCCGCCGCGACGCGCGCCGGCCGCCGCTCGGGCGGGGCGGCCGCAGGCGGCTTGGGCGGCGCCTCGAGCGCCGCCGCGGTCGGCTCGTTGTTCGAGCGCACCCGCGCGCGCTTGACCCGCTCGAGATCGACTTCGGCGCCGCAATGCGGGCAGACGACCGGGCGCTTGCCGAGATCGTAGAGACGGCCGCCGCAGGCTTGGCACTGGCGCTTGGTTCCGAGCTTGGTCTTGCGCATGAGGTCTTGAGGGCGCGAGGGGCGGGGCGCCCGCCCGCTGCGGGGTGATAGCCGAACTTGTCGCGCGCGTCCCCCTCCAGTGAAAAGGAGCGGACCGCGCGGCGCCGATCCGTAGAACTTTCTTCAAGTTTTCGCTTCAGCATGGGAATCGGGCGAGCCTGTGCGCCCGTCGCGGCTTTTCGCCGAGGGCTTGAACCGCCCTTCGGCGAGGCCATATTTCCATTGTCCGGCGCCGCTCAGGCGGACCGGACGGTTTGCGACGGCAGCCGAACAGGTCGTTCGATGGAAGACCGGTTCGGCGGAGCGCCTGAAAGGGGCTTCGATCATGGTGCGCGTGACGGCGCTGAGTTCACCGTTCCTGCTCGGTTTCGACGGCGTCGAGCGTGCGCTCGACAAGGCCTCGAAAGCCGCAGCGGATGGCTATCCTCCTTATAACATTGAGAGAATCGCGGCTGGCGACGGCGCGCCGGAAATCTTGCGCATCACGCTGGCGGTGGCCGGTTTCTCCCAGGACCAGATCGAGGTCACCCAGGAGGAGAACCAGCTGTCGATCCGCGGCCGCCAGAACGACGACAAGGCGCGCGACTACATCCACCGCGGCATAGCCGCCCGGCAGTTCCACCGCAGCTTCCTGCTCGCCGAGGGCATGCAGGTCCGCGGCGCGGAAATTGCCGACGGTCTGTTGTCGATTGACGTGGTGCGACCGCAACCGGATCGGATCGTGAAGAAGATCAATATCGTGGCGCGCGACTGATCGTAGAGTGTGCGCCTGGGCGCGTCCGCGGACGGCCCGGAAGGAGTGAGAGATGACCAGTTCGGATCCAAGATTCGCCGCTCTGACGCCTAACGAATTCGCCCATCTCGGCGACGGCGTGATCGCTTATGTCAAGACGATCAAGTCCGAAGACGCGCAGCGGCTGTTCCCGCAGGCCCCGGTGATCCGCCCGGGTCTCGAGCTCTTCGCGTTGCTCTCCGCCGACGGTTCGCCGATCATGCTCACCGACTCCAAGGACGCCGCGATCGCCAACGCGTGGCAGCAGGAGTTGGAGACGGTCAGCCTGCATTGACCGCCGCGCCCGCGCCCCGCCTGGCGGCGGGGTGGGCGGCTGCCTCAAGCGGGCCGAATCGTCTAAGAAGGGCGTTCCATTCGGCGGCGAGGCGATGCGGGCCTATCTCGAACTCCTGAACGAGGCGCTCGAAAAGGGCGTCGTCAAAGGCGACCGCACTGGCACCGGCGTGCGCTCGCTGTTCGGCCGGCAGATCCGCTTCGATCTCGCCGAGGGCTTTCCGCTCGTCACGACCAAGAAGCTGCACCTCAAGTCGATCGTCCACGAACTGATCTGGTTCCTCAACGGCGATTCCAACATCGCCTATCTCAAGGCCAACGGGGTCTCGATCTGGGACGAATGGGCCGATTCCAACGGCGATCTCGGCCCCGTCTACGGCAAGCAGTGGCGCGCCTGGGAGGGCGCGGACGGGCGCGTCATCGACCAGATCCGTTGGCTGATCGCCGAGATCAAGCGCAACCCCAATTCGCGGCGGCTGATCGTTTCGGCGTGGAACGTCGCCGACATCGAGCGGATGAAGCTGCCGCCCTGCCATTGCCTGTTCCAGTTCTACGTCGCTAACGGCAAGCTCTCCTGCCAGCTCTATCAGCGCTCGGCCGACATTTTCCTCGGCGTGCCGTTCAACATCGCCAGCTACGCCTTGCTCACCCACCTCGTCGCGCGCGAATGCGGCCTCGACGTCGGCGATTTCGTCCATGCGTTCGGCGACGCGCATCTCTATCTCAATCACGAAATGCAGGCGCGCGAGCAGCTCAGGCGCGAGCCGCGCCCCCTGCCGCGTCTCGTTCTCGCCCCGGCCGAGCCGTCGCCGCGCGGGGCGCTGTTCGATCTCAAATACGACGCGATCCGCTTCGAGGGCTACGATCCCTGGCCGGCGATCAAGGCGCCGGTGGCGGTGTGAGCGCGCCGATTGTTGCGCTGATCGCGGCGGTGGCGCGCAACGGCGTGATCGGCTCGGGCGGCGCGTTGCCGTGGCGCCTGTCGAGCGATCTCAAGCATTTCAAGGCGGCGACGATGGGCAAGGCGCTCGTCATGGGGCGCAAGACCTATGCGTCGATCGGCGGCGCGCTGCCGGGCCGGACGATCGTCGTCGTCACCCGCGACCGCGCTTTCGCGGCGGAGGGGGTGTCGATCGCAGGCGACATCGACGAAGCGTTGAAGCTCGCCGAAACTGCGGCGAGCGCCGAAGCGGCCGACGAGATCATCGTCGCCGGCGGCGGCGAGATCTATGCTCAGACGATTGGCCGCGCTTCGCGCCTCCACCTCACCGAGGTCGACCTCGCGCCCACAGGCGACGCCCGCTTCCCGCCGATCGATCCGGCCATTTGGCGCGAAGTGAGCCGCCGGAAGGGCGAGCGCGGCCCGCGCGACGACGCCGATTTCGTTTTCGTCGAATACGAGCGTACGCGGGGCTGACGAGCGGCCTCGCCACCGGCGCCTTCACCGAGGGGCGCTCTCCAAAGCGCGCGATACGGCGACGGGGTCGCCAGCGATCGCCCTGAGATAGGCCCTTGCCGGTTGGTCCGGTTCCGAGCGTCCTTGCTCCCAGTCCCGCAATGTGCCGAGAGGGATATGGTAGCGGGTTGCGAACTCTTCCTGCGTCAGTCCGAGCGCCCGCCGCAGAGTTTTCACCCGCGGCACGCGTCGCGCCGATCGAAGCTGCTCGGCCGTCATGGGCTGCGCGTCGGGGTCAGCGGCGGAGGCCGCTGCGATCTCCTCGTCAGTCATCGGCCGCATTGGCGTGTCTCGCAGCGGTTGTTCGCGACCGTCGGCGAGGATTTCGACCGCCGCGCCGTCAGTTCGAATTCTCGCGGAAATAGTGGTCTTGCTCATTTCGTGTCGCTCGTCGGGCTGAAATGATCCGAATGTTCTGGCCGCGCTCGGTATAGGTCACGTGTAAGAGCGCGCCGTCGCACATGCCGAGCAAGTTGATGCGCTCTTCGCCGTAGGCCTTGCGGTCATCAATCCATGCGATCGCGAACGCGTCGGCTATCGCTTTGATAGCATGTTCGAAAGCGACGCCGTGGACGCGCTGGTTGACGGCGGCCTTCTCGGCGTTCCATTCGAAAACAACGTCTTTCAGATACTGGTTACCAGTAGTCACGTCAAGTCACATCTGACGCGTGGTTAGCCCGGCGGCCCGCTCCCGGCGGGCAGGCTTCGCCCACAATGACGCTCCCCCTTCACGCGCGAAAAATCTTCCCCGGGTTGAACAGGTTCTGCGGATCGAAGGCGAGCTTGATGCGGCGCATCAGGTCGAGCGCCGCGGCGTCGCGCTCGACTTCGAGAAAGGCGATCTTCTTCTGGCCGATGCCGTGCTCGCCGGTGCAGGTGCCGTCCATGGCGATGGCGCGACGCGCGAGTCGCTCGGCGAAGTGTTCGGCGCGCTCGATCTCGGACGCGTCGTTCATGTCGACGAGCGGGCTGACATGGAAATTGCCGTCGCCGACATGGCCGACGATCGGCGCGATCAGGCCGTGCTCGGCGATGTCGCG
>NZ_JBEKVH010000125.1:0-22423 GCF_049514155.1 Roseiarcus sp. | reverse complement strand
GGCCTTCAACCAGATCGCTCAAACCGGCTCGAACCAGGATCGCCAATCACGCGCCAAAGGACGCAACCGCTGCTGGAAAATCCCCCTTGACGAATACATTCCCCATGTGAGCAATCCAGACTTGGGTCTGCGGCGGCGGCTTAGTCTGGATCGCTTCGCCGCCGCTCGCAACGACGCTCCGTCTGATGGCGTCACGCGTCAACCGATCCACATCTCCGCGCCGCGCGCCAGCCGCGGCGCAAGCTTGCGCATGTCGGCGGCGGATATGGCGACGCAGCCGGCGGTCGGCGTCAGGCCGGGGCGGGCGAGATGGAAGAAGATCGCGCTGCCGCGGCCTTTCACGCGGCGGGTGAAATTGTAGTCGAGGACGAAGACCAGATCGTAGAGCGCGTCGTCGCGCCGCATGCGATCGGTGCAGTCTGCGGCGGGGAGGCGGACCGGGCGGTTGTAGCGCCCGCTCGCCGGGTCTTCGCACCAGCCCTGGTCGCGCCGCAACGGCTTGAGCGGCACGCCGCCGGCCGGCGGGCGGCGGCGGTCGGGACGGTAATAGCCCCACAGCAGGCGGAAGCGGCCGGCCGGCGTCGCGCCGTCGCCTTCGCGCTTGTCGCGCACGATCCCCGCCGGCCCGAGCGCGCAAGCGACGCGCAGCGGCCCGGCGATCAGCCAGCCGCGGGCGCGCGCGCCGAGGCGCGGCAGCACACGGAGGGTCTTGAGCTTGCGCCACTCGCGAAACATGTGAAGACAGTGGCGGCCGAGCCGAGAAGGCGCAAGCGGCGAACCGCTCTTCCTCCGGAAGGCGCGGCGGTTCAGTCGAACAGTCGCCGCGCCAGACCGACGACGACTTGCATCGGCTTGACCTCGGCGACGCCGGGGTCGTAGCGCCCCGAATAGACGGAGCGGATCATCGCCGACCTCGCTTCGAACGTATCCTCGATCGCGACGGCGAAGTCGGTCGCGCCGGCGCGCACGACCGAGGCCCGCAGCCGCCTGCCGTCGAGCAAGAGGGCCAGCTGAGTTCCTGTCGGCGCCGGCGCCACGCCGCGCAGCCGGACGCCGCCGGTGGAGATGTCTTCGATCAGATAGAATTGAATGCGGTCGCCGACGATCAGCCGTGCAACCGCGCCGCGCCCATCGAAGCGCTCCGAGCGGCGGAAGCGCGGCTGCTCGATGCAGACGACGGAAGCCAACGTCAGAATGAAGATGTTGTACCAGCTCCAGAACAGCGGCAGCGACGCCGCGCCGTGCAGGTCGGACGGCGGGTCGAGGATGAAGGCGCGGCAGACCCCTGCGATTGTCAGCGTGAGCAGGATCATGAATGGGGCGAGCACCCGCAACTGGACAAAGCGCCTGCTGCGGTCGCCACCCTTGGCGGTGACGACGAACTTCTGGCCCTGAGGCCTGGTCAGACCCTGCCAAACCGCCTTGACGACGCTGGTTGCGGCGAGCAGAAGGCCGAGATCGCCCATGATCGGCAGCGACCGCGCGCCCGACAGCCACGCCACCGCCAGGGTCTGGGCGATGAAAAAGGGCAGGAAGTGATAGAGCGTGTCGGAGGCGTCGGCGCGCACCGCCACAATCCCGAACAGGAAATACGAGAGCGGCAGCGCAAGGCCGACCAGGCGGTAGCAATGGTTCGCCGACCAATGCAGGAAGGTCTCGCTGAGGATCAGCCGATCGACGAGGCTGAGGCCGTTGCCGGGGCGCAGCGGCCCGCTGCGGCCGGCGCAGATCTGCATGAAGCCGAGGCACCAGCGGCTGCGCTGGCCGATGTATTCGCGCAGGCCCTCCGGCGCGAGGCCGAGCGACAAGCGCTCGTTGAGATAGACAGTGCGATAGCCGATGTGCTTGAGCCGCAGCGTCAGCAGGTAGTCCTCGGTCACCGAATCGGTCGGGAAACCGCCGATCCGCATCAGGGGCGCGAAGCGGATGATCGACGATGTGCCGCAGCAGAAGGCGGCGCCCCAAGCGTCCTTCGACGCCATGATGACGTCGAAGAAATAGCGCTGCTCGTCCGGCCACACCCGCGCCACCGACAAGTTGCGCTGCATCGGGTCGGGATTGGCGAAGTGCTGCGGCGTCTGCACCACGCCGACCTCGTCGTCACGGAACAGCGTCATCGCGCGGGTAAGGAAGTTTGGCGTCGGCACGAAGTCGGCGTCGAGGATCGAGACGTAGTCGGGCGGCGGGTCGAGCGCGGCGACGCGCCTCAGCCCGTTGTTGATGTTGCCGGCCTTGGCGTGGGCGTTTTCGGCGCGGGTGATGTAGCCGCAGCCGAGCCGCCCGCACAGCGCCTCGAGCCACGGCCGCCGCCCGTCGTCGAGCGTCCACAGCCGATAGTTGGGATAGTCTATCGCCAGCGCGCCGACGATCGTCTGCTCGAGAATCGCCTCTTCCTCGTTGTAGGTGCAGATGAACACGTCGACCAGCGGCGGCGTCGGCTGCGAGGTCAGCCAGCCGAGATTGGCCTCGACCTCGGCGGAACGGTCGCGCACGCGCGACAGGAAGAAGAACGAGATCGTTCCGCCGACCAGCGCCGCGGTTTCGACGAAGATGAAGACGAGCGCGACCAGCGTGTCGAGCGTGAAGCCGAACGGCGGCAAGGTGCTGAACCAGCGCCACAGCAGGTAGCGCCACATCAGCGCCAGCACGAGCGCGACGACGACGGCGCGGGCGATCGTGTTGTCGCGCTTGAGCCACGGCAGCGCGGCGAAGCCGGCGCCGGCGACGACCGCGGCTGGCCAGCAGCTCTCGACCGCGCTGGCGAGAAAGGGGCTCACCAGAGGCTGGGCCGCAACGCGTCGAGCAGGTCGGCGTGCGCGCCGTCGAAGATCACCCGACCGGTGCGGCCGACGTCGCAGGTCTGGGCGCTGGCGAGCCCGGGAACCGAGACGGTGACGTGATAGGCGCCGCGCGCCAGCGCCGCCGGCTGAATGGCGAAATTCGCCGGCGCGGTCGAAGAGCCGGTGAGGCTGATCACGGTTGCGGCGAGGTCGTCGCCGCCGTCGCGCGGCTGGAAGCGCGCCGGCGAGCCGACGCGCAGGCGGTCGTAGACGCTTTCGCCGACCGTTGCGGTGACCAGCGCGCCGCCGCAGTCGAGCACGCGCGCGAGCTCCTGGCCGCGCCTGACCTGCTCGCCGGGCGCGGTCAACAATTCCCAGACGCTGCCCTTGGCCGGCGCGACGACGGCGGCCGACGACAATTGGGCGTAGCGCGCCTGCTCGTCGGCGACGTCCTGCGACAGGCGGGCGATGCGGCGGTCGCCTTCGTCCAGCGCCTGCTCGAAATCGACGATCTGCTGACGCAGGTCGTCGGCGCGCTGCGCCGAAGTCGGGCGGTCGTTGTAGCTGTCGCCGACGAACACGCTGCGCCGGGCGGCGTCGAGCTCGACGTCGTTGACCACGATCAGGCCCTGGGCGGCAATCTCGTTCTGCGCCGCGACGTCGGCGTCGCGCTTGGCCAGGTTGACCTGGACCGTCGTTCCGGCGCCGTCGGCGGCGAGTCGGTTGGCGCGTTCGAGCGTCGCCTTCGCGTCCAGCGTGCGCGCGTGAGCCGCGGCGGCGTCGGCGGTCAGCGCGTCATGGCGCGCCTCGAGCTGGCGGATGCGCGCGGCGCCGAAGGCGCGGGTCTGTTCGGTCAGATCGGCGAGCAGGGCGCGCGCGCTCTCCAGCCGCGCCGCCAGACGCGGCCGCTCGTCGCGCGCCTGTGCGAGCTGACGCGACAGGTCGTCGACGCGGCCGCGATCGGCGCGCGGGTCGACGATGCGGAACAACAGGTCGCCCGGCGCCAGCGCGGCGCCCGCCTCACGGCCGGCGGGACCGGCTTGCAGTTCGCCTTCGATCGGCGCGCGCAAGGTGATGACGCGCGCATTGACGATCGCCTCGACGCTCGAGGTCTGCGCCATCCGCTGCAGCGGCTCGTAGCCGACCGCGGCGACCAGCGCGAGCCCAAGCAGCGTCTTGACGACGCGCCGCGGCGTCGACGAATTCGGCTTCGTCTTGACCGGGGCGGCGGGCGCGGGCGATTTGAGGATCGGCGACGGCTCGGCGTCGGGCGCGTTGCGCCGCCGCCAGTCGTCGGCGGCAGGCGAACTCGCGACGCCGGCCTCGGCGAGCAGGCCGCGCAGATGAGCGAGCCGCCGGCCGGCGTCCATCTGGGCGAAGGCCGCCGAATCGACCGACGCGTCCTCGCCGCCGGTCTCGCGCCGCCGATGTTCGGCGAGCGAATCAGCCTCGGTCGGCTCGCGCTGGGGCAGGGACGCCGCGGTCACCCGCGCGTCTCCTGGCGCGCGCCGGTGGCCGGACAGCCGCAGTCGCGGCCCCGAGCGGGGCGAAGCGCCGAAACGGAAACAAGTCTTGTCGTCATCACAGACCGGTACGCCTGTACGGTAAGGATACGGATTTACTACCCTTGGGATGAATAGAATTGTCGATAATTCGTTTATGGAAGGTGAATTAACGGTCGATTAGGGAATGACTTGCGTGAGGCCGCGCCGCGGGGCCGGCCGGCGGAGGCGTCCGTGCCGGCGGTCGCGTGCGCCGTTCATGCGCGCGTGGCGCGGCTCACTTCATCGCGCCGTACGCGGCGAGAAAGGTCGTCACGGCGTTCTTCGCCTGCTTCTCGACTTCGCTGCGGTCGTCGGCCCCGACGACGCCGAACAGCCGCTTCCGGTGCAGTTCTCCGGCGCACAAGTCCATGAATTGCGCCACCGCGACCGACGCCTCCGTCCGCCGCAACTCGCCCCGCTCCATCGCGGCGAGGAAGTAGTCGGCCAGGCGATCGAGTCCATGCTGGACGCCAATGTGATAGGCGGCCTGGCCGATCTCCGGAAAACGCGCCGATTCCGCGACGACCAGCCGGTAGAAGGCGACCGTGTCCTCGCTCAGCAACATGTCGAGGAAGCGCCGAGCGAAACGCTCGAGAACCGTGCGCACGTCGCCCTGCGTCTCGCTCATTTCGAAGAGGGGCGCGAGCATCAATCGGACCTCTTCTTCGATCACAGCGGCGAACAGGTCCCTTTTTGAAGGAAAGTAGCTGTAGAGCGTCGCCTTCGATCCGCCGACCTTGGCCGCGATCTCCGACACCGACGCCGCAGAGTAGCCTTCGCGCAGAAAGGCCGCGCGCGCGATCGCCAGCATCGCGGCGCGGCGATCGTCGCTTCGCGCCGCAGCGGTCGCCCGGGCCGCCCGCATTCGCCTCTCCGATCTCGTCTCGTACCGTACCGTACGGCCCTATTGACTCCGCCTGACACTACCGTCAAATTGCGCCTCACGCAATGGTAACGTACCGTACGGTACATTGCTTGCAGAAGGGGATGGCGGCGATATGTCAAAGGGAAACGCCCGCGTCAGCGCGAGAGTCCCCGCTCGCGCGGCCGGTCGCCCGCACCCTGCGGTCGTCGCCATCCCCACTCTATTCGTCCTCGTCGGTTGCGCGCCCGACCTCGGCGAAGCGCCGCGCGTCCAGCCGCCGACGGCCTACGCCGACGCCAAAAGCTTCGCCGCGCCCAAGGCCGACTGGCCCGCGGACGCGTGGTGGAAAGCCTATGGCGATTCGCAGCTTGACCAACTGATCGACGAGGCTTTGGCCGACTCGCCCGATCTCAAGGCTGCGGCGGCGCGCGCCCGCGGCGCGGCGGCGATGGCCCAGGTCGCCGAAGCCAACTTGTGGCCGACGGTCGTCGGAACCGCAAGCGTGACGAAGACAGAGCAGAGCACCAACCAGGGCATGTCCGCCATTTCCGAAGCCGCTCTTCCACACGGCTGGCACACGGCGGGTCAGATCGCCGCCGGTTTCGACTATGAGCTCGACTTCTTCGGCAAGAATCGCGCGACGCTGGCGGCGGCGACCTCGGAGGCGGAGGCCGCCGCGGCGGAACAGTCCGAAGCGCGTCTGCAGATTTCCGCAGCGGTGGCCGAGACCTACGCCAACCTGGGCCAGCTCTTCGCTGACCAAAGGGCCGCGCGCGACGCCGTGCGCGTCCGCCAGGAAAGCGCCGAGCTGGTCGAGAGCCGGTCGAAGTCCAACCTCGAAAACGAGGGCGCGGTGAGCCTGGCGCGCGGCCAGCTTCACGCCGCCGAGCTCGAAGCGGACGCGCTCGATCGCCAGATCGCGCTGACCCGCGATCAGCTCGCGGCCCTCATCGGCAAGGGGCCGGACCGCGGGCTCGCCATCGTCCCTCCCGCGGTCGAAAGGGCCCGCAGCCTCGGATTGCCCGCCAGGCTTTCGGTCGATCTGATCGGACGGCGTCCGGACATCGTCGCGGCGCGCCTCGGCGCCGAGGCCGCGGCCTCCCGCATCGACGTCGCCAACGCCAATTTCTATCCCAACGTCGATCTGACCGGCTCGTTCGGCTATCAGTCGTTCGACCTCAAATACCTGCTGCAGCATCAGTCGCAGATGGGCCAGTTCGGACCGGCGATCCATCTGCCGATCTTCGACTACGGCCGCAACGAGGGCGTCTACCGCGGCGCGCGAGCAGAATACGACGCCGCCGTCGCCGTCTACGACCGGACGCTAGCCAACGCCCTGCGCGACGTCGCCGACGCCTACGCCAACCGACGCGGCGTCGCCGTCGAGATCAAGGACGCGCGCGCCGCGCTGGCGGAGAGCGAAAACGGCTATCGCGTGATCAAGCAGCGCTACGACGCCGGGCTGTCGCGCTACACCGACGTGCTGACGGCGGAGAACGCGCTACTCGCCCAACGCCGCGCCGTCGCCGATCTCCAAGCGCAGGCCTTCGCCGCCGACGTCGGCTTGGCGCTCGCGCTCGGCGGCGGCTACGCCGCCCATTCCTGAAGTTCCCTTCGCATCGGAGCCTTGCATGACCTCCGCCGAAACGACCATCGAATCCAAGGGCGACGAGGCGGCGGATCGCCCGAAGCCAGCCCAGTCGAAGGAAGCGCGCAAGAGCCGGCTGCGCGGGTGGCTGTTCACCGCGTTGTTTGTCGTCGTCGCCGCGGCCGCGGGCGCGGCGGCGGCGCGGTGGTATTTGATTTCCTCGAAATATGTCACGACCGACAACGCCTATGTCGGCGTCTCGTCGGCGCTGGTGACGCCGTTGACCAGCGGCGCCGCCTCGAGCGTTCCGGTTCACGACACGCAGTTGGTCAGGCAGGGCGACGCGCTGCTGACGATCGATCCGCAAGACGCCAGGCTGGCGCTCGCCCAGGCCGACGCCGCCTACGGCCTCGCCGTGCGCAGGGTGCAAGGCTATTTCGCCAGCCTGGCGGCGCGTCAGGCTGACTACGAGCGCGCCAAGCTCGATTACGAACGGCGCGCCAAGCTCGGCAATTCCGGCGCGGTCTCGGGCGACGAGCTGTCGGCGGCGAAGAACAATTTCGAATCCGCCGCGGCGGCGCTCGACGGGGCGAAGGCGCTGACCGGCGGCGTCGAGGTCATGACCCATCCGGAGGTGCTGGCGGCGAAGACGGCGCTCGAAATCGCCAGACTCAATCTCGATCGCACCGTGATCCGGGCGCCGGTCGACGGCGTGGTGGCGCAGCTCCAGGTCCAGGTCGGCCAGCGCGTCCAGGCGGGCGCGCCGGTGATGACGATCGTGCCGATCGCCGACGTCTACGTCGACGCCAATTTCACCGAGGATCAGCTCGGCGAGGTGCGGCCGGGCCAGTCGGCGACGCTGACGTCGGACTATTACGGCTCGTCGGTGACGTTTCACGGCGTCGTCGCAGGCGTCGGCGGCGGAACCGGATCGGCCTTCGCGGTCATCCCGGCGCAGAACGCGACCGGCAATTGGATCAAGGTCGTCCAGCGCGTGCCGGTGCGAATCACGCTCGATCCCGGCGAATTGAAGGACCACCCGCTGCGCGTCGGCCTGTCGATGTCGGTCGCCATCGAATTGTCGAAGTGAGCCGGCGGAGACTGTCGTGAGCCGCCTCGCCGCCCAAACCGTCGCCCCCGTGCGACCCGAGCCGCACGGCGTCGCGCTGTTGGCGATCGTGCTGATCCTGGCGGCGGGCAATTTTCTCGCGGTGCTCGACCTGACCATCCCCAATGTCCTGGTGCCGCACATCGCCGGCGGCCTCGCCTCCTCGCCGAGCGAGGGCACCTGGGTGATCACCGGCTACGGCGTCGCCGAGGCGATCATGGTTCCCTTGACCGGCTGGCTGACCGAGCGGTTCGGGCCGGTGAGAGTGTTCGTGCTCTGCGTCGCCGGCTTCGGCGCCTTCTCCGTGCTGTGCGGCATGGCGACGTCGCTCGACATGCTGATTGCCTTCAGGGTCGCGCTGGGGGTCTGCGGCGGGCCGCTGATCCCCATTTCGCAGACCCTGCTGCTCGGCATCGTCCCCAAACGCCGAGCTAACGCCGCGCTGGCGGTCTGGTCGATTGCGAGCATTCTCGCGCCGATCGCCGGCCCGGTGATCGGCGGCCTGATCGGCGACCATTGGAGCTGGCCGTGGGCCTTCTACATCAAGGCGCCGCTGGCCGCGGTCATCGCCTTGGGCGCCTGGAGGATTCTGACGCCGTACGAAACGCCGACCGTCAAGGCGACGGTCGATTTCGCCGGGCTCGCGCTTCTGGTCGTCTGGGTGGCCGCGCTGCAGACCATGCTCGGCGTCGGCCAGGACAAGGACTGGTTCAATTCCCAATTCGTCGTCGCGCTGCTGATCGTCACGCTCATCGGGCTCGCCGCCTTCGTCATCTGGGAAACGACCGATCGACGACCGATCGTCAATCTGAGCGTGTTCGCCAATCGCGGGTTCACGGTGTCGATGGCGGTGATCGCCGTGGCGTTCGGCGCCACCTTCGGCTCCATCGTATTGGTGCCGCTGTGGCTGCAGACCAGCATGGGCTACACCGCGACCTCGGCGGGCTACAATTCCGCTTTAGCCGGCGTCACGATGATCGTCGCCGCGCCGGTGACGACCGCCCTGATGACGCGCGTCGACTATCGCGCCGTCGCCTGTCTGGGGCTCTCGCTCAGCGCCGGCGCGTCGTTGATGCGTGTCGGCTACAACGACCAGATGACGTTCTGGCAGTTGATGTGGCCGCAGCTCGTGTTCGGCGCCGGCATGATCATGAGCGTCATCCCGCTGATGGATATGTCGACCAGCTCGTTGGAGGAGAAGGACGTCGCCTCCGGCGCCGGCCTGTTCAACTTCATCCGCACGCTGGCGAGCGCCCTTTCCACCGCCGCGATCGTCGCGCTGTGGAACAATCAGATCCGGGCCAGCGGCGCGACTCTCGCCGGCGAATTGCGGCCGCGCGCCCTGCTCGACGCCGCGGCGGCGACGGGCATGGGCCACGACAAGGCGCTCAATCTGCTCGATCTCATGGTCCAAGGCCAAAGCGTGATGCTGGCGACCAACCGGACCTTCCTCATCGTCGGCCTCCTCCAGCTCGCGACGGCGGCGCTGGTCTGGATCGCGCCCAAACCGCCCAAGCGCGCAGGCGGCGGCGTGCCACTTGCCCACTAGCCGACCGGCGCGGTCCCCTCGCCCCGCCTTCCCTCGGCCGCGCTTTGCCCCCATATTCGCGTCATGCCCAAACCCGCCAAGCCCGGGCCTCGCCCGAGTCGCGCCAAGGCCGCGCGGCCGGAGGTCCATCCGCTCGACGACCACCTCGCCGCGCTGCTCAATCCGGCCCTGGTCGACAAGCCGCAAACCTCCGGCCCGCAAGCCTTCGGCGAAGCGCCGCAGGCGCGCTTCGCGGCAGTCGCCGAGCCGCATCCGCGCGGCCTGACCGGCGCGACCGCGTCAGCCGAATCGCTGAAGACGCTGCTCGAACTCGGCGACCCCAACATCCGCGACCGCCCGGCGTGGACGCCGCACCGACCGCCGCGGCCGGACAAGTCGGAAGGCGGTCGGCGGTTCAAGATCGCCTCGGAATTCGAGCCCAAGGGCGACCAGCCGCACGCGATCGACGAATTGGTCAAGGGAATCGTCGCTCACGAGCGCGACCAGGTGCTGCTCGGCGTCACCGGCTCGGGCAAGACCTTCACCATGGCCAAGGTGATCGAGGCGACGCAGCGCCCGGCGTTGATCCTCGCCCCCAACAAGACGCTGGCGGCGCAGCTGTACGGGGAGTTCAAGAGCTTCTTCCCCGACAACGCGGTCGAGTACTTCGTCTCCTACTACGACTATTACCAGCCGGAGGCCTACGTCCCGCGCTCGGACACCTATATCGAGAAGGAATCGTCGATCAACGAGCAGATCGACCGCATGCGCCACGCCGCGACGCGCGCGGTGATGGAGCGCGACGACGTGATCATCGTCGCCTCGGTCTCCTGCATCTACGGCATCGGCTCGGTCGAGACTTACACCGCGATGACCTTTTCGCTTGCCGTCGGCGACAAGGTCGACCAGCGCCAGGTCATCGCCGACCTCGTCGCGCTGCAATACAAGCGCAGCCAGGCCGATTTCGGCCGCGGCCTGTTCCGCGTTCGCGGCGACACGATCGAGCTGTTCCCCGCCCATTACGAGGACCGCGCCTGGCGCATCGGCTTCTTCGGCGACGAGATCGAGCAAATCGCCGAATTCGATCCGCTGACCGGGCAGAAGACGCAGGAGCTCGAATTCGTCAAGATCTACGCCAACAGCCACTATGTCACGCCGCGGCCGACGCTGCTGCAGTCGATCGACGCGATCAAGCGCGAGCTCAAAGTCCGGCTCGATCAGCTGATCGGCCAGGGGCGGCTGTTGGAGGCGCAGCGGCTCGAACAGCGCACGCTATTCGATCTCGAAATGCTGCAGGCGACCGGCTCCTGCGCCGGCATCGAGAATTATTCGCGCTACCTGACCGGCCGTCGGCCCGGCGAGCCGCCGCCGACCCTGTTCGAATACCTGCCCGACAACGCGCTCGTCTTCTGCGACGAGAGCCATGTCACCGTGCCGCAGATCGGCGGCATGTATCGCGGCGACTATCGCCGCAAGGCGACGCTGGCCGAATACGGCTTCCGTCTGCCCTCGTGCATGGACAACCGGCCGCTGCGCTTCGAGGAATGGGACGTGATGCGGCCGCAGAGCGTCTATGTCTCGGCGACGCCGGGCAAGTGGGAGATGGAGCGGACGGCGGGCGCCTTCGTCGAGCAGGTGATCCGCCCGACCGGCCTGATCGACCCGCCGGTCGAGGTGCGCCCGGCCCGCAGCCAGGTCGACGACCTGCTCGGCGAGGTCAAGCGCGTTGCGTTAGCCGGCTTTCGCACGCTGGTGACGACGCTGACCAAGCGCATGGCCGAGGATCTGACCGAATACCTGCACGAGAACGGCGTGCGGGTGCGCTACATGCATTCCGACATCGAGACGCTGGAGCGGATCGAGATCATCCGCGACCTCCGCCTCGGCGCCTTCGACGTGCTGGTCGGCATCAACCTGCTGCGCGAAGGCCTCGACATTCCCGAATGCGCGCTGGTGGCGATCCTCGACGCCGACAAGGAGGGCTTCCTGCGCTCCGAGACCTCGCTGGTGCAGACGATCGGCCGCGCCGCGCGCAACGTCGAGGGCAAGGTCATCCTCTACGCCGACGTGGTGACCGGCTCGATGCAGCGCGCGATGGAGGAGACCAACCGCCGCCGCGCCAAGCAGCAGGCCTACAACGAGGCCAACGACATCACGCCGGAGACGATCAAGCGCGGCATCCAGAACATCCTCGGCTCGGTCTACGAGGCCGACCACGTCACCGTCGATTTCGGCCTCGCCGGTGCCGCGCCGATCGGCCACAACCTCCAGGCGACCATCGCCGACCTCGACAAGCGGATGAAGGCGGCGGCGGGCGACCTCGAATTCGAGGAGGCAGCGCGGCTGCGCGACGAGATCAAGCGCCTGCAGGCGGTCGAGCTCGCCGTCGGCGACGATCCGCTGGCGCGCCAGGAGGCGGTCGCCGCGGCGGGCGGCGGTTTCGCCGAACCCGCTCCGGGCCGGCCGTCGAATCGCCCGCGCAAGCCGACCGACGCCGACATGGGCCCCCACAACTGGGGCGGCGGCGAAGCGCGGCCGAGAGGCGGAAAGCGCCGCTAGAGCATTTTGTGCTTGGATTGACCCGCTCTCCGCTCTAGCAGGGTGTTGAAAAAGTCCCAGAGGCCAATCGAAAACCGTGAACGAACCGGAATCAAAACCGGACCCTTCACGAATCAAAGTGCGGCGAAAATCAGTTTTTCAACAGCCTGCTAGAACCCCTCTCCCAAAGGGAGAGCAAAGCCCGTTCCTGCCCCCCCCTGCGCCCTCTCGCTCTCGAAAGGGCGAGCGCCCCCGATCGCATTCAGTTGAACGCCGCCCCCTTGAAAGGCGGGCTGGACGCCACATGTTCAGTGCGCAGTGATCAATGAACAGTTATCGTCGATCACATATCGAACCAGGAGATTCACAATGCGCAACTTTGCAGTCCTCGGCGCTTCGGCGCTGATCTTCGCCCTCGGCGTCGCCCAGGCTTCGGCGATTCCGTCCACCGAGCAGTGGCAGGCGCACGTCGCCACCGAGAATTCCGCCGCCGGGCCGTCCGCCACCAGCGATTTCGCCGGGTTCCGCGCTTTGGCCGTCGATCAGGCGGCCGACCAGACTCCGAGCCTCTATCGCCGCGGCCGCTAAATCACGTCCAGTTGAACGCGGCCCCCTTGAAAGCCGGCTTGGACACATCATGTTCAATGAACAGTGAGCAACGAACAGAGATCATCGCTCACATATCAAAAGGAGAACTTCCATGCGTAATTTTGCAGTCCTCGGCGCTTCGGCGCTGATCCTCGCCCTCGGCGTCGCCCAGGCTTCGGCGATTCCGTCCACCGAGCAGTGGCAGGCTCATGTCGCCACCGAGAATTCGGCCGCCGCGCCGTCCGCCACCAGCGACTTCGCCGGGTTCCGCGCTCAGGCGGTCGACCAGGCGCAGGACGTCAGCCCGAGCCTCTATCACCGCGGCCGCTAAGTCGGCCCCACACTGAAAACGGAGAACCACAATGCGTAAATTTGCAGTCCTCGGCGCTTCGGCGCTGATCCTCGCCCTCGGCGTCGCCCAGGCTTCGGCCGTTCCGACCACCGAGCAGTGGCAGGATCATCTTGCCCGCATGTCGTCGGTCACTGCGCCTTACGGCACAGGCGACTTGCGCGACTTCCGCGCTCAGGCGGTCGACCAGGCGCAGGACGTCAGCCCGAGCCTCTATCACCGCGGCCGCTAAGTCGGTCGTCCCCCCGCGCCGGCCGTTCGCGGCCGGCGCAGGGGACTAAGTTCGGACGGGAATCCTGAAATCGGAGGTTTGACAAACATAGCGTCCGCCCTGCTAATCAGGCTAGGAAGCCCAGATAAGACAGGCGCAACGGATGCGGGCCGGGGGCAGATATGTCGAAGAACGCCATGCAATCGCCGTCACGCCGTGAATATGTGATCTCGCTCGACCATCGCAAGGCGCGCGGCGCCGGATGCGAACGGCCGGCCGAGATCCTCAAGGCGGCGCGCGAATTGTTCCTGGAGCACGGCGTCGAGAACGTCACGACCCGGCAGATCGCCGCGCGCGTCGGCATCTCCCAGACGGCGCTCTACGTTTATTTCGCATCCAAAGAGGAGATGCTGGACTCGCTGGCCGAAGAGGCCTGGCGGAGCCTCGCCGCTGCGCTTGCGGCCGCCGACCCCGAGGGCGCCGAAAGGTCGGATCCGGTCGAGCGATTGCGCGCGATCCTCTCCGCTTACATGCGCTTCTGGCTGCGTCGTCCTGACGACTATCGCATCATCTTCATGCGCAAGTCGCTGCGTCCTTGTCCGAGCGACGACGACAACCGCTTCGCCACGCGCGACGGCCTGCTGGAACGACTCGCCAACCGCTTCGAGGCGGCGGCGCTGGCGCGACTGGTTCGGGACAACTGGCGTCCCGAGGCGGCCGCGCTGGCGATGTGGGCGGCGGTTTCCGGTCCGGTCGCGCTTCGCCTCGCGTTTCCCGATCTCCACTGGCCGCCCGAAGACGAGCACGTCAAGGCGACGATCGACATGATCATTCAGGGTTGCGACAGTCGCGGCGAGAAGGGCGCAGCCAAGGCGCTCGAACCGGCGACCGAAGGCGTGACCTTCGTCGATTAGCGCTCGCCCCCCTCTCGTTCGCGAGAGGGGAGACGCGCTTGACCGCCCCCGATCGACATTCCAGAGACGGCGCGCGCCGGCGCCCTGGCGGGGCGGACTGTTTCCCCAGTCCTTTCTTATGCTAAGCTACATTGACGGCGCGCCGCGGACCTGGCGGCGCGGCAAGGTCGGCGAAGGGCGGGGGAGTGGCGCTTGCGGTTAATCCGGCGTAAACATCTCCCCCGCAGACTCGGCGTATGGAGGGCGTGAGCTAGGGCTGGGCATGACGACAATAACGCCGTACCTGTTGGATGCGCCCTCGTCCCGCGGACAAGATCTGCGCGCGGATTTGTTGCCGATTTTCACCGGCGGCGTCGCCTTGGCGGCCGTCTGCGGCTTTGGCGTCTGGTTCGTCTCGCCGCCGTCTCCGCCCGCCGAATCGTCAATTGTCGTCGCCCGCGCCGCCGTCGAGCGCCCGCCCGTTTCAAAGCCCGCCCGCGCCGTCGCCAATCCGTTCGGCGGCCTGGTCGAATTCGCCGCGCCTGAGCCCACGCTTCGCAGCGGCGACCCCAACGTCTACGGGCCGCTGGTCGCGTCCTTCCCCGATTCGGCGCCCGCCGCGGCGGATGCGGCGCTCGGCGCCAGCCGCTCGCTCGGCCCGGCCGTCGCCCCGCTCGAAGCGGCGCCGGCCGCCGTCGCGGCGGCGCCCCCCGCCCTGCTCAATGCGCCGCTGCCGCCCAGGCGCGAGGTGGCGAGCGTCGACGATTCGGCGCCGCTGCCGCCGGCGCGACCGACCGAATTCGCCGCGCTCGAATCGCCCGCGCCCGACAAGGCGCTCGGCCCCAGCCGTTCGCTCGAAGCGCCCGCGCTCGCCTACGCCGCGCCTGATGCGACCAATCTCGCCACGCCCGCCGCGCCGGCGAAAACGTCGATCTTCTCGATCTTCAGCCCGCAACCGACGCGGCCGGCCGGCTACGACGACCACACCGCCGTCTACGACATCACCGCGCGCGCACTCTACATGCCCGACGGAACCAAGATCGAGGCGCATTCAGGCCTCGGCGAGTACATGGACGACCCCAGTCACGTCGACGAGCATCTACGCGGCGCGACCCCGCCCGATCTCTACGACCTGCAGCCGCGCGAATCGCTGTTCCACGGCGTGGCGGCGATCCGGCTGGTTCCGGTCGGCGGCGAAGAGGCGGTCTACGGCCGAGCGGGCCTGCTCGCCCATCCGTTCATGATGGGCGACAACGGCGATTCGAACGGCTGCGTGTCGATCAAGGACTACGACGCCTTCCTTAAGGCGTTCCAGGACGGCAAGGTCACCCGCCTCGCGGTGGTGGCGAAGATCTAGAGCAGCCCAGTCGTCTGGAGACGAAATCGCCTTCGCCAATCGTCGTGAGCGATCGCCACGCGATTCCGACTCTGCCGCCGCCGCAAATCCGTCAGCTCGGACGATCTCGCTGTCGCTCGCGGCGACGGCGAAGGGATTCGATGGGGAAGCGACGCCCGCCGGGAAACTGCGCCCAATGGCCGCCGTCGGAAATTCTCCCGGTCCCGGGGTCAGGCCGCTGACGCGCGCGGATCCGCTTTCAGCAGCTTCAGGATTTCGCTCGCCGGCTCTGCTTTGCCGAACAGATACCCCTGTCCTTCGAGGCAGCCGGTTTCCTTCAGACAAGCGAGCTGTTGGGCGTCTTCTATGCCTTCGGCGAGCGTCGAAAGGCCGAAGCCGCTCGCCAGACCAAGAATCGCTCGAACGATCGCCAGACTTTCCGGGTCCTTGCAGACAAGGTCGACGAAGCTGCGGTCGATCTTGATTTTGTCGAGATGAAGCATTCGCAACTGCGCGATCGTCGCATAACCCGTGCCGAAATCATCGAGCGCGATTCGAACCCCCGCTTGCCGCAACGGCTCGATCGCGCGCCGCGCCTTGCTGAAATTGTCGACGAGCGCGCTCTCGGTCAGCTCGAGTTCAAGTCGATGCGGCGGCAGTTCCGTTTCGGCAAGGATGGATAGAATTCGCAGCCCCAACGTGTCGTCGCGCAATTGAATCGCGGAGAGGTTGACCGCGACCTTTATGTCTTTGGGCCAAGCGCCCGCGTCGCGGCAGGCCTGACGCAGCATCTGATCTCCGAGTTCGCCAATCAGTCCGCATTCCTCGGCGATCGGGATGAACACGTCCGGCGCGACCTGACCGAACTCGGCGCTGTCCCATCTCGCCAGCGCTTCGAAGCCGATGATGCGATTGTCTTCGAGCGAAACCAACGGCTGATAGTGCGGGACGATCGCCTTGGCCGCCAGCGCCGCGCGCAATCCCTTCTCCATCGCCATGCGGCGTTCCATATTCGCATCCATCTGCGGCTCGAAAAATCGGATCGTCGACACGCCTTCAGCCTTGGCCCGATAGAGGGCGCGATCGGCGCGGCGCATGAGTTCATCGCGTGTCGCGCCGTCGTCGGGCGCAATCGCAATCCCGATCCCGACCCCCAGTTTCAACGCCGCGCCGGCAATCTGGATCGGCTCGCTGAGGGCGACGACGATGCGCCGGGCTAGCCGCGTAGGATCGTCGAGCGAGGCGATGTCCGGCTGAATGATCGCGAACTCGTCGCCGCCGACCCTGGCCAGCAGCGCGTCGGCGCGGGTGATGTTCGACACGCGTTCGGCGAACACCGTCAGGGCCTTATCGCCGGCGGCGTGACCGTAGATGTCGTTGATCGGTTTGAAGCCGTCGAGATCCATCATCAGCACGGCCGTCCCGCGCGTTTCAGCGGCCGCGGACTCGAGAGCGTGATCGAGCTTCTCGGAGAAGAATCGGCGGTTTGGCAGGCCGGTGAGCGGATCGTGGCGCGCGAGATTGTGCGCGATCTGCTCCGCGGCGCGGCGCGCCCTGACCTCTCGCGAAAGATCCTGCATGCGGCGAAGGCTGAAAATGATCACCCCGATACTGACGAATACATAGAGACCGAAAACGTCGTCCAAACCCAAATAATCATACTGTCGCACGAATTGCGCCATCGCGAGAAACATCTCGCCGATGTCGAGGCCCGCGAATATGTCGAGCGCGATAAAGAAAATAACGACAGAGACAATGATAATCAGATCTCGCGAGGAACGCGTCTCGAAAGCGGATTTGAACGCGCCTGCGATCTTCGTTGTTGTTGGACGCCAGAGTGACGATCTCACCGTTATCTCCGGATTTCCATTACGGAAACAAATTCGACTCCCTCGTGGCGCAATCATAACTGCGATACGTTATCAAATACTTTTGGATATCTGCGCGAGGCCGAGAACCGATCCGCCACGCATCAACCCGCGATGCAACGCCAAGCGTTGGTCGCGCGTCTTGGATTCAGCGCCACACTTGCGACGCGGCGAGGCGCTTCGACATGTTCGCGTCGCCGGCGCATTCGGCGGTCGCCGCGGAGCGCGCGCCGATCGCAGGTCCGCGGACGCGGTTAATCGAGCGTGAACCGGTTTCGTTCAAATTCGGCGCCTGTGCGGTGCGGAGCGTGGGCGTAGGTTGGCGATGCGGGAGAACGGGCCGATCTTCGATGAGGCGTTGCCTCAGCGTGGGCGTGATGCCAATCCGATTCTTCCGCCGTTGCTTTGCGGCTGCGCGGCGGTGGCCCTCACCGCCGGATTTGGGGCGTGGGTTCTGTCGTCGCCGCCGGTCACGGCGCCGCAATCCGTCGTCGTCCGCTGGGCGGCCGATTCGCCGCCGCCGCGGCCTCGGGTCGCCAACCCGTACGGCGGTCTGATCGCTTTCGCCGCAGCGCCCTCGCCGCCGCTGCGGCAGGCTGAGTCCAACCCTTTCGGCGCGCTGGTCGATGTCCGGCCCGAGTCCGATGCGCCGTCGCCGGCGCCCGCCATGCCGTTGCAGGCGCGGCTCGGAGAAGCGGCGCCCGCCGTGGCCGCGTCGGTCGTCGTTCCGCCCGCCGCGCCCTTGCCGCCCGAGCGCGACGTCGCGCGTATCGACGACGCCGCGCCGCTGCCGCCGGCGCAGCCGGCTGAATCCGCCGCTTTCGTCCCGACCGCGCGCAGTGCGCCGCGGCCGCTCGAGCGCGCCGCCTCCGCCGCGCCGCGGGTCGGCGACGGCAACGCATTTCAGAAGTTGTTCGGCCTCGGCCGGTCCACTGCGCCCGCCGGTCCGTCGCTCGCCTACGCCTCGCCGGAGACCGCGGCTGTCCGCGAACAATCCAGTCCCCTCCGCGATTCGGCTTCGGGCTTTTCGGTCTTCTCCCGGTCTTCGCCGCCGGCCGGTTACGACGGCGCCACCGCCGTCTACGACATCTCGGCGCGCACGGTTTACCTGCCCGACGGAACGCGGCTGGAAGCCCATTCCGGCCTTGGCGAATATCTCGACGATCCCCGCCACGTCGATGTGCGCATGCGCGGCGCGACGCCGCCGCACGTCTACGATCTGCGGGCGCGCGAAGAGCTCTTTCACGGCGTGGCGGCGCTGCGGCTGGTGCCGGTCGGCGGCGACGGCTCGATCTACGGCCGCGCCGGCCTGCTCGCGCATACCTACATGCTCGGGCCGAACGGCGATTCGAACGGTTGCGTGTCGTTCAAGGATTACGACGCCTTCCTCAAGGCGTTCCAGGACGGCAAAGTCACCCGCCTGGCGGTGGTGGCGAAGCTGTAACCCCTTTCCTTCCGGGAGAGGGGAGCGGCGCCCCGCCCTCAATGCGCGTGCAGCGTCTCGCCGCGCTTCTCGGGGCTGAAGCGGATGATGACGACGAGCGCGACCGCGACGATTCCGGCGACCAGCGCCAGCGCATAGGAATAATCGCCGCCGTGCGCTTCGGCGAGCTTGGCCTGGAACGGGCCGTTGTAGGAGGCGAGAAAATTGCCGGCCTGATAGACGAAGGCCGGCAAGGTCGCGCGCACCGCGCCGGGCGACAGTTCGTTGAGATGGGCCGGCACCACGCCCCACGCGCCCTGCACCGCGATCTGCATGACGAAGGCGCCCGCCGCCAGCATCGCCGGCGTGGTCGAAAAGGCCCACAGCGGCAGGGCCGGCAGCGCGATCAGCGCGGCGATGGTGATTGCGTTGACGCGGCCGATCTTCTCCGAGATGTAGCCGAACGACAGGCCGCCGGCGATCGCGCCGAGATTGGCGACGATGGTGATCCAGCTCACCGTCGCCGGCGCGAGGTTCAACTGCTTCTGCAGGAAGGTCGGGTAGAGATCCTGGGTGCCGTGGCTGAACAGATTGAACGCCATCATCAGCACGACCGAATAGAGCACCAGGCCCCAATTCGCCTGGATCGTCTCCCACAGGCCGGCTCGCTGCTCGACTTTCTGCGCCGCCTCGAACGCCGGCGATTCCGGCACCGCGGCGCGGATGAACAGGGTGACGAAGGCAGGCAGGACGCTGAGCAGGAACAGCGGGCGCCAGCCGAAGGTGAAGTCGCCGAACGTGCGGCCGTAGAGCAGGCCGTAGGCGATCGAAGCGAGCAGGAAGCCGCTCGGATAGCCGCACTGCAGCACGCCGGAGATCAGGCCGCGCGCCTGCGGCGGGATCGATTCCATCGCCAGCGACGAGCCGAGGCCCCATTCGCCGCCCATCGCCACGCCGAACAGCGCCCTGAGAATGAGGAAGATCGTCAGGTTGGGCGAAAAGGCGGCGGCGGCGCCGATCACCGAATAGCAGACGATGTCGAGCATCAGCGCCGGCTTGCGTCCCCATTTGTCGCCGATGCGACCAAACACGAAGGCGCCGATGAAGCGCATCGCCAGCGTCAGGAACAGCGCATAGGCGACCTCGGGCACGCCAACGCCGAATTCCTTGGCGATGTCCTTGATGACGAAGGTCAGCAGGAAGAAGTCGAAAGCGTCGAGCGTCCAGCCGAGATAGGCGGCGAGCACGGTGCGCTTCTGCGCTTTCGTCAGGTCCATCGGCGTTCTCCCGCGTATTCTTGTCTTCGGCGCGGCGCGGCGTCGCGTATCCGTCATACCAGCCGGTCGCGGGCGGCTTCGTCAATCCCTTCGTTAGGGTGACAGCGGCGGCGCGAGGCCTTATGAGCGCGGGGCGTCAGAGGGCGGGCGGGAGATGATCATCGCAATCGACGGACCGGCGGCGTCGGGCAAGGGCACGTTGGCGCGGCGGCTGGCGGCCCATTACGGCCTGCCGCATCTCGACACCGGGCTGCTCTACCGCGCCGTCGCGGCGAGCCTGATCGCCGCCGACCGCGACTTGCACGACGTCGACGCCGCGGTCGCCGCGGCGCGCGGCCTCGGTTTGACCGAGTTCGACGAGGAAAGCCTGCGCGGCCGCCAGATGGGCGAGGCGGCGTCGATCGTCGCGGCGATGCCCGAGGTGCGCGCCGCGCTGATCGAGGCGCAGCGCAATTTCGCCCGCCGGCCGGGCGGCGCGGTGCTCGATGGCCGCGACATCGGCACGGTGATCTGCCCCGAGGCCGACGCCAAGATCTTCGTCACCGCCAGCGCGGAAACGCGCGCGCAGCGGCGCGCGCTCGAGCTCGCCGGGCGCGGCGAGAAGGCCGACTACGCGGCGATCCTCGCCGAGATCGTCAAGCGCGACGCGCGCGATTCCGAGCGCGCCGACGCGCCGCTGAAGGCCGCCCCCGACGCCGTCCGCCTCGACACCACCAAGATGAGCGTCGAGGCGGCGTTCGCCGAGAGCCTTCGCGTCGTCGAAGCGCGCCGCCGCTAGCGCGCGTTGCATTGAAGTCGAATCATCTCCGACGTCATTGCGAGCAACCCCCGGATCAAGTCCGGGGGTAAGCAATCCAGACTTAGGGATTGCGGCGGACGCTTAGTCTGGATTGCTCACATGGGGAATGTATTCGTCAAGTCTGGATTGCTCACATGGGGAATGTATTCGTCAAGGGGGATTTTCCAGCAGCGGTTGCGTCCTTTGGCGCGTGATTGGCGATCCTGGTTCGAGCCGGTTTGAGCGATCTGGTTGAAGGCCAGAACAAACTCACATTCGGTCGTCGCGTTTGAGCGGCGCACCCTGATTCCGCTTTCGGCGGCGAGGGCTCGAGAGGGCGAGACCATTCTTCGCTGCGGCTTTTGAAGCCATGCAATCCATCGGCCCGCCTGCCCGGATCGACCGAGGCTGATCGGGCCTCGGCGGATGGGGATTCTGGTGTCGGACGAGGCGCGCTCAGCCGTTCGCGGCGCCGCCCTTCATGAGGGCGCCCTCGATGACGACGCCGGCGCTGGCGAACTTCCACAGCGCGACGAGCAGTTTGCGGGCGAGTGCGACGATCGTCGTCTTGCGCCTGCCTTTTCCGGCGCCGGAAAGCCGCTGGTGGAACCAGCGCGCCAGGGCCGACTGCGGCTGATGGCGCAGCCACAGCCAGGCCAGTTGGATCATCGTCGTACGCAGGCGCGGGTTGCCGGCCTTCGACACGCCCTGTTCGCGCTCGATCGTCCCACTCCGCCATGGCGTCGGCGCCAAGCCTGCATAAGCGGCGATCTGCCGGCGATTGGCGAAGGAGCGGCAGAGCCCCTCCGTCCACAGAATGGCGGCGAACTCCGGACCGACGCCCTTCAGGCGCAGCAACATCCTCGCTGGCGAGGGCGTCGTCGCAGGTGAGGACGCCGTCGCAGGCAAGGGCGCCGCTTCGGCCTCGACCGCTTCGGCCAACAACGCGTCGCGCGCGGCTTCGACGGCCCGGATCTGATCGAGCAGCAATTCGAGCCGATCCAACTCGCGCCCGATTTGCGCCTTCAAATTCACCCCGAGCGGCCGTCCGTCGCCGGCGCCAAGCGCCTCGAGCGCTCGGCGACGATCGCGGCGCAACGGCTCATAATCGCCGACCCCTTGGGAAAACAGCAATCCCTTGATCCGATTGACGTGCCGCACGCGCTCGGCAATCAGCGCCTTGCGCTCGCGACAAATGCGGCGACGGTCCTCCTCTTCGGGCGTCGGCGCGCGCACCATCGAGCACACCCGCGGTTCGCCGCGCTTGAAGGCCAACAGCGCCCGCACCAGCGCCTCGCCGTCGATCTTGTCCGTCTTGGCCCGCCGCCGCCGGCGCGAAACCGCGATCGAGGCGGCGTCGACGACGTAGCTCTCGATCCCCTCCTGCCGCAGAACCCGGTCGATCCAGAATCCGTCCAGCCCCGCTTCGTGGATGGCGATGATCGGATAGAGCGTTCCCGTCCGCCCCCGCGCTTTGCTCCTGAGTTCGGCAAACCGCGCCAGCAGTCCCGCCACGTCTCCCGCCGGCACGTCATGCCGCGACATCTTCTCCCCGCCGCCCGGCGAAAGCGAAGTGATCAGCCAAAGCGATCGGCTCAATTCCAACGAAACGAAAATGGCGCCAAACTGCGTGCGGATAGCGGCGGTTTCTTCGCGAGCGTCAATTGACATCGATGCCTCCAGAGTGAGTGGGTTCACAGCCTCAGTCTGGCGACAGAATCGGCCGCTATCCACCTCCCATGGAATCTT
>NZ_JBEKVH010000124.1:0-12275 GCF_049514155.1 Roseiarcus sp. | reverse complement strand
GGAGTTCAACCCATTAGAGACCTTCATACTCGATTGGGCGGGCCAAAAGGCCAATGATCCGAAGTGGAGGATTCCGCTGTGATCGATGCGAAGAGCTTCGCCAGCTCATACAATGCGTTTTGGAGCGAAGCCGCGCCAACATGTGAGCATTTCGTTCGGCGACTCAATTTGGAGAGCGTGGAGCGTTTTGAGCCGCCGTTGCCTAGTTCTGGGGGCTCCAGGGCTGCGTTGATTGCAGAATTCGCATTCTCGTTGTTTGTTGAGCGAACCGTGGAAAACCGGACAGGAACGAAAAGATCGAATGCGGAAATTACGGAGGCCGCATGGGTTTGGACGGAAAAGCGCCTCGCACCGTACGCAAGTCAAGGTTTAGACATTACTCAGAAGTGCACAAAACATGAACTAGACGAAGTCTTGATAATTTCCGATCGACTTGTAAAGTTTTTTAGGGCTAGGCCGCGGCAACTGATACTAAAGCCAATATTCTCGGGATGCGGTTTCGTTGATAATTCGGAAGGCGATGTCATTGCCGGCGACACAATTTATGAAATTAAGACCGTCCAAAGAACGTTCCGGAGTACAGATATTAAACAGGCGGTTGTGTACGCTGCGCTTAACTATGGATCGAAGCAATATATTATAAATAACATTGGAATTGTAAATCCTAGAAATGGATTGTTCTGTCTAATAAATCTAGAGAGATTGTGCATTGAGATCGCTGGGGTGTCGGCTGAGAATTTTTTTGGGATTGTGACACAGGAGTTATCGAGTGGCGAGCTTTCGCGCTAAAGACAACTTTAACGTCTGCTGCAATTTAAGTCGTTAATTGCTATTTACTCCGCGATACGCAGCCATCCTTCATCACGCCAGTTAGTACTCGCCACATAGACGCTCATAATAACCTCCATTACTATTACGAGCCATTGCGAGGACTGATTGTAGACTGACCTTCCGAAGCGGGGTGCCCTGAGCGAGCGACGCTTACAACACATACCGCCATTGTACTTACGGTGCTGCCCCCAAGTGATCCCGATTGAGCCGCCTCTCGTCACCCGGTCACTTTTTGGCGCCTATCCCGCTGAAATCCCTCGTCCGCGTTCCAGACCTGCCTCCCCCTCAAAACAAGAAATACCTCTGCGCCATCGGCAGCTTGTCGGCCGGCTCGCAGACCAGCAGCACGCCGTCCGCCGTCACCGCGTAGGTCTCCGGGTCGACGGTGATCTTCGGGGTTGCGGAATTGTGGATCAGGCTCTTCTTGCCGATCTTACCGCGCGTGTTCTCGACCGCGACCAGGCGCTTGGCGACCTTGAGCTTGCGCGCCAGGCCCTTCTCGATCGCGGCGCCGGAGACGAAGGTCAGCGACGTTCCTGTCCGCGCGCGGCCGAACCCGCCAAACATCGGCCGATAGTGGATCGGCTGCGGCGTCGGGATCGAGGCGTTGGGGTCGCCCATCTGGGCGCAAGCGATCGCGCCGCCCTTAACGACGAGGTCGGGTTTCACGCCGAAGAACGCCGGGCTCCACAGCACCAGGTCGGCGAGCTTGCCCTTCTCGACCGAGCCGATGTGCTTCGACACGCCATGGGCGATGGCGGGGTTGATGGTGTATTTGGCGATGTAGCGCTTGGCGCGGAAATTGTCGTTGTCCGGCCCGTCGCCGTCGAGCGGCCCACGCTGGCGCTTCATCTTGTCCGCCGTCTGCCAGGTGCGGATGATCACCTCGCCGACCCGGCCCATCGCCTGGCTGTCGCTCGACATCATCGACAGCGCGCCGAGGTCGTGCAGGATGTCCTCGGCGGCGATGGTCTCTTTGCGAATGCGGCTCTCGGCGAAGGCGAGGTCCTCGGGGATGCCCTGGTCGAGGTGGTGGCAGACCATCAGCATGTCGAGGTGTTCGTCGAGCGTGTTGCGAGTGTAGGGCCGGGTCGGATTGGTCGACGACGGCAGCACGTTGGCGAGGCCTGCGACCTTGATGATGTCAGGCGCGTGGCCGCCGCCGGCGCCTTCGGTGTGGAAGGCGTGGATGGTGCGGCCCTTGAACGCCTTGATCGTGTCCTCGACGAAGCCGGATTCGTTGAGCGTGTCGGTGTGGATCATCACCTGCACGTCATAGTCGTCCGCCACGGAAAGGCAGCAGTCGATCGCCGCCGGCGTCGTGCCCCAGTCCTCGTGCAGCTTCAGCGCGCAGGCGCCCGCCTCGACCTGCTCGACCAGCGCCGCCGGCTTGCTGGCGTTGCCCTTGCCGGCGAAGCCGAGATTCATCGCGAAATCGTCGGCCGCCTCGATCATCCGCGCGAGGTGCCAAGGTCCCGGCGTGCAGGTGGTGGCGAGCGTGCCGGTCGCCGGGCCGGTGCCCCCGCCCAGCATCGAGGTCACGCCGCTCGCCAGCGCCTCTTCGATCTGCTGCGGCGCGATGAAATGGATGTGGGTGTCGAAGCCGCCGGCGGTGAGGATCTTGCCCTCGCCGGCGATCACCTCGGTGCCGGGGCCGATGACGATCGTCACGCCGGGCTGGATGTCGGGATTGCCGGCCTTGCCGATCGCATGGATGAGCCCGTCGCGGATGCCGACGTCGGCTTTGACGATCCCCCAATGATCGAGGATGACGGCGTTGGTGATGACGGTGTCGACCGCGCCGCGCGCGCGCGAAACCTGGCTCTGGCCCATGCCGTCGCGGATCACTTTGCCGCCGCCGAACTTCACCTCCTCGCCATAGATGGTGAAGTCTTTCTCGACTTCGATGAACAGTTCCGTGTCGGCGAGCCGCAACCGGTCGCCCGTGGTCGGCCCGAACATGTCGGCGTAGGCGGCGCGGGGAAGCGAAGTGGGGCGTTTGGCCATCGGGAATCTCTTGTGAAGGGAGATAAAGAAACGAGACGTGCGGAGCGTTGGCGCGGGTCTGGCGGAGCAGCCCTTCTCCCGCCTGCGGGAGAAGAGCCTGCCCCCGGGCGAAGACCCGGGGGTGGCGCGAAGCGCCGGATGAGGGGATGACGACTTGCCCTCACCCCAGCCCTCTCCCGCCTTGCGGGAGAGGGGGATCAAACCTTCCCCATCACCTCCTTGCGGAAGCCGATCGCCTGGCGTTTGCCGGCGAGCGCGACGAGGCGCACTTCGCGCTTCTGGCCGGGCTCGAATCGGATCGCGGTTCCCGCCGCGATGTCGAGGCGAAATCCTTTTGTGCGCGCGCGGTCGAACTTCAGCGCCGGATTGGTTTCGAAGAAATGGTAGTGCGAGCCGACCTGGATCGGCCGGTCGCCGGCGTTGGCGACTTCGAGCGTGATCGTGTCGCGGCCGACGTTCATGACGATCTCGCCCGGCGCCGCGAGCGTCTCGCCGGGGACGAGCGCGTCGTCGGCGCCGCGGATCGGCGCGTGCACGGTGACGAGCTTGGTGCCGTCAGGGAACGTCGCCTCGACCTGGATGTCGGTGATCATCGCCGCGACGCCGTCCATCACCTGCTCGGGCGAAAGAACATGCGCGCCCGCCTCCATCAGCTCGGCGACCGAGCGGCCGTCGCGCGCGCCTTCGACGACGAAATCGGTGATCAGGGCGACCGCCTCGGGATGGTTGAGCTTGACCCCGCGCTCGAGGCGGCGGCGGGCGACGATCGCCGCCATGGCGATCAGCAGCTTGTCTTTTTCACGCGGCGTCAGATTCATGCGTCCCCCCGGATGGCGTCGCCGGCGGAGCGTGCAAGTTTCTCGCCGTCACGCCCAGACGCGCGGCGCTTCCCGGCCGCGCAGCGCCAGCATGGCCGCGATCAGCGCTACGCGCAATCGACTCGGCGAAGGCGAGACGACGCGCGCGACCGCCATGCCGTCGAAGCCGCTCGCGCCGAAGTCGAGCGGTTCCCCCGGCTCGGCGGCGACCGACTCCAGCGCCGCCCGCAAATTGGGCGCCTGTGCCTCAGCGTCGGGCGCCACGCACAGGATCGTGGCGATCGCGCGGGCGCCGGCGCCGACCGCCGGGCGGTCGAGCGCCGCCGCCGCGTCGGCCAGGCGCAGCGCCTCGGCGAAGACCAGCCGGCCGGCGCGACGAATCCGCCAGCGGTCGCGGAGCTCGGCCGCGACGTCGGTTTCGCCCGAGGCGAGGCGGCCGAACACCGCCGCTTCGACGATCAGGAGCGACGCATCGGCCGCGAGTTCGGCGTCGAGCCGCCGCGTGAGCGAAGCCTTCTCGAACAGCAGCGTCTCTTGCGGCGCCCAGACCAGCGAACCGCCCGGTTCGACCAAGAGCCGCGTCTCGACCCGCGCCGGTTCGCCCTCGCAGCGGTAGATCTTCTCCGCCGACTGGGTGGTGACGAGGGCGCGGGCGTTGACGCCGACCGCGACCGCGATCTTGGCGCGGTCGCCGCCCGCCATGCCGCCGCCGGTGTTGACCAGCACCGCCTCGCATTCGGCGTCGGAGCGGGGAAAGCGCAGCCTCAGCCCCCCGGTCTCGAACGCGCGTTCGGGGGCGGAGCGGGCGCCGGCGCGGGCGAAGCGAACCCGCGCCTCGCCGCGCGCGCGCTGGCGCGAGGCGGAATCCGCGACGAGGCGGATGGGGGCGGCGTCGTTCATCGGGGCGGTCAAATCAGGGCCGGCCGCGACAAGGCCCGATCGGCGGGCGAGCGTCAAGGCGTCACGGCCCTGCAATCGTCAGATCATTGCCCGATTGCGCGCCAATTTTGACGCAACACTGTTGCTCCAATCGCACAGTTCGGGGCGCCCCAACGTCGTATAAAGAGGTGGGGCTGACGGGCTGACTGGAATGACTCAACTTTCGGACGCGCCGCGAAGCGACGCCGCAGCTGACGCGGCGCAACTGCTGTCGCGCATCGGCTATGCGGCGCTGGCGCTGGCGACCCCCAGCGCGGCGACGTTGTCGTCGCGCGCCATGTTCGTCCTCTTCCCGGTCGGCGTCGCGCTGCTGCTGGTCGCCGCTACCCTCGATCCCGTCGCCGGCGTCGGCGCACGGCTGCGCGCGCTCGTCGCCTCGCCCGTCGCCTGGGCGGCGGTGGCGCTGTTCGCCTGGGCGGCCCTGTCGCTTCTGTGGACCCCGTTCCCGATTCCCGGCGCCCAGCGCCTGCTCAAGATCGCAATGACCGCGCTCGCCGCGACGGCGGTGATCGTCACCGCGCGCGACCATTTGCGCGCCACCGATCTCTACCTGTTCCCGATCGGCGTGCTGATTCTGATGGTGACGATCTTCGCCCTGTGGTTCGCCGAGCAGCAGACGCTGGAGCCCGACGCCGGGCGCATCGACGCGGGCGGAATCGCCATGGCGATGCTGCTCTTCCCGGCGATGGGCGGACTGGCGGCGCGCGGCCGCAACGGCTACGCGCGGACGCTGATGCTGCTCGGCCTGGTCTACGCCTTCGCCATCGGCTCGGCCCCGATCACCGCGGCGCTGCTGGCCGGCATCGCGGTGCTGTCCTTCGCCGTCTCCGACCTCGAACGGACGATGCGCGACGTCGGCCGGGCGGCGGTGGCGCTGGTGCTGGCGGCGCCGTTGCTGCTCGCCCTGTCGCCGACGCTGGCGCATCTGATCTTCCACGCCAGGCTCGGCGCCCTCGGCGCGCCCTATCCGGCCATCGCCGCCGCCGCCAGCCTGGTCCTGCATGATTTGCCGCGGCTGGTGACCGGACACGGCGTCGACACGGTGGTGCGCGGCGTCGACGCCGGTCTGCTGCCGACGATGACGCCCCGCGTCGGGCTATTCGAGATTTGGTACGAACTCGGAATCCTCGGCGCCCTCGCCGCGGCGGCGAGCGTCTGGTTCGGCTTTCGCGCCATCGGCCGCGCCGCGCCGCGCCTCGCCCCTTATCTGGCGGCGACCTTCGCCGCCGACCTGACGCTCGCCTTCCTGTCGGAGGGCTTTGCGCAGATGACCTGGATCACGCTGCTGGCGATCGGCGGGATTGCGCTCGGCGCCGCGGCGCGCAGCCAATACCGCACCACGCGCCCTTCGGCGGCCGGCCTCGCGCGCTTCTGATTTATGTCGGGCTTTCGGACGTGAGCGCGCCGAGACCGAACTGGGCGGCGAAGAAGGCGCAATAGGCGCCGCCGCGGGCGACGAGTTCCTTGTGCGAACCCGATTCGATCGCCCGGCCTTTCTCGATGACGAAGATGCGGTCGGCGCCGACGATCGTCTGCAGACGGTGGGCGACGACCATCGTCGTGCGGCCGATCCTCAGCGCGTCGAGCGCCGTCTGAACCTCGCGCTCGCTCTCCGAATCGAGCGCCGCGGTCGGCTCGTCGAGCAGCAGGATCGGCGCGTTCTTCAGCATCGCCCGGGCGATGGCGATGCGCTGGCGCTGGCCGCCCGACAATTGCGTTCCCTGCTCGCCGACGCTGGAATCGTAGCCGTCGGCGAAGCTCATGATGAAATCGTGGGCGTTGGCGCGGCGCGCCGCCTCGACGATCTCCGCCTCGGTCGCGCCGATCCGCCCGAGCGCGATATTGTCGCGGATCGTGCCGCGGAACAGGAACACGTCCTGCGAGACGAAGGCGATCTTGGCGCGCAGCGAGGCGAGGTCGACGGCGGCGACGTCCTGGCCGTCGATCGTCGCTCGCCCGTCGCTCAGCGCGTAGAAGCGCTGGATGACGCCGAGGATCGTCGACTTGCCGCCGCCCGACGGGCCGACCAGGGCGGTCGTCTGGCTCGGCTCGGCGACGAGATCGACGCCGTCGAGCGCATACTCGCCGGAGCGGTAGGCGAAGCGGGCGCCTTCGAGCGTCAATCGCCCTGCCGTCACCTGCAGCGCCGGCGCGCCCGAATGCGGCGCATCGGCGAGCGGCGCGTCGAGCACTTCGTAGATCATCCGCGTCCCGACCATGCCGTTTTGCAGATTGACCCAGAACCCCGACAGGCGCTTGGCCGGCTCGTAGGCGAGCAGCAGCGCGCCGAGGAAGGAGACGAACGAGCCGACGTCGGCGTGCTGCACGCTGACCCGCCACGAGCCGTAGTAGACGGCGAAGCCGATGGCGAGGCCGGCAAGCGAGTCGGCGAGGAAGGCGGTCAGGCCGTTGCCGACGGCGATGCGGTTGGCCGAGCTTTCGACCGTGCGCACCGAGCGCGTCATCCGCTCGCGCATCTCGGACTCGAGGTTGAACGCCTTGATGATGCGCGCGCCGAGCACCGTCTCGCTCATCGTCTGCATGATCTGGGTCGAGCCCTGGAACGAGCGCTTGGCGAAGCGGCGCACCCTGTCGATGATCTTGCGGATGAAGAAGATGAGAATCGGCAGCGCGCAGACGGCGCCGACGGCGACGAGCGGGTCCTGGTAGATCATCACCGCCCCCAGACCGACGACGGTGAGGAGATCGCGGGCGCCGCTCTGGACGACGAGCTGCAGCGAGTCGCGCACGCCGTTGGCGGCGATCACCAGCCGGGCGACGAATTCACTCGAATGGCGGTCCTGGAAGAACATCAAGTTCTGATTGAGCAGGCGGTCGAACACGCGTCGCTGCGCGGTCGCGACGATGCGATTGCCGATGCGCGACAGGGTCAGCGTCGAGCCGAAGGTGGCGGCGCCGCGCAGCACGAACAGCGCCACCACTTCGAACGCCATCGTCCGCATCTCGCCGAATTTTTCGGCCGAGACCATGCCGTTGAGCACCGGCTTGAGCATCGCCGCGACGCCGGTGTTGGAGAGCGAGATCAGGGCGAGCAGCAGCGCGCTCAGCGCGTAGCCGCGCACGTGGTCGCGGCCGAAGTCGCTGAGCAGCCGTCCGAGCAGACGGAAAGCGCCGACGTTTTCGTCAGGGTGCGACCGGTCGAGCATGCCGCTTTGCTAGCCCTGCCAGAGCGAAAGGGAAAGGGAAAGGCGAATTCGCCCTTGCGCAGGCGCGCCCGCGCACGGCTGAATTCGCCGTGATCGCGACGGCGAGGATTTGCGGCCGGCGGATCAGCGCCGCGCCGCGCCGGGCGGGCGAATCGTTCGCGGCCGCTTGTATTCGACCACCACCGCGCGGTTGCGCCCAGTCACCAGCGTCGAACGGCCGCGCGAGAGATGGGCCTGTTTGGCCGCCAGCACCTTGACCTCTTCGACCGACGCGCCGATCAGCGACGCGGCGATCTCGATGCGTTGAGCGAGATCGTCGGTCATGCTCTCGGCGGCGATCAAAGCTTCCTCGATCGTCGGCGGATCCTTGCGAACGCGTCGCGCGCCCCATTTGGTGTGCCAGGTCGTACCCATTCCGCCCTCGCAGCTGTCCCGGGTCGGCGCCGCCCGACGCCATCCCAAATTCAGCAGCAGAAAACCATACCGCTGAACTAGCAGAGATGTTGCAGTGCAGCAACAAAAAGCGCGTCAATCCGCGCAATATCGTCTCGGCGTGGCCGATTCGCCACTGCGGCCGAATGTCCCGCGGCGGCGCTGCGACCTTTGAGCGGCCTATTGATTGCATGTAAGAAATCGCTGTTTTTACCATCTTCGCTGGAGATAGGCCGATGTCCGCTGACCGCCCCCTCGGGAAACACGGCGGCGGCGCCGGGCCGTTTTCCGCCTTCGCCGCCGAGCTGGTCCGCCACGACGGCCGTCGCGCCGCGATCGACGCGCTCTATCGCGCCCCCGAGACCGAAGTCGTGCCGGCGCTGATCGCCGCCGCCGAGCTGCCGCCGGCGATCGCCGAGCAAGCGCAGGCGATGGCGCGGAAGCTGGTGACGAACCTGCGCGAGAAGCCGACGCCCGGCCTGGTGCAGGGGTTGATGCGCGAATACGACCTCTCCAGCCAGGAAGGCGTCGCGCTGATGTGCATGGCGGAAGCGCTGCTGCGCATTCCCGACGCCGCCACCCGCGACGCGCTGATCGCCGACAAGATCGGCGGCAGCGAATGGCGCGCCCACGTCGGCCAGTCGCCGTCGCCGTTCGTCAACGCCGCCACCTGGGGCCTGCTGATCACCGGCCAGCTCGTCTCCGCGGTCGACGAGACCGGGCTCGCGGCGGCGCTGACCCGGCTGATCGCCCGCTCCGGCGCGCCAGTCATCCGCGCCAGCGTCGATACGGCGATGCGGATCATGGGCGAGCAGTTCGTCTGCGGCCAGACGATCGGCGCGGCGATCGCCCACGCGCGCCCGTTCGAAGCGCGCGGCTTCCGCTATTCCTACGACATGCTCGGCGAAGCGGCGACGACCGCCGAGGACGCCGAGCGCTATCTCGCGGCCTACGAAACGGCGCTGAAGGCGATCGGCGCGGCGTCGGCCGGGCGCGGCGTCTACGAGGGACCGGGCCTGTCGGTCAAGCTGTCGGCGCTGCACCCGCGCTATGCCCGCAGCCAGCGCCGCCGCGCGTTCGCGGAGCTTTATCCGCGGCTGAAGCGCCTCGCCGTCATGGCGCGCGAATTCGACGTCGGCCTCAACATCGACGCCGAGGAATCGGAGCGGCTCGACCTCTCGCTCGACCTGTTGGAGGCGCTATGCCGCGATTCCGTCATGGAAGGCTGGAACGGCGTCGGCTTCGTCGTCCAGGCTTACCAAAAGCGCGCCACGGCGGTGATCGACTGGATCGTCGAGCTCGCACGCGAAACCCGGCGGCGCGTCATGCTGCGGCTGGTCAAGGGCGCCTACTGGGACAGCGAGATCAAGCGCACGCAGGTCGAGGGGCTGGAAGGCTTCTCGGTGTTCACGCGCAAGATCCACACCGACATTTCGTACATCGCCTGCGCGCGGCGACTGCTTGACGCGCCGGACGCCGTTTTCCCGCAATTCGCCACCCACAACGCGCTGACGCTGGCCGCCATCCACGCCATGGCCGGCGCAAATTTCTATGCCGGGCAATACGAGTTCCAGTGCCTGCACGGCATGGGCGAGCCGCTCTACAACCAGATCGTCGGCGCGGGGCGCGACGCGCGGCCGTGCCGCGTCTACGCCCCAGTCGGCTCGCACGAGACGCTGCTCGCCTATCTGGTGCGCCGTCTGCTCGAGAACGGCGCCAACACCTCGTTCGTCAACCAGATCGCCGACGCGTCGGTGTCGATCGACCAATTGATCGCAGACCCGGTCGCAGCGGCCAAGGCGATCGCGCCAGTCGGCGCGCCGCACCCGAAGATCGCGCTGCCGCGCGACCTCTATGCGCCGGCGCGGCTGAATTCCGCCGGGCTCGACCTCAGCAACGAAGCGCGCCTCGCCGCGCTCGCGGGATGGCTCGCCAACAGCGTTCAGACCGAATGGCGCGCCGGCGGCGCAGCCGGCAAGCCGCGGCCGATCGTCAACCCGGCCGATTCCGCCGACGTCGTCGGCCACGTCGTCGACGCTGCGCGCGAGGACGTCGAGCGCGCCTTCGCCGTGGCGGCGAAGGGTGGGCCCACGTGGGCGGCGCGCGCGCCGGCCGAACGCGCGGCGATCCTCGCCGCCGCCGCGGCGCGCTACCAGAACAAGGCCGGCGAGCTCGCCGGGCTGATCTGCCGCGAAGCGGGCAAGACGCTGCCCAATGCGCTCGGCGACGTGCGCGAGGCGATCGACTTCCTGCGCTATTACGGGTCTTGCGTCGCCGGCGGCGATTTCGCCGTCGCGACCCACCCGCCGCTCGGAACGATCGTCTGCATCAGCCCGTGGAACTTCCCGATCGCGATCTTCACCGGTCAGATCGCCGCCGCGCTCGCCGCCGGCGACGCGGTCATCGCCAAGCCGGCCGAAGAGACGCCGCTCGTCGCCGCCGCGGCGGTGAAGCTGCTCCATGAAGCGGGCGTGCCCGAAGACGCGCTGATTCTCGTTCCCGGCGACGGCGCAGTCGGCGCGGCGCTGACGGCGCACGCCGGCGTCGGCGGCGTCGTGTTCACCGGCTCGACCGAAGTCGCCAAACTGATCGCCGTCGCGCTCGCCGGCCGCCTGCGCGCCGACGGCCAGCCGATCGCGCTGATCGCCGAGACCGGCGGCCAGAACGCGCTGATCGTCGATTCCTCGGCGCTGCCCGAACAGGTGATCGCCGACGCGCTCGCTTCGGCGTTCGATTCGGCCGGCCAGCGCTGTTCGGCCTTGCGCGTGCTGTGCCTGCAGGACGACGTCGCCGACCGCATGATCGGGATGGTCAAGGCGGCGATGGCCGAACTCGAAGTCGGTCCGCCCGACCGTCTCGCCGCCGACGTCGGGCCGGTGATCAGCGCCGAAGCGCGCGACAAGATCCTCGCCCATGTCGAGGCTATGCGCGCGCGCGGCTTCGCGGTCACCGCGGCGCCGCTCGGCGAAGCGTGCGGGCGCGGCTTCTTCGTCGCGCCGACGCTGATCGAGATCAACGCGGTCGCCGATCTCGGCCGCGAGGCATTCGGCCCGGCGCTGCACGTGCTGCGTTTCAAGCGCGAGGCGCTGCCGGCGCTGATCGACGCGCTCAACGCCACCGGCTACGCGCTGACCGGCGGCGTCCATTCGCGCATCGACACGACGATCGCGCTCGTCGCCGCGCGCCTTGCCGCCGGCAACATCTACGTCAACCGCAACATCATCGGCGCGACGGTCGGCGTGCAGCCGTTCGGCGGCCACGGCCTGTCGGGCACGGGACCGAAGGCGGGCGGGCCGCTCTATCTCAAGCGGCTTGTCGCGCGCGCCCCCGCCGCCTGGCCGCCGCTGCCGGCGGGCGTGCCGGACGCCGCCGCCAAGGCGTTCGCCGGCTTCCTCGCCCAGCGCGGCGAGGCGGAGCTCGCGGCTTTGTGCGAGCGAATCGTCGGTGAGAGCCGGCTCGGCGTCAGCATCGAGTTGCCCGGCCCGGTCGGCGAGAAGAACGTCTATGCGCTCGAGCCGCGCGGCGCTGTGCTGTGCGACGCGGCCGACGAAGCCTCGATGATCGTCCAGATCGCCTGCGCGCTGGCGACCGGCAACCGCGCGCTGCTTCGCGGCGCGTCGGCGGCGGGCCTCGCCGCCGCGGCGCCCGAGCCGTTGCGCCGACGCGTCGCGGTTTACGCGACCGCCGACCGCGCCGACGCGGCGCTGACCGACCGCGCGGGCGCGGCGCTCGTCGCCTTCGCCGGCGAGATTGCGCGCCGCGACGGACCGATCGCCGCCGTCTTCCGCGTGACCGCCGACGCGCTGCGGCGCGGCGAGCCGGCGCCGCTCGACTTCCTGATCAACGAGCGCTCCGTCTGCATCAACACGACGGCGGCGGGCGGCAACGCGAGTTTGATGACCATCGGATGAGGACCGGCGGTTTGCGCGCGACGCAGAACGCCCGCGTCATCCCCCGAGCACCGTCATGGCCGGGCTTGACCCACGGCTGTCCGGTTCGATTTTTCTGGGCAAAGCGCACGGCATTGATTCTAATCATTTCCAGAGTTTAGCGACTCGCTTGGACATGAAAGGGATCAGCG
>NZ_JBEKVH010000123.1:0-12325 GCF_049514155.1 Roseiarcus sp. | reverse complement strand
AGCCGCGCGCAGGCCGCCTCGATCTCGGCCATCGCGCCGAACAAGGTCTCGAGTTGCGCCGAGGTCGCGTTGGCGACGGTCGCGCCGCGCCGCGGCCTGGATTCGATCAGGCCGGTCGACGACAATTGTCGCAGCGCTTCGCGAACCGGCGTGCGCGACACTCCGAAACGCTCCGCCAGCATAGCTTCGTCGAGGCGCTGGCCGGGCGTGAATTCGCCCGAAAGCACGCAGGCGGCGATCTCTTCGGCGAGACGCTCGGCGCGGGTCGAAATCTCAGGCTCCGACGACTTCACCAATTCTTCCCGGTTGATTCGACGCCCAGTCCTTGGGCAGGATTAGCACGACAAATCAGCATACAAAACTAGATTATGTGCATGCAATGTGACGGAATTGCATACATAAATTGTCTTGCGCATGCAAATACGGCGAGGTCTTCCGATGCCTCCATCCGTCGCCCGCCTCGAACAGGCTCAGCCGCCAAAGGCGCTCGCGCTTGTCACGGCGCGCGCTCGTCACGCGCCCCGCCGCGGCGCCGGCGGCTCGCATCCGATCAAGGAGAGCGGCGATGGCGAATAAGGTCATCGAACTCGCGGCCGAACCCTATCCGTTCGCGTTCGATCCCGGGCGCTGCGCCTTGCTCATCATCGACATGCAGCGCGACTTCCTCGAGCCTGGCGGCTTCGGCGAGATGCTCGGCAACGACGTGTCGCAATTGCGGCGGACGATCGAGCCGAACCGCCGCCTGCTCGCGGCCTGGCGCGCCGCCGGCCTTCCCGTTCTCCATACGCGCGAAGGCCACCGGCCCGACCTGTTCGATCTGCCGCCGGCCAAGAAGGCGCGCGGCCGCAGCGCGACCTCAATCGGCGACCCCGGACCGATGGGCCGCATCCTCGTGCGCGGCGAGCCCGGCCACGACATCATCGCCGAGCTCTATCCCGAGCCGGGCGAACCGGTGATCGACAAACCCGGCAAGGGCGCGTTCTTCGCCACCGACCTCCACGCCATTCTCGAACACCGCGGGATCAAGCAGCTCGTCGTCACCGGCGTGACGACCGAAGTCTGCGTCAACACCACGGTGCGCGAGGCCAACGACCGCGGCTACGACTGCCTCGTGCTCGAGGATTGCGTCGGCTCCTATTTTCCCGAGTTCCACGCCATGGGCCTGAAGATGATCAAGGCCCAGGGCGGAATCTTCGGCTGGGTGGGCGACTCCGAAACTCTGATCGGAGCCCTGGCGGGAGAGAAGCGCCTGATGAAAGCCTCGTAACGACAGGAGCGGAGCCATGCAGACCTCGGCAATGACAGCGCCGCGCAGCGAGCGCCTTTGGGTGCCCGGCGATTGGAACGCCTTCTTCGGATTCGGAACCAACATCCTGGTCAACGTCCTGGTGCTGACCGGGCTGCTGCGCTTCGTACTGAAGATGCCCGACGCGCTCGTCTTCGGCCGCATCCTTCCCGCCCTCGGCCTGATGCTGTTCCTCAGCACGGTCTATTACGCCTGGCTCGCCTATCGCGTCGCCAAGAAGACCGGCCGCACCGACGTCTGCGCTTTGCCCTCGGGCATCAGCGTGCCGCACATGTTCGTCGTGACCTTCGTCGTCATGCTGCCGATCCTGCTCAAGACCAACGATCCGGTGCAGGCGTGGGAAGCGGGCTTGACCTGGGTGTTCGTGCAGAGCTTCGTGCTGATGGCCGGCGGCTTCATCGCCCCGGTCGTGCGCCGCATCACGCCGCGCGCGGCGCTGCTCGGCTCGCTCGCCGGCATCTCGATCACCTTCATCTCGATGCGGCCCGGCCTGCTGGTGTTCGAGACGCCGCTGATCGGCATCGTCTGCCTCGCCATTATCCTGGCCAATTGGTTTGGCGGCGTGCGCTATTTCGGCGGCGTGCCGGGCGGCCTGGTCGCGATTGCGGTCGGGACGATCATCGCCTGGGGGTCGAACGCCTTCGGCCTCGGCTATGGGGGCTTAAGCGTGGTGTCGGTCGGCGACGCGGTGTCGCATTTCGGCTTCTCGTTCCCGATTCCGGCGGTCGACCACGTCTTTTCCGGCTTCAAGTACCTCGGCGTGATCCTGATCACCGCCATTCCCTTCGGCATCTACGACCTCGTCGAAGCGATGGATAACGTCGAGAGCGCGGCGGCGGCGGGCGATTCCTTCCCCACCACGCAAGTGCTGACCGCCGACGGAATCATCAGCCTGATCGGTTGCCTGCTCGGCAACCCATTCATCAACGCCGTCTACATCGGCCATCCGGGCTGGAAGGCGATGGGCGGGCGCATCGGCTATTCCGCCGCGACCGGCGTGATGGTGCTCATCCTGTCGTGGTTCGGCGTCGTCGCGCTGATGAGCGCGCTGATCCCGGTCGTCGCGATCCTGCCGATCCTGCTCTACATCGGCATGCTGATCGGTTCGCAGGCGTTCCAGGAGACGCCGAGAGCCCACGCGCCGGCGATCATCCTGGCGATGATCCCGCAGATCGCCGCCTGGGGCAAAACCATGATCGACGGCGCGCTCGGCGCGGCGGGCACCAACGCGGCGGCGGTCGGCTTCGACAAGCTCGGCAACGCCGGCGTGCTCTATCACGGCCTGGCGACGCTCGGCGGCGGCGCGACGCTGGCCGGCATCATTCTCGGCGCGGTGACGGTCTTCATCATCGAGCGCCAGCTCGACAAGGCGGGATGGTTCGCGCTCGCCGGCGCGATCCTGACTTTCTTCGGCTTCATCCACGGCGAGGAGATCGGCTTCGCGCAGTCGCCGGTGGTGGCGATCGGCTATCTCGCCGTCTCGGCGATGCTGTTCGGCTTCGCCCGCTTCGCCGAAGTGGCGCCGGCCGAACCGAGCGTCATGCACGGCGAAGGCGCGACGGCGGCGCAGCCGGCGGAATAGCCTCTCCCCGCCGGCCGACCGCTCGACGGCGGGCGCCCTGGGGGCGCGGCGCCCGCCGTCCCCGCATTTATGAAGAGCGCGCGGCGCGGATCGCGCGCTCCTCGCCCCGTCAGGCCGCGCCGGCGACGGGAAAATCGGCGCCGAGGCTGGTCGTCTCCCAAGTGTCGAGTTCGCGCAGCATGTCCTTGAACTTCGCCCGCGCGATGTCGAGGCCGAAGCGGCCGAGCACGAGATGGCGCGGCGGATTGGGCGAGAGCAGCGCCGCGATCACCGCTTCGGCGGCGCGCGCCGGATCGCCCGCCTGCGAACCGCTGTAGCTGGCGATCTCGCGGCCGCGCTTGTGCGCCGTCGCTTCGTAATCGGCGATGTTCGCCGGCGCATGTTGCAGCGAGCGGCCGCCCCAATCGGTGCGGAACGGGCCGGGCTCGACCACCATCACCCGGATTCCGAGCGGCTCGACTTCCAGCGCCAGCGATTCCGACAAGCCGTTCACCGCGTGCTTGGTGGCGCAATAATAGCCGCCGGCTGGCGAACCGCGCAGGCCGCCGACCGAAGAAATGTTGACGATCCCGCCGCTGCGGCGTTTGCGCATGCCTGGCAGGACGGCGCGGATCAGCGCCGCCAGGCCGAAGACATTGGTCTCGAACTGGGCGCGGATCGCCGCGTCCTCGCCCTCCTCGACCGCGGCCATGTAGCCGTAGCCGGCGTTGTTGATCAGCACGTCGATGCGGCCGAAGGCGCGCTCGGCCTCATGAACCGCGGCGGCGATCGCGTCGGGATCGGCGACGTCGAGCTTCAGCGCGATCGCCTGACCCTGTTTGCCCTTGACGAGGTCGGCGATCGACTGCGGATCGCGAGCGGTGGCGACGACGCGGAAGCCGTGCGCCAAGGCGGCGCGGGCGAATTCGCGGCCCAATCCGGTCGAGCAGCCGGTGACGAACCAAACCGGCGCGTCGGATGCAGTCGTGGTCATGGCGGAAATCTCCTTGAAAGGGCGCGCCGCTGCGGCGCGTTTGGCGCGCGCTGCGCATGCGGGTCATTTAGGGCGAGGGCTGCAGTTTCGCCAGCAATTGCGAAACGATTGTGGCGACTGGGCGGAGCGCGGCGCCCTTGACGTCCTCGCCCCGACGCCTTAGATATCCGTTCACGATATGTTCCTGCCCGAGGCGACCCATGGCGGCCCAGGCTTCGAAGCTCGTCGACGATTCCCAGCGCGTGACCGTGGCGCGCCAGCTCGGTGCGCGGTTCGGCGACCGGCTGGTCGACGCGGACCGCCGCCGCGGCCGCGGCGCCGCGTCCAACCCGAGCGGCCGGCTGGAAGCCTTCCAGCGCGAGCCGATCGACGACGGCTGGACGGCGGACGAGGCGCCCGCGCCGCTCGCGACCGAAGTGACGGTCGAGCGGCCGCGCACGATCATTGCGCGCAACGATTCGCCCGACATCTCGTTCGACCAGTCGATCAACCCTTATCGCGGCTGCGAGCACGGCTGCTTCTATTGCTACGCGCGGCCGACCCACGCCTATCAGGGGCTGTCGGCCGGGCTCGACTTCGAGAGCCGGCTGTTCGTCAAGGACGGCGCGGCGGCGCTGCTCGAACGCGAACTCGCCAACCCGAAATACAAGCCGAAGGTGATTGCGCTCGGCGCCAACACCGACGCCTATCAGCCGATCGAACGCCAGTACCGGGTCACCCGCGCCGTGCTCGAAGTGCTGGCGAAGGCGCGCCACCCGGTCGGCATCGTCACCAAATCGAACCTGGTGCTGCGCGACCTCGACCTGCTCGCGCCGATGGCGGCCGACGGCCTGGTCAAGGTGTTCGTCTCGGTGACCACGGTCGATCGCGGGCTGGCGCGGCGGATGGAGCCGCGCGCGCCGACCCCGGAGCGCCGGCTCGAGGCGATCGAGAAGCTCGCCGCGGCGGGCGTGCCGGTCGGCGTCATGGCCGCGCCGATCATCCCGGCGGTCAACGACGGCGAGATCGAGACGATCCTGACCCGCGCCTATTCCGCCGGCGCGCGCGAAGCGGGCTATGTCGCGCTGCGGCTGCCGCTCGAGCTGCGCGAGAGCTTCCGCGAATGGCTGGCGGTCAACTTCCCCGACAAGCTCAAGCGCGCGATCACGCTGACCCAGTCGATGCACGGCGGCAAGGATTACGAGTCGCAGTGGGGCCGCCGCATGGCGGGCTCGGGCCCCTATGCGTGGATGATCGGCCGCCGCTTCGAAATCGCCGCCAAGCGCCTCGGTTATCGTGAGACGCCGCTGTCGCTGCGCAGCGACCTGTTCCGCGCGCCGGCGCCTGCCGAGGCGGGCGCGCCGCGGCAATTGTCGCTGTTCTGATTCGCCCCCGCGCCGATCAGCTCGCGGCGCGCAAGGCGGCCGAATTCTTCTGCCCTTCGCGCTTGCGCAGCTTCGCTTCGCGTTCGCCGACATAGTCGCGCGTGCGCGGCACGACGTCCTGGCGCTTGGCGAGCTGGATGTGGAACACCATGTGGCCGTAGACCCGGAAGGCGACTTCCGAGCCGACGAGATAGAACTCCCACATCCGACAGAAGCGCTCGTCGTAGATCGCCTTCACCTCGTCGCGATGGGCGAGGAAGCGGCGGCGCCATTCCTTGAGCGTGTCGGCGTAATGCAGCCGCAGAATCTCGATGTCGGTGACGTAGAGCCCCGAGCGCTCGATCGCCGCCATCGTCTCCGACACGCTGGGGATATAGCCGCCGGGGAAGATGTATTTCCGGATCCACGGGTTGGTGGCGCTCGGCCCTTCGCTGCGGCCGATCGAGTGCAGAACCATGACGCCGTCGTCCTTCAACTGGCGGCGGACGGTGGCGAAGAACTCGTCGTAGGCGTTGAGGCCGACATGCTCGAACATGCCCACCGAAACGATGCGGTCGAATTGCTCGCCGACGTCGCGATAGTCCTGCTTGCGAAACGCCACCCGGTCGCCGAGGCCCGACTCCGCGGCGCGGCGCGACGAGATCGCGAACTGCTCCTCCGACAGCGTCACGCCGAGGGCGCGCGCGCCGACGATCTGAGCGAAATAGAGCGCCATGCCGCCGAAGCCGCTGCCGATGTCGAGGACGCTCTGCCCCTCCTCGACCAGAAGCTTCGCCGCGAGGTGGCGCTTCTTGGCGAGCTGGGCCTCCTCGAGCGACTGGCCCTCGTGCTCGAAATAGGCGCAGGAATACTGCTGATCGGCGTCGAGGAAGAAGCCGTAGAGCCGGCGGTCGTGATCGTAGTGCCGCTCGACGTTGGTCTTGGCGCGCTTGCGATTGTTGCGCCGCTTGAATCGATTGAGCTGGGCGCGCACCTTTTCGAGCAGCTTCATCCAAGGCGACTGGCTGAACGCAATCAAGTTCTCGGCGGCGAGGGCGACGAATTCGTAGAGGTCGCCTTCGACGAGCTCGAGGCGGCCGTCCATATAGAGTTCGCCGAGCGCCAACTCGGGATTCAGCAGGAGTTCGCGCTCCGCGGCGCGATTGGCGATGCGGATGGCGATCTTCGGCCCGGCGCCGTCGCCAAATCGACGCTTGGCGCCATCGCAGGTCTCGACCTCGAGATCGCCATGACGCATCAGCTTATCTACGAACAGCGCAAGAAACCGGTTCATTGCCCACCCCTCGGCGTTGCGAACTTCGCCGCCGAAGGCACGCGAAGCCGCCGATCGAAAGGGTAAGTCTACGCCCGGGCGCGGATAAAATTCAATATTGCCGGAATCTCTCCGCCTTTCCGCCGCAGCCCCAAACCGCCGCGCATTGACAAGGCTGGCCAGGGCGCCTATTTCAGCGGCCGATCTGTCCCGCGGCGCGGAAAAGGACGCCAAGCCGTCCGTTTCCGCGCTTTTGTCGTCGCCGCCTCGTTCGCCCGACGGCTCCGGGCGCGAGGGAAAGCTGGCCGTCGCCGCGCGGCGACGCGGCCGCTAGGGACGGCGCGGCATTTGGCGCGCTCTGAAAGGTCGAAGATGCTCGACACGGTGCTCAAGAGAATGTTCGGCTCCGCCAACGACCGGCGGCTGAAGGGCTACCGGCCGAAGATCGCCGAGATCAATGCGCTCGAGTCCCAATTCGCCGCGCTGACCGACGAGCAATTGCGCGCCAAGACCGACGAATTCCGCGCCGAACTCGCCGCCGGCAAGACCGTCGACGACCTCCTCGCCCCGGCCTTCGCGGTGGTGCGCGAAGCGGCCAAGCGCACGCTCAAGCAGCGCCACTTCGACGTCCAGCTGATCGGCGGCATGGTGCTGCACGAGGGCTCGATCGCCGAGATGCGCACCGGCGAAGGCAAGACGCTGGTGGCGACGCTGGCCGTCTATCTCAACGCGCTCGCCGGCCAGGGCGTGCACGTCGTCACCGTCAACGATTACCTCGCCCGCCGCGACTCCGAGTGGATGGGCCAGATCTACACGTTCCTCGGCATGACCGTCGGCGTCATCGTCAACGGCCTCGACGACGCGCAGCGCCACCAGGCCTACGCCGCCGACATCACCTACGGCACCAATAACGAGTTCGGGTTCGACTATCTGCGCGACAATATGAAATACGACATGGCGCAGATGGTGCAGCGCGGCCATGCCTACGCCATCGTCGACGAAGTCGACTCGATCCTGGTCGACGAGGCGCGCACGCCGCTGATCATCTCCGGCCCTTCGGAAGACCGCTCCGGCCTCTATGTGAGCGTCGACGCGTTGATCCCGAGCCTGGCGCGCGAAGATTACGACATCGACGAGAAGCAGCGCACGGTGAGCCTGACCGAGGCCGGCAACGAGCACGTCGAGGCGCTGCTGCGCGGCGCCGGGGTGATGAAGGAAGGCTTCCTCTACGAAGCCGCCAACGCCACTCTCGTTCACCACGTCAATCAGGCGTTGCGCGCCCACAAGCTGTTTCAGCTCGACAAAGACTACATCGTCCGCAACGGCGAAGTCGTCATCGTCGACGAGTTCACCGGCCGCATGATGCCCGGCCGCCGCTATTCGGAAGGCCTGCACCAGGCGCTCGAGGCCAAGGAGCGCGTCACCGTCCAGCCCGAGAACGTCACCCTCGCCTCGATCACGTTCCAGAACTATTTCCGCCTCTACAAGAAGCTCGCCGGCATGACCGGCACCGCAGCGACCGAGGCCGACGAGTTCGCCGAGATCTACAAACTGGTCGTGGTCGAGATTCCGACCAACATGCCGGTCGACCGCCTCGACGAGGACGACGAGGTCTATCGCACCAACGACGAGAAGCTGCGCGCGGTGGTGCGCGAGATCGAGGACGCCAACGCCAAGATGCAGCCGATGCTGGTCGGCACGACTTCGATCGAGAAGTCGGAGCATTTGGCCGAGGTGCTCGAACGCCGCGGCTACAAGAAGATCGACTTCGCCGGGCCCAACGCGATGACCGCCCTCTACGCGGCGGCGCGGGTCGGCAAGCCGTCGAAGAACTTCGCCGTCCTCAACGCCCGTCACCATGAGCAGGAAGCGTTCATCGTCGCCGAAGCCGGCGTTCCCGGCGCGATCACCATCGCCACCAACATGGCCGGCCGCGGCACCGACATCCAGCTCGGCGGCAACGTCGAGATGCGCGTCAAGCAGGAACTCGACCCGGCGGCGACGCAAGAGGAGCGCGACGCCAAGGAGGCGGCGATCCGCGCCGAGGTCGAGGTCTTCAAGCAGAAGGCGATCGAGGCCGGCGGTCTCTACATCATGGGCACCGAGCGGCATGAGAGCCGCCGCATCGACAACCAGCTGCGCGGCCGAGCGGGCCGCCAGGGCGACCCCGGCCGCTCCAAGTTCTACCTGTCGCTGCAGGACGACCTGATGCGCATCTTCGGCTCCGAGCGCATGGACGCGATGCTGAAGCGGCTGGGCTTGAAGGACGACGAGGCGATCGTCCACCCGTGGATCAACAAGGCGCTGGAGAAGGCGCAGCAGAAGGTCGAAGCGCGCAACTTCGACATCCGCAAGAACATTCTCAAGTTCGACAACGTGATGAACGACCAGCGCAAGGTCATCTTCGAGGACCGGCGCAAGATGATGGCGCAGGAGTCGCTCGAGCCGACCATCGCCGACATGCGCGCCGACATCGTCGACGATCTCGTCACTCGCCACATTCCGCCCGACGCCTATCCGGAGGCATGGGACGTCGCCGGCCTCAAGGAAGAGGTGGTCGCCAAGCTCAACCTCGACCTGCCGGTCGACGACTGGGCGAAGGAAGAGGGCATCGCCGACGAAGAGATGGCCGAGCGGCTGCTCAAGGCCGCCGACGAGGCCTACGCCGAGCGCGTGGAGCGCAACACGCCGGAGGCGATGCGCTACGTCGAGAAGCAGGTGATCCTGCAGTCGCTCGACCACCTCTGGCGCGAACACCTCGTCACCCTCGATCACCTTCGCCAGGTCATCGGCTGGCGCGGCATGGCGCAGCGCGACCCGCTCAACGAGTACAAATCGGAAGCGTTCGAGCTGTTCCAGAAGCTGATCGTGCAGTGGCACGAGGCGGTCACCGCACAGATGATGCGGATCGAAGTTCGGTTTCAGGCCCCGGCGCCTGAGCCGCCGCCGCCGATGCAGTTCCAGCATCTCGACGCGAGCGGCGGGGAGAACGAGGCGCCGCTCGGCGCGCTCGCCGAACCGATCGACGGCAATCCATTCTCGGGCGTCGCGGTCGCCGCCACCGCGTCGGCGACGGCGTTCGCCGGCGTCGCCGAGCGCGACCCCAACAATCCTGCGACCTGGGGCAAGATCGGCCGCAACGAGCCCTGCCCTTGCGGTTCGGGCAAGAAGTTCAAGCATTGCCACGGACAGTTGGTCTGACGTCGATTGGACCGACGACAAGCCGGGCGACGGCGCTCGCCGTCCTCGCCGAGGCATTCGCCGGCGTCGTCGACGCGCCGGCGCGCGAAGCGGCGCTGGTCCTGCGCGCCGCCGGCCTCAAGCCGACCGACCTGATCGCCGAACCTGACGCGCCGCTCGGCGCGGCCGCAGCTGACGCCCAGCGCTACGCGGCGCGGCGCGCGGCCGGCGAGCCGCTGTCGCGCATTGCGGGCGAGCGCGAATTCTGGGGCCTGACGTTCGCCCTCTCGCCCGAAACGCTCGACCCGCGCCCGGAAACGGAAACGATCGTCGAAGCGGCGCTCGCCGCCTTCGCCGCGCGCCGCGGCGAAGCCCTGCGCGTCATCGAATTCGGCGTCGGCTCGGGCGCGCTGCTCGCGGCGTTGCTGACCGAGCTGCCGGCCGCGCATGGACTTGGCGTCGATCTCAGCCCCGGCGCGGCGGCGCAGGCGCGCGCCAATCTCGAGTCGCTCGGCCTCGTCGCGCGGAGCGAGATCCGCGTCGGCGACTGGGGCGACGGCCTCGAAGGCCCGTTCGATCTGATCGTCGCCAACCCGCCGTACATTCCCAGCGGCGACATCGCCGGCCTGGCGCGCGAAGTCAGGGACCACGACCCGCGTCTCGCGCTCGACGGCGGCGCGGACGGGCTCGACGCCTACCGCGCGCTGGCGCCGGAGATCGCCCGGCTGCTCGCGCCGACGGGCAGGTTCTTTCTCGAAGTCGGCGCCGGCCAGGCCCAAGCGGTGGCGGGGCTCGCCGCCGCGGCGGGGTTGGTCGATCTCGCGACGCATCGCGATCTCGCCGGAATCGAGCGCGTCGTGTCGGGCGGCCGCGCGCCCTAGGCGCGCGACGCTTGCCTCGCCGCCGCGCGCGCTGCACATTCGCCGCCGTCACGCGATTCGAGCCAAGCGCCCCATGTCGACCGTCGAAACCGCCCAGGACCAGCCGCACGGCGAACTCACCGTCCGTCTCGTCGCCATGCCGTCCGACACCAACGCCAACGGCGACATCTTCGGCGGCTGGGTGTTGAGCCAGATGGACCTGGCCTGCGGCATCGCCGCCTCCGAGCGCGCGAAAGGACGGGTAGCGACGATCGCGGTCGACGCGATGACCTTCATCCGCCCGGTCAAGGTCGGCGACGTGCTGTGCGTCTACACCAGCCTCGATCATGTCGGCCGCACCTCGATGAAGATCCACGTCGAGGCCTGGGCGCGCCGCTTCCACACGCATGAGCGCGAGAAGGTCACCGACGCCCACTTCACCTTCGTCGCCATCGACGAGAGCGGCCGGCCGCGGCCCGTGCCGCCGGAGAGCTAGAGCGGGTTGGAATTGATCGGAATCGCCCGTTGCGTCATGGCCGGGCTTGACCCGGCCATCCAAGCGGCGACGCTCCGCGCAAAAGGCCGCCGCAGCAGCGCCATTTCGACCCTTCGACCGACACTGTCTGGATGGCCGGGTCAAGCCCGGACATGACGGCGGAGTGTGGCTCAACCCAAAAGCAACATGCTCGAGAGCGCTCGCCGTTTTGCTCGCCTCGTCTTGAAGCGCCGCGAAGCGGCCTCGAAGGACGCGGGTTCAGGCGAGTCTCGACGGACGTCCGCCGCTCAGGGCGAGGCGTGGGCGAAGATATCCATCGCGGCGAAGCCGGCGAGGTCGAGCCGCGCCCGCTCGGGCAGATAGGCGAAAGCGGCGCGGGCCAGCCCGTCGCGGCCCTCGCGCTTCAGCATCGCGTCGAGCTTCTCGCGCAGCGCGTGGAGATGCAGCACGTCTGAGGCGGCGTAGGCGAGCTGCGCCTCGCTGAGCGTCTCCGCGCCCCAGTCGGAGGATTGCTGCTGCTTGGAGATCTCAACGCCGAGCAGTTCGCGCGTCAGGTCCTTGAGGCCGTGACGATCGGTGTAGGTGCGCGCGAGCTTCGAGGCGATCTTGGTGCAATAGACCGGCGAGGCCATCACGCCGAAGGCGTGGCAGAGCATGGCGATGTCGAACCGACCGAAATGAAACAGCTTGAGCACTTTCGGATCGGCGAGCAGCTTCTCAAGATGGGGGGCGCGCTTCTGTCCGGGCGCCACCTGGACCAGATCGGCCGAGCCGTCGCCGCGCGACAGTTGCACCAGGCACAGCCGGTCGCGGCCGACTTCGAGGCCGAGCGTTTCGGTGTCGATGGCGACGGCGGGCCCGAGGTTGTGATCGGACGGCAGGTCGCCGGCGTGGAGGCGGATCGTCATGGCGCTCGGCGCTCCGCCGCCCGATTCGTCGCCTTGAGTCGCAACACGTTGATATATTGCATGTTTTTAGCTCGCGCGCCTTTCCGCATGCTTAGCAGGCGCCTCTTGGAGCGTCAAGCAAACCGCGGGCGAAGGCGGTGGGCCAGTTTGAGTTTCCGGACTTGGCCGATAGCGGACGGGAGGCCGTCGCCCCATCTCACGCGGGACGACGCCTGAGGACGGGCTGAGATGACGAGACAGCCAGCCCATAATCCGTTGAGGATCGGAGCGCGCCCGTCGCTCAGCTCGACTTTGCCCATTTACGCGGCGTAGCAGAGCGTCTCGGTGAGTCTTTTCCAGAGGGTGGTCGGAATTTCCACGCGATCCGGGTCGAGCCGGGACATTGATAAATTCGGCGCGCTCCA
>NZ_JBEKVH010000122.1:0-12334 GCF_049514155.1 Roseiarcus sp. | reverse complement strand
GTCGGCTCGCCCAATGTCGCCGGCGCCCGCGTGCTGGGCGAAATCGTCGAGCAGGCGCGCGGTCCGAAGGTCATCGCCTTCAAGAAGCGCCGCCGCAAGAATTCGCGCCGCAAGCACGGCCACAAGCAGGACCTGACGATCGTCAAGATCATCCAGATCGTGCCGGCCGGGGCCAAGGCCGCGCCGGCCGCTTGAGGCGAAAAACCCGCGCGCCGAGGCTTTCCTTGGCGCCGCAATTGCATTATACACCCGGCCGGCAAGCGCTGCGCGCGCCGCGTCGGTTTTGGAGCGGATCAATATGGCTCACAAGAAAGCAGGCGGTTCGTCGCGCAACGGCCGCGATTCGGACGGTCGCCGACTCGGCGTGAAGAAGTTCGGCGGCGAGCAGGTCGCTCCGGGCATGATTATCGTGCGCCAACGCGGCACGAAGTTCCACGCCGGCCGCAACGTCGGCATGGGCACGGATCACACGCTTTTCGCGATCGCCGCCGGCGCCGTGACCTTCGAATGTAAAGAAGAAGGTCGTCAATACGTAACGGTGGTCGCGCAAAAAGCGGCCGAATAAACGGCGGGGGCCAGACGAGATCCCCCGCTGTGGCGAAAAGCCCCCGCGGACGATCTCGAGACGCCCCCGAGATAGGAAGGCCCAAAAAGGCGCCCTTCCAGCAAGTCCGGTAAGCCAAGCGCTTATGAAGGGGATGCGGATCGCCGCGTTCCCTTCGTCGTTTCGGGGCCCGCCGCGGCGCGCCCCTCGCTGGTCCGGAGTGGAAATGTTCCCCGATCTTGCCCGAGACGATGTCTTCCGCCTGGAGACCGCGCGGCTGTGGCTGCGCTGGCCGCGGGCCGCAGATGCGGCGGCGATCGAGCGCTATTGCAGCCGTCGGGAAGTCGCTGAGCGCACCGCCCGCATTCCCCACCCCTACCCGCCGGGCTCCGCCGAGCGTTTCATCTTCGCCGCACGCGAAGGCAACGCGTCGGGGCGCGACCTGACCCTGGTGCTGACTCCGCTGCGCGACATGCGCGAAGTGCTCGGCGCGATCAGCCTCGAAGGCCGCGCCCAGGGGCGCCTCACGCTCGGCTACGCGCTCGCGCCCGAGGCCTGGGGCAAGGGCCTGGCGAGCGAGGCGGTCGAGGCGATCATCGACTCTGGTCTCAGCTTGACCGACGCGGTCGAAGTCGTCGCCAGCAACCACGTCGACAATCCCGCTTCGCGCCGGGTGCTGGAGAAGACGGGCTTCGCCTTCGTCGGTTCGGGGCTCGAGGGCGCGCCGGCGCGCGGCGGGCTTGTCCCCTGCGACCGCTTCGCGCTGTCGCGCGCCGCCTGGAGCGCGCGCCGCGGCGGCCTTGTCGCGCGCCCGACCGTGACGGATCTCCATGAAGTTCCTTGATCAGGCCCGCGTCTACGTCCGCTCCGGCGACGGCGGGGCCGGCTGCGTGTCGTTCCGCCGCGAGAAGTTCATCGAGTTCGGCGGGCCCGACGGCGGCGACGGCGGCCGCGGCGGCGACGTCGTCGTCGAATGCGCGAGCGGTCTCAATACGCTGATCGACTTCCGCTACCAGCAGCACTTCAAGGCCAAGACCGGCATGCACGGCATGGGCAAGAACCGCGCCGGCGGCCGTGGCGCCGACGCGGTCTTAAGAGTGCCGGAGGGCACGCAGGTCTACGACGAAGAAGACATGGAGAGGCCGCTCGCCGACCTCAAGGCGACCGGCGAACGGGTCGTCATCGCCAAGGGCGGCAACGGCGGATTTGGCAACGCCCATTTCACCACCGCGACCAATCAGGCGCCGCGCCGCGCCAATCCCGGCCAGGCTGGCGTCGAGCGCACGATCGTCCTGCGGCTGAAACTGATCGCCGACGCCGGCTTGATCGGCCTGCCCAACGCCGGCAAGTCGACCTTCCTCGCCGCGGTCTCGGCGGCGCGGCCGAAGATCGCCGACTATCCCTTCACCACCCTCCACCCCAATCTCGGCGTGGTCAGGATCGACGAGCGCGACTTCGTTCTCGCCGACATTCCCGGCCTGATCGAAGGCGCGCATGAAGGCCAAGGTCTCGGCGACCGCTTTCTCGGCCATGTCGAGCGCTGCCGCGCGCTGATCCATCTCGTCGACGCGTCGGGCGAGCACGCCGGCGCCGCCTATCGAATCATCCGCGGCGAGCTCGCCGCCTATGGCGGCGGCCTCGCCGAAAAGCCGGAGATCGTCGCCCTGTCGAAGATCGACGCGGTCGACGAGGAGACGCTCAAAGTTCAGCGCGAACGGCTGAAGCGCGCGATGCGCAGCCACGGTCCGTCGCTCGCCGCCGGCGCGCGCCGCGCGCCGCCGCTCGAACTCTCCGCCGTCGCCCATCGCGGAATCGCCGAGGCCCTGCGCGCCGCGCTCGCCGTGATCGACTCGGCGCGCACGCACGAGACGACGCAGGCCGCGCCGGCGCCGGCCTGGACCGCTTGAGCGACAAGGGCGCGCCTCAGGCGCGCACCTCCTGCCGCTGGAACGCGACATAGGCGATGGTGAACAGGCCGATCGCTGCGGCGATGAGGCCGGTCACCTGCGGCCAGATCAGCGCCACGCTCTCAGCGAACGGCAGCGGCGCCGAGATCGCGCCCTGGAGCTGCGACGACAGCACGACGCCCAGCGACCGGGTCGACGGGTTGAGCGTCGCCAGCGCCGTCTCGGCGAACAGGGTGTTGGGCGACAGGCGCGACAGCGCCTCGGTGACGTTGGCGTTGTGCAGCAGCGACATCAAGTCGTCGGAGTCGGCCGGCGCGACGATCGGCGCGATCAGCGACACCAGCATCGACCAGAAGAAGGCGAACAGCAGCCAGACCGACAGCGCCGCCAGCGCCGCCGTCGCCGCAGAGCGGAACGCCACCGAGAACAGCAGCGCCAACGCGAGCCACACGCCGCTGTAGGCGATCGCCACCAACAGGAATGTGAAGCTGCGCAACGTCTCCTCGCCGCTCGGCGGCAGGCCAAGCAGCAGCACGCCAAGGCCGATGACGAACAGCCACAGCGCCGTCAGCGTTATCGCCAGCGTCGCCAGGCCGGCGAGGAACTTTCCGAACAGCAGCGCGTCGCGATAGATCGGCTGCGCCAGCAAGCGGCTCATCGTACGGTGGTTGAACTCGCTGTTGACGCTGTCGAAGCCGAGCGCGATCGCGACGATCGGGATGAGGAAGCCGAGAAAGGCGACAAACGAAGGCAGCGGCGCCTTGGGCGTGGTGAACAGGCGCAGAAAGACGAACGGGTCCTCGCTGACGACGCTGCGCACTTCGCCGATCGTCGCGTAAACCGCGCCGGCGCCGGCGATGAACACCAACCCCTCCAACAGCCGCATGCGCACGCTGGAGAGGTTGTCGGCCAACTCCTTCATCATCACCACGCCGGCGCCGGCGAGGGCGAAGCCGTCACGCCGCATCGCGCACCCCCTCGAAATAGCGGGTGTAGACCTCCTCGAGGCTGGCGTGGCCGGCCTCGATGCTCATCAGCTCGCCGCCCGCCTCGACGATCGCCCGCGCTGCCGCGGCGCGCGCGTCGCCGCTCGCTTCGACGCGGAATCCGTTCGTCGCCTCGCTCACCCGGGTGACGCCGGCAACGCGGCGAATTGCGTCCGCGAGCCCGACGCCGCGCGCTTCGATCCGGATCACCTGGGTTCCGCCGAGCACGTCGCTGAGAAGGTCGTCGACCCGGCCCGTCAGGCCGATGCGGCCGCGATGAAACAGAGCGACGCGGTCGCAAATCGACTGGACGAGATCGAGCAGGTGCGACGACAGCAGGATGGTCATGCCCTCCTGCTTCAGCGAATGGATCAGCTCGAGGAACTCGTGCGTCGACTGCGGATCGAGACCCCCGGTCGGCTCGTCGAGGATCGCGACCGCCGCGCCCTTCATCAGGATCTCGGCGATCGCCAGACGCTGGCGCATGCCGCGCGAATAGGCGCGCACCGGCTTGCCGCCCGCCGCCTCGAGCCGCACGCGTTTCAGCGCCGCCTCGATGCGCGCGTCGGCGTCGGCGGGCTTCATCCCGCACAGCGCGGCGGTGTAGCGCATGTTGGCGACGCCGCTGAGGTGGTCGTAGAAGCCGACCGAATCCGGCATGTAGCCGACGCGGCGCTTGACCTCGAGCGGCTGGCGCAGCGGGTCGAAGCCGGCGACGATTGCGCGGCCGGAGGTCGGCTCGGTGAGGCCGAGCAGCATCAGGATCGTCGTCGTCTTGCCGGCGCCGTTCGGCCCGAGCAGGCCGAACACCTCGCCCGCTTCGACGGTGAGATCGAGGCCGTCGACCGCGAGCGCGGAGCCGTAGCGCTTGGTCAGCGCCTCGGCGCGAATGATCGGTTGGCTCATCGCCTGCCGAACCGGCCGACCGCGCCCACCAGCACCAGCAGCGCGACCAAAATGACGCCGATGCCGGCGACGCCCCACAGCGTCGAGGTCAGCACGGTGACGCGATAGCTGACGTTCTGATCCACGCCGTCGCCGACGGCGCTGACGTTGAGCAGATAGTCGCCGGCGATCGCCTGGGCGCCGGGCGTCAGCAGCACGTTGACCTTCTGCTGGCCGCCGACCGGAATGGGCGGCAGCCGCTTGGGATCGAACACGACTTTCCAGCCCTGCGGCGGCGTCGCGCTCATGCCGACGTCGACCACCGGCGCCGAGCCGATGTTGGCGATCGTCAGCGGGATCGAGCGCTCCTGGCCGGCGTAGGCCTCGCCGCTCAGGCGGTCGTCGGGGCCGCTGATCGTCATCGCCGGCAGTCCGCCGATGTCGAGCGTCAGCGTGGCGCTGGCGCTGACCTTGTCGCCGATCGCCTCGAAGGTCACCGGAACCTGACCCGACGGGGCGCTCGGATTGGGCTTCACCGAAACGGTGATGTCCTTGCTCTCGCTGGCCTTGATCAGCAGGCTGGTGATGTCCTGCGTGCCATATTGCTCCTTGTAGCTCTCCGTGTAGCCTTCCGGCGCATCCGTCTTCAGCACGACGGTCATGTCGTTCGCGCCCTCGTTCTTCACCGAGACGACGAAATCGAAGCTGGTCCGCGCGGCGCCGCTCAACGTCGGGAATTTCGGCGTCGCCGTCAGCTTGGCGGCAAGCGGCGGCGCAAGCGTGATGGCGATCGGCAACGACGACTTCGCCGTGTCGCCTTCCGCGTTCAGGGTGAGCTGATAGGGGCCCGGCTTCTCGGTCTCGGGGATCGTCAGCTTGAGCGTGAGGGTCGCCTTGCCGTCGTAATCGACGAAGGCGGCGCCGACCGGCTTGCCCGAACCTTCGATCTCGGCTTTCCAGCCCGGCGGCGCGTCGGCGACCGTGAGCGCGGTGCGCTGCGGCGGCAGTCCGTAGTTGTAGATGGTCAGCGGGAGATCGGCTTCTTCGCCGGCGCGGATCGTCAGGGCGGGAAAGTCGGTGGCGAGGTAGAGTCCCTTGACGCTGTCGGGGCTGGCGTCCTTGGCCAGGGCGGCGACCGAGACCAGACTGAGGGCCAAACCAATCAGCGCGCTCAAGCGCATGCTTCGCCTCCTGCCTCACAAACGCCGCGCGACGTATCACCCCCCGCAGGGGCGCGCAAATGAGAGGAAAAATTGGGACGGAATTTTGACCAAAAAGGTCCGCTTTCCCGTCTCATTCCAGACGTTTAGCGCAAGATTGGCGGCGCCGCGCCGCGGCGGATCGGCGTTCGCGCGTCCGCGAATCCTGTCGCGCGTTGAATCCTGTCGCGCGAGACGATCATCGGAACGGCCGCGGCGACCAAGTCGCCGACGAGGCGATCGGTCGATTTGCGCGGCGGCGCCGTTCGCCGTGATCACGCGCGAGCGATGACGGCGATCGGTCCGCCGCCGGGCGGCCCCTGGTGCTCGGCCCCGCCTGAAACATAGACGACGCCCGCGCCGGCGACGCCGCTGATCAACCCGCCAACCGCCGCGCGCGCGTGGCGCGTCGAGCTGATGTCGGTATCGTCGAGCATCGTGTGGCGAAAGCCGCGCACGGCGCCGTCGGGCGACGCCTCCGCCTTGGCGAAAACGTTGACCAGCCGCGGATCCATCGCGGCGTCGGCAGGCGCGAGGCCGACGCTCTCGAGCGCCCGTAGCACGGCGGGGAGATCGATCGCGTCGCGCATCACCGCGTGACCGATGACGAACGGGCTGGCCGACCGCGCTGAATTGCCCATCGCGATGACGACGTTGTGCATCAGTTCGATGCCAGCAGAGGATGAAGCGACCGAGGAAAACGAGCGCCAGTCCTTCAACACCTGGTCTTCGTCGACGCGTTCGAGCTCGCCCAGCGCCAAGGCGACGCCGAGCGCCGAAGCGCCGCGCGAATAACCCATCGAGGCGTAGCCGCTCGCAGTGATCGTCTTGCGCCCGCGGCGGCCGGCGGCCTCGACCCGCTCGCTGGTCAGCAACGGGCATTTGATCTGCACGAAATGCACGTCGTCAGGGTCGTCGATATCCGCGTCCCGCATCGCCAGACGGACCGCTTTCGCCGTTTCTTCGATCTGCGCCGCCCGACCGATTTCTTCCGGCAGAAGGTCGCGCGTATGGGCGACGCCGATGCTGAGCCGCTTGCCGCCTGTCGTCGCTTCGGCGCCGCTCGCGCTCGAGCCCCGCGCAAACACCGTGATGTGCGGGCTCAGCACGCCCTCCGTGCCCCCCGACATCACGAAGGCGATTCTGTCTTCGACCGCTCGCGGCGCCAGGCCGAGATGCGGCGCGAGCGCTTGCCGCAGCGCCGCGACCGCATATTCGCGCGTGAAATCGTTCACGCCGCCGTTGCCTTCGGTCTTGCCGAGCACGGCGACGATCTCCGACGGCGCGACTTTGCCGCTGTCGATCAGTTCCATGAGCCCCGAAACGTCGCCGGGCCCCTTGGTCGGGATACGAAAGACATTCACATGGATTGGCCGTTTGGTCATTCAGCCACTCCGCTCGACCTCGAGACGAATCAGCGCTCTGCGAGCCCGACGGCGCCGCCGCCGGCGCATCGGCGAATTGAACGGACGGACAGGATTGCGTCAAGCCGGACCGCCCGCAGCCCTCAGGGCGACCGGACCGGCGGCAGCGCCGACGAAGCGCGCGAAAGCGCGCCCGCGTCATGGGTGCGGCGCCTGAACCCTTGCCATATCCGGCGACGGCGTTATGCAGGTCTTCGCCTGTGAGGACGGGGATCTCTCGAGCGGCCGGTCCGTGGAGCGGCGACGGCGCAGCCGCCGCGCGGCGAGACGACACGCAGACTGGCGAACCCGCGAGGGACGATGTCGAAGCGCTATTCCGCCCTCGCCTTGGCCGTCGAAGGCTTGCGCGGTCATTCCGGCTGGCGGCCGGTTTGGCGTTGCCCCCGGCCGCAGCCCGCCTATGACGCCGTGATCATCGGCGGCGGCGGACACGGGCTCGCCGCCGCCTATTACCTCGCCAAGCTGCACGGCGTGCGCAGGGTCGCGGTGCTGGAGAAGGGCTGGCTCGGCGGCGGCAACACCGGCCGCAACACCACGGTGGTGCGCTCGAACTATTTCTACCCCGAGAGCGTCGCGCTCTACGATCTCGCGCTGCGTCTCTACGAGGGGCTGAGCCGCGACCTCAACTACAACATCATGCTGTCCCAGCGCGGCATCATCAACGTCGCCCATTCCGACGCCGAGATGGAGATCTGCGCGCGTCTCGCCAACGCCATGCAGATCAACGGCGTCGACGCCGAGCTGTTCGGCCCCGAACAGGTTCGGCGCGTCGCCCCGGCGATGAACTTCGACCCGCAGGCGCGCTATCCCGTGTTCGGCGGCGTCTGGCACAAGCGCGGCGGCACCGCGCGGCACGACGGCGTCGCCTGGGGCTACGCGCGCGCCGCCGACGCGCTCGGCGTCGACATCATCCAGAACTGCGCGGTCGAGGACTTCCTGATCGAGGGCGGCGTCTGCAAGGGGGTGATCACCGCCGAAGGGACGATCCGCGCCGAGCGGGTCGGGCTCGCCGCCGCCTCCCATTCGGCGACGCTCGCCGCCAAAGCCGGATTCGAGCTGCCCATGCGCGTCTTCACCCTGCAGGCGATGGTCAGCGAACCGGTCAAGCCGGTGCTCGACACGGTCGTTCTGACGCTGGGAACCGGAACCTACGTCAGCCAATCGGACAAGGGCGAGTGCGTCTTCGGCGGCGGCATCGACCGTGTCACTTCGTTCGCCCAACGCGGCAATCCGCCCGTGCACGAATTCGTCGTCGCCGGACTTCTCGACGCCTTTCCCGGCCTCGGCCAGCTCAAGCTGATGCGGCAGTGGGCCGGAATCGTCGACGTCGTGCCGGACAGCTCGCCGCTGATCGGGCCCTCGCCCGTGCCCGGCCTGTTCCTCGATTGCGGCTGGGGCACCGGCGGCTTCAAGGCCATTCCCGCCGGCGGCTGGCTGCTCGCCCATCTCATCGCCAAGGGCGAGCACCATCCGATCAGCCGGCCGTTCGATCTCGACCGCTTCGCGCGCGGCGCATTGATCGACGAAGCGGCCGGCTCCGGCATCGCGCATTAGAGGGCGGTCATCCGATGCAACGCTTCCCCTGCCCCTTCTGCGGAACGCGCGACGAGACGGAGTTTCGCTTCCTCGGCGAGGCCGACAGGCTTCGCCCCGCCGGCGGCGCCGACGCTTCGATCGCGGATTGGACGCGCTATCTCTATTTCCAGCGCAACCGCAAAGGGCGCGTCGCCGAAATCTGGGGCCATATACCCTGCGGCGAAACGTTCCGCATGGAGCGCGACAACGTCACCCACGTCGTTTACGCGGGCGTCTCGCTGCGCAAGGAGAGCGCCCCATGAGCCGCCGCCTGGCGACCGGCGGCGCGATCGATCGCGCCCGCCCGATTCCCTTCTCGTTCGATGGACGCGCTTATCTCGGCTACGCCGGCGACACGCTCGCTTCGGCGCTGCTGGGCGCCGGGGTCGCCGTCGTCGGCCGCAGCTTCAAGACCCACCGCCCGCGCGGAATCTGGGGACATTGGGTCGAGGAGCCCAACGCCTTCGTCGACCTCACGCGCGACGGCCGTCGCGAGCCGAACGCCCGCGCGACCACGACGTTCCTCGAAGAGGGCGTCGCGCTGGCGGCGCGGTCGATCAACGCCGCGCCCGACGCCGAGCGCGACCGGTTCGCTGTCTTCGACGCCTTCGCGCGCTTCATGCCCTCCGGCTTCTACTACAAGACCTTCATGTGGCCGAGCTGGAAAGTCTTTGAGCCGGCGATCCGCGCCATGGCCGGCCTCGGCCGCATCGATCCGCAATGGAAGCCAGCGGCCCCGGTCGCGCCGCGCAATCGGCGCTGCGAGGTTCTGGTCGTCGGCGCGGGCCCAAGCGGCCTGGCGGCGGCGCGCGCGGCGGCGGAGGCCGGCATGGGCGTGCTCGTCGTCGACGACCGGCCCGCGCCGGGCGGCAGCCTGCTCTATCGCGGCGGCGCGCCGGACGGCGCTGCAGCGAGCGCCTGGATCGCCGAAACGGCCGCCGCGATCGAAGCCGCTGGCGGGGCATTCCTGGCCAACGCCACCGCCTACGGCGTTTACGACCACAACCTCGTTTGCGCGTTCCAGCGCGGAACGACGGACGGCGCCGATACGCTCTGGCGCATTCGGCCGCGCCATATCGTCGTCGCCGCCGGCGCGATCGAACGGCCGCTGCTGTTCGACCACAACGATCGGCCGGGGATTCTCTCGGCCGAGGCCGGGCTCGCCTATCTCAAGCAATATGGCGTGCGGATCGGCGAACGCGTCGTCGTCGCCGCCAACAACGACAGCGCCTATGCGGCCGCCGTCGCGCTGCGCGAAGCGGGCGCGGCGGTGACGATCGTTGATTGCCGCGAGGCCGCGGCGGGCATGGCGGCGGCTGCGGCGGCGGGCGTCGAAGTGCGGCGCGGCGAACGCGTGGCGCGCGCCGAGGGCCGCGGCGCCGTCCGCGCGGCTCGTCTCGCCGGCGGCGCGACGATCGAAGCGGACGCGCTACTGGTCTCCGGCGGCTTCGACCCAACCGTCCAGCTCTATTGCCAGGCCAAGGGTCGCGCCGTCTGGGACGAGCGGCTGCTCGCCTTCGTTCCCGGCGCCGCGGTGGAGGGGCTCACCGTCGTCGGCGCCGCCAACGGCGTCTTCTCGCTCGCCGGCGCGCTGGCGCAGGGTCGCGCCGCCATCGCCGCGTTGCGCGGCGACGGCGCCGCCAGGAGCGCGCTTAATGAACGCGAGGACGCGCTCGCCGCCGCGCCCGTCTGGCCGGAGGTGAAAGCGAGCGGGCGGGCCTGGGTCGATTTGCAGAGCGACATGACGGTGAAGGACGTCGCCCTCGCCGCGCGCGAATCCTATCTCTCGATCGAGCACGTCAAGCGCTACACCACGCTCGGCATGGCGACCGACCAGGGCAAGACGTCCTCCGTCAACGGCGCGGCAACGCTGGCGCTCGCCACCCACCGCGAAATCGCGGCGGTCGGAACGACGACCTACCGTCCGCCGTTCACCCCCGTGCCGATGCCGGCGCTGGCGGGCATGCGCCGTGGCGCATTGCTCAACCCGGTTCGCCGCCTGCCGTTGGAAGCGCGTCACCGCACACATGGCGCGGTCTTCGACGATTACGGCGGCTGGCTGCGCCCCGCCTTCTACGGCGCGGCCGAGGCGAAGGCCGAGGCGATCGCGCGCGAAATTCGCCTCGCGCGCGACGCCGTGGCGATCTTCGACGGCACGCCGCTCGGCAAGATCGAGGTGATCGGCCCGGACGCGGCCGCCTTCCTCGACTTCAACAGCTACATGACGATGTCCAATCTGCAGCCGGGGCGAATCCGCTACGGCTTGCTGTTGCAGGAAAACGGCGTCGTCTTCGACGACGGCGTCATCGCCCGTCTGGACGCGCAGCGCTTCGTCGTCTCCTGCTCGACTTCGCATGTCGCGGCCGTCCACGCTCGGCTGGAGGACTGGCGGCAGGATCAGTTCGATCCGTCGCGCGTCTACGTCCACAACGCCACCGCGCATTGGACGACGCTGACCGTTTCCGGCCCGCTGTCGCGCCAGCTGGTCGAACGGCTCGAGCTCGGCGTCGACCTCGCCGATGCGGCGCTGCCGCATATGGCGCTTGCGGAAGGGCGGTTCGCCGGAGATGCGGCGCGCGCGGCGCGCGTCAGCTTCACCGGCGATCGCTCGTACGAAATCTCCGTGCGCGCGGCGCGGGCCGAGGCGCTGCTCGACCGCCTCCTCGAAGCCGGACGCGATCTCGGCGTCGGCCTCCTCGGCGTCGAGGCGCTGATGGTCCTGCGCGCCGAGAAGGGTTACTTCGTCGTCGGCAAGGACACCGATGGCGCGACGATGCCGCACGACCTCGGTTTCGCCGGCCCGCGCGAGAGACGCGCCGGCGACTTCATCGGCAAGCGGTCGCTGTTCACCGAAGTCGCCAGCGCGCCGGATCGGCGCCAATGGGTCGGCTTCGAGCCGACGCAAGGGCGCGAGCCGCTGCCCTGCGGCGCCCATGTCGTCGACCTTGCGGGGTCGCGCCCGCGCTCGACCGGCTTCGTCACCTCGAGCTACGCCAGCCCGACTCTTCGGCGGCCGATCGCCCTCGGCCTGGTCGAACGCGGCGCGGCGCGGATCGGCGAGACGATCACGTTGCAGCACCTCGGACGGCGCTTGACGGCGCGCATCGCGCCGGCGTGTGCGTTCGATCCCAAGGGGGAGCGGCTCCATGCTTGATCGCGGCCGTTTCTGGACCCCGGCGCCCGCCGAGGGGCAGGCGCAGTTCGCGGCCCGCGGCGTCGCCGTGAGGGTCGTCGCCGGCCTGTCGCAGGCGCTGCTGAGCGGTCCGCAGCGCTTCGGCGTCGGTCGCCTCGCCGCCATCGCCGCGCCGGTCGGGTTCTCCGGCGTCGCAACCGGGCCGAGCTACGCGGTCGCGATCGCGCGCGACCGCTCGCTGGTCGTCTCGGAACAGGCGATCGCGCTGGCCGAAGGCTGGGACGCCGAAAGCGCGACCGCCGTCACCCGCGTCGACGACGCCTTCGTCGTGCTCGATCTCGAAGGGCCGGGGTTGACGGATCTCGTGTCGAAGGCGACGACGCTCGATTTCGCCGACGCCTCGCCTTCGGCGGCGCTGCTGTTCGCCGGTCTGTCCTGCCTCGCGTACCGGCGCGAACGCCCCGACGTTCTGCGCCTGCATGTGGAGCGGCCGTTCGCCGGCGCCCTCGCCGAGTGGATGCGGCTCGCTTAGAGCGAGATGCGTCGAAGTCGAATCGTATCCGTCATTGCGAGCGAAGCGAAGATTCCATGGGAGGTGGATAGCGGCCGATTCTGTCGCCAGACTGAGGCTGTGAACCCACTCACTCTGGAGGCATCGATGTCAATTGACGCTCGCGAAGA
>NZ_JBEKVH010000121.1:0-12434 GCF_049514155.1 Roseiarcus sp. | reverse complement strand
TCAGGCAGGCGCCGAAGCGGCCGTCCTGCACCCGGTCGGAGGGGCAGCCGCAATTGAGGTTGATCTCGTCATAGCCGAAATCGGCGCCGATGCGCGCCGCTTCGGCGAGCCGCTTGCGCTCGGCGCCGCCAAGCTGCAGCGCGACCGGATGTTCGCTGTCGTCGAAGCCGATCAGCCGCTCGCGCGGCCCGAACACGACCGCGTCGGCGGTGACCATCTCGGTATAGAGCCGCGCGCGACGCGTCAGCAGGCGATGGAAGGCCCGACAATGCCGGTCGGTCCAGTCCATCATCGGCGCGACGGAAAAGCGCCAGCCGGGCAATGCGTCTCGGTCGTTCATGGCCTCTCGGCGCGCGAAAACGGATAGCCCCCGGCGTCCCGGCCCGAGATAGGCTGAGCGGCGGCAGGTTACAACTGGCAGGGCCCGCTGCCGAGATGACGGCCGCAACGGTCGCCGGGATTACCTGCAAAACATAATATAGCAGGTGGCGCCGCGTGGCGTTCGCACGGCGCATTCCCGCAACGCGATGCCTTTTGCGGTTGCGAGATAACCGGAGGTGCCCCAACCGGTGGCGCCTGTCGTGCCCCGCGCCGAACAGTACCAGGCCGCAGCCGGCGTAGAAGCGACGATGGCGAGGCCGCCGACAACAGAAAGGCCGCCAGCCAGCGCCAACGCAATTCGGATTGCTTTCATGCTCCCCTCCCACAGCGTCGGGACGCACCCAGATTAGCACGGTCGACGAAGAATGGCGCGACGCTGTCTTTGTCTCGCGGCGCCAACGGCGGGCGCGCGACGGCCTTGGCTTGCGAGCCGATCCGCGAATGGCCTCGAGGCGCCGACGAGACTTGCGGAATCCGCCGCTTCACGACGATAGTCAGGGCGACGCCGCGCCATCGGAGACTGTCGATGAGAATGTTCGCCGTCATGGTCGCCGCCCTCTTGGCTTCCTTCCAAGCGGAGGCCTCGTCCCTCGACGCGGTCGAGAGCAAGCTCTTCACCATCCACGATTTCAAACTCGACAGCGGCATGACGCTGCCCGAAGTCACGATCGCCTACGAAACCTACGGCGCGCTCGCCGCGGACGGTCGCAACGCGGCGTTGATCGAGCACAGCTACACCTCGAGCCACCACGCCGCCGGCTTCTATGCCGAGAGCGGCGCGCCGCCTGGCGAAAAGGCTGGCGACATCGGCTGGTGGGACAAGGTGATCGGCCCGGGCGAAGCCATCGATACCGATCGCCTATTTGTGATTTCCTCGAACGCGCTCGGTTCGTCCTATGGCTCGACCAATCCGGCGAGCCTCGATCCCAACACCGGCAAGCCCTACGGCCCCCATTTTCCCGCCTTCACCGTCGCCGATATCGCGCGGGCGCAAAAAGCCCTCGTCGACTCGCTCGGCGTCAAGCATCTCGTCCTCGTCGCAGGTCCTTCGTTCGGCGGCTTCGAGGCGTATCAGTGGGCAGTCAGCGACCCCGACTTCGTCTCAGGCGTGGCGCCCGTCTTCACCGCGCCCTATTCGCCCTTTCCGCCGCACGGCGACGTCCAGTTGACCGCGGCGCTCGCCAACGACCCGAACTGGAATGGCGGCCAGTATTACGACAACGGCGGCGTCGCGGCGACGTTAGCCAAGATTCGCGTTGCGATACTCGAATCCTATGGGGTTGAGGCCCTGCTCAAAGACAAGATCGCCAATCCCGCGATGCGGTAGGCCGCGATCGTCTCTGGCGCACGGACGTGGGCTCGGAGTTTCGACGCCAACGGGCTCGTCGCGCTGCTGCGCGCGCACGAGACTTTCGACGTCCGATCGCAGTTCGGCCGGATCAAGGCCAAGGTTCTCTATGTCCTCTCGCGCACCGACAAGCAGTTCCCGCCTGCCATCGCGCCAGCGGTCATGAGCGCGCTCAAGGCTGCAGGCGTCGACGCGCGCTATGTCGAAATCGACAGTGAAATCGGCCATCTCGCTTTCGGCTACCAAACGGAGAAATGGTCGCCGACTTTGAAGAACTTTGTCGCAGAATTGATGGCGCCGCATTAAGCGCGAAGCACGGCGGGCTACTTTCGCTCGACCCACCATTGCAGGACGTTTCCGCTTTGCTTGTCGAGCGCCAGCAGCTCGCCGTCCGACCATTTGACGAGATCCACGCAGGTCTCATCGGTCGTCTGCGGCTGAGCGTACTTGACGCGCTCGCGCACGCAGTAGAGGTCGCCGCGAAACGACGAGGCGAACACGCTCTCGCCCATTCCGTAGCCCTTGACCTCGGTCTTGTCGGGCGACGCGATCGTGCGTTCGTCGCCGTCGGGATAGACGGCGAAGCGCTTGCCCGTCACCTCCGACAAGGTCGCCGCGCGCTTGGGCCAATCGACGACCTGCTTGGCCGTGAGAATGGCGCGAAAATCGCCGCCGCGCTCGGCGATTGGCCGGCCCGGGCATTGCGTCGTCACGGGCTTGACGAGGAAGGCGACGATGCAGGGCCGATATTCGTAGTCGAACACCGGGAACCAGGCTGATCCGTGTCCCTCGAAACCCTTGGGATGATCGATCATCAGATTGGGCACGCCAAGCTTGCTCAGTTTCTCCGCCGCGCCCTTGCCGCGGTCGGCGGGCTCGTATTCGTCGCCGAGAAAGAACACGCCGACGGTTGGATAGCGCACGCGCAGAATTGACTGATCGAAATAGAACTTGTTGTTGGCGAAGTTCGGATCGTCCGTACTGGCCCCCGTCGGCCGCCAGCCGCAGCAGGCGGGCACGATTAGCACGACGCCGTCGAGCGGCAGGCCGGGCATCGTCGCCAGATCGAGGGGGTCCCAGCCGCCCCAGGATTGTCCGCCGACGTAGATGTGCTGGTAGCCCTGCGCCTTCAGCTCCCTGAGCCGGCGCGCGACGAATTCTGCGGCGCCCCAATTGGAGCCGCCGAACCGCCGGATTGCGTTGACGTCCGAGCGCGGATAAGCCCCGTCGATCACGTCCCAGCCGCGCGAGCTCTGAATTTCGCTGACGAAAAACTCGGGCAACGGCGGATGCGCGCGCGCCCGGCCGTCAAAACCGTGGATGTAATAGAAGAGCGTCTTCGGACCCCTGGCGACGCCGGGGAGGCCGGGGACGAAAACCTCGTCGATCGGGAACTCGGCGATCGGATCAGAGACGGCGTCGGCCTTAAGTTCGGCCAAGGCGTCGACGGCGCCGAAATATTCGAGCGATCCGGCGCCGGCAAGGCTCTCGGCGGCGCGGCTGCCGACGATCTCGGAGCGGGCCAGCGCGATCTTGCCGTCCGCTTCATGGCCGGTCAGGCACAGGCCCACGTTGGTGTAGAGGCACAACTCACCACGCGAAACGCCCCACGCGCCGTCTTGCGTCACTTCGAGCTGGCTTCCTGGCGAGGAATCCTTTGCCTTCTGGCGAAACGTGCCGTCGCCACGAAATTCGAGCGTCGTCAGCCAGATTCCCTGGCGCGCCTGCCAGGTCTTCGCCGCGAATCGTTTCAAGAGCGCCGCGTCGTCGAGCGGCGGCGCGGCGATCGCCTTGGCGGCGTCGGCATCGAGCGGCGCGGCGGTCGCGAACGCGTCCGCCGAGCCTTGCGCCAGCAGAGCGACCGTCTTGTCGTCGGCCGCCGCTTCCTTGCGCTTGCCCAGTTTGGCGTAGGCGCCCATGCGCGCCTTGTAGGGCAGCTCGAAACTCGGCGACAGGCGGATCGCTTCTGCATAATCGGCGATCGCTTCGTCGTATTTTCCTGCCCGGGCTTTGAGGAACCCGCGAACGACGAAGGCGAGCGAAGAGCGCGTGTCGAGCGCGATCGCCTGGTTGGCGGCGGCCATTGCATCGGGGCCGTTTTGTTCGACGTCGAGCGCCAGCGCCCGGTCGCGCCACGGCGCGCTGCAAGTCGGGCAGAGCTTGGTCGCGGCGTCAAAATCGGCGATCGCCTTCGTCGCGTCGCCGTTCTTGAACATCGCATAGCCGCGCTCGGTCAGCGCCGCGGCGCGCAGCGATCCTTCCGAGTCGGCGGTGAAGTCGTCGATGTCGGCGTCCTCGGCCTGGCTGACGATCGTCTTAGAGAACTCGTCGATCGCGTGCGGCCAGTCCTCTCGCGCCTTGTAGATCAGACCGAGCCCGTAGTGGGCGTGCGCGAGCGGCGGTTCGAACTTCAGCGCGGCGGTGAAATCCTTGAAGGCGAGATCACCTTCCTTCAATGCGAAATGCGCCTTGGCGCGGTAGATATAGGCATAGGGCAGGCTGTCCGGTAGTTCTTTTCCGGAGTCGATGATCGTGGAGCATTCCTTGATCGACGCTGACGGCCCGCTCCGGCCCATGCAGTCCGACCAACGGTCGATGTCCGCGGCGCACGCCGGGAAGGCGACAAGCGTCGAAAGCACCGCCAGAGGCGCGAACGGGAGGAGCCAAGCCCGCAGGCGGCGCCTAGTCATCGGGCGGCCTCAAAGGACATAAGGAACTCATCGACGTCGGGGGCGGAGGCCGCAGCGCTGTCGCCGGAGTAGACGACGAAATAGAGATTCCCGGCGACCCACAGGATGCGCTCGCGGATGACGCCGGATTTGCCGGCGTCGATGAGAATCTCGCGTCCCTCGACACCATTTTGAGAGATAGGCTGGTCGTTCGCCAGGCGACCCTTGGCGGCGGCGACGGCGGCCCGGACATTGGCTTCGATATCGGCCTTGCGCGGCTTGGCGTAGGCGAACATGGCGACCGCCCAATAGCCGTCCTTATTGCGGACCGACCAGCGCGTTTCGATGTAGGCGGTTCCCTTCTCGGTCCGCCCCTGCGATTTGGCGAGCTTCGGCCCGGCCGGAAACTCGACCGTGAAGGCGCCGTCGGGACTGGCGAAGACCTCTGCGCTCGCCGCCGTAACGACCATCGCGGAGGCGACGGCGAGAGCGAATGCGGCTGCAATTTGTTTCACCACCGCCGGTCCCCTCGTCAACGCTCAGTCGTCGCCGCCATCGGCGCCGCCGCCGCCGTCGATCGAAGCATTTGCCACGTTGGAAGGGTCGGAGACGCTCGCGGTGTCGGTCGTGTCTGTGGTCGCATCGCTGGTTTGGTTAGGCGGGCTCTGCTGGTTCGGCAGCCCGAGCGCGGCGTTGATCTGCGCCTTGGTTTGATCCACCATTGCTTGCGCCCTCGCCACCAGGACCTGGTCGGCGGCCACCGCCAGCTGCAATTGGAGGACCGCCTGTTGAGCGAGAATCATGGTCTGTCCGATTTGGTTGCCTGCCATCCCGGGCACACTGTTGTCGGGATACGCCACTCCGGCACTGTTGGTGACTGACAGCACGCCGTACGAGACATTCACAGTCATCGCATCTAACGCAGCTTGTGCTTGTGCGACTGTCGCGGCTGACCCGTAGCCGAGCGCGTAGGCCTTTTTTGCGGCGGCGAGGGTGCTCTGGGCGGATGAAATCGCGGTCCCCGACGCCATATTAGCCTGAGTCGCCAAGGCAAGCGTTTGTTGCGCCAACGCCAACTGGGCCTGCGCTGAGGACAGCGCCCCTTGGGCCTGACTGAGCATGTTTTGCTGCGCGACAATCTGCTGATTCAGTTGACTGAGGCTCGGCCCGCTCGGGCTAGAGTTGTTCGCGACCTCCTGGCTATCGGTTGGGTCGGTGCTCTGGTCGCTCACGCTCATCTGGTCGGCGTGGCCGTACACTTTTATGTCCGGATCGATATGCGACTTGGAATTGTCGGACGCCAAGGCCGGCGCGAGCGCCAGGGCCGACACCAAACCCGCGAGGACCACACGCAATGCGATCATGGCCGCCTCCCGCTGGCGGGATGAGGCGCGCGGGGGCGCCGAGCAAAAATGCTAACGCGCCCGCGGCGTCAGCGCAATGGCTCCGCCGTCAGCCGGCGGCGGCGCCGGCTTGTCAGCCGGCCGGACTTGCGGCACGTTGATGCGCCGACAAATATCGCCGGAGGGCGCGCCGATGATCCGCCTCGCTTCCGTAGTCGCGATTCTCTGCTTCGCCTTGTCCGGGCCCGCGCTCGCCGCCAGCGCCGCGGTTACGGCCGCTTGTCGCGGTGACGCCTACCGGCTCTGCGGCCCGGTCATCCACGACGAGGCCAAACGCCATGCCTGCATGCATGAGCATGCGGCGCAATTATCGGCGGCCTGCCTCACGGCGGTCCGCGCCAGCCGGTAAATCGGCCGGCGAAGCCCGCTCACCCGCCAAGCAGCTTGGCGACGAACGCCTCGACCCCTTCCGCCACGCGCGAGCCGCGCGCGCGTTCGGCGACGATGATCGCCGACACCCGCCCATAGGCCTGCTGCAGATCGTCGTTGACGACGACATAGTCGTATTGGCGCCAGCGCGCGATCTCGCGCTTGGCGTTCTCCAGCCGCTTCTCGATCGTCGCCGCCGAATCCTCGGCGCGGCGGTCGAGCCGCGCGCGCAGCTCCGTCATCGACGGCGGCAGGATGAAGACGCTGACCACGTCGCTCCCCATCGCCTCGCGCACCTGCTGCGCGCCCTGCCAGTCGATGTCGAACAGCACGTCGCGCCCTTCGGCGAGCGTGCGCATCACCGGCTCGCGCGGCGTGCCGTAGCAATTGCCGTGAACTTCGGCGGATTCGAGCAGGTCGCCGGCCGCCTTCATCAGATCGAACTGATGGCGGCCGATGAAATGATAATGCACGCCATCGACCTCGGACGATCGGCGCGGCCGCGTCGTCACCGAGATCGACAAGGAGAGGTCGAGCGCCTTGTCCTGCAGCAGCATGCGCGTCAGCGTCGTCTTGCCCGCCCCCGAGGGCGAGGACAGAATCACGATCAAACCGCGTCGGCGCATCGCCTGTCGCCTCACTCGATGTTCTGCACCTGCTCGCGCAATTGCTCGATTTGCGCGCGCAATTCAAGTCCCTGGGCGGTGAGCGAGACGTCGTTGGCCTTGGCGCACAGGGTGTTGGCCTCGCGGCCGAGCTCCTGGGCGAGGAAATCGAGCCGCCGCCCGACCGGCCCGCCCTCTTCGATCAGCGCGCGCGCCGCCGCGACATGGGTCTTGAGCCGGTCGAGTTCCTCGCGGATGTCGGCCTTGGCGGCGAGCAGGATCCCCTCCTGGTGCAGCCGGTTCTCGTCGAAGCCGCGCGAGGATTCGAGCAGCGCGGCCACCGCGGCGGCGAGGCGGGCGCGCACCGCCTCGGGGCGGCGCGCCGGATTGTCGTCGGCGGCCTGGGTCAGGCTGGCGATGGCGTCGAGCCGCTCGGCGAGGATCGCCTGCAGCGCCGCCCCCTCGGCGCGCCGGGAGACGACCAGCGCGGCGATCGCCGCATCGAGGCTCTCCAGCGCGCCGGCGCAGACGGCGGCGAAGCTCGCCTCGTCGTCGACCGCCTCGACGACCTCGACCACGCCGCGCACCGCCAGCACCCCGTCCATGGTCGGGGGCGCCAGGCCGGCCTTGGCCGCGGCGGCGCGCGCGGCGGCGATGATCTCGTCGAGCGCCGAGAGGTCCAGCCGCGCCTGCGTCGCCGCGCCCTCGCGCGAGGCCGAAATCGTCGCGAAACAGGCGCCGCGCGCCAAGGCCTTGCCGATCCGCGTCCGCGCCTCGGCCTCGATGCGGTCGAAGCCCGGCGGCAGCCGCAGCCTGAGGTCGAGCCCCTTGGCGTTGACGCACTTGATCTCGACCGTCCAGCGCCACGGCCCGAGCGCGCCCGCGGCGCGGGCGAAGCCGGTCATGCTGGTCAGCGGCATCGCCAAAAACTCCCTGGATCGGGGCTCGCGCCGGTCCCGAATCGCGGCGCGCCCCGCCCTTATAGCAGGGCCCCGCCGCGCCGCAGCGGCGGAGGTCGCGAAGCCTTGGCCTTGGCGAAACCCCGATCGCCGCAACCTGTAACGCCGCGCCGTCAAGGGCTGCGGCGATCGCTAGCGCTTGTCGCGGTCGAACCGCGCCTTCGCTCGCCCGCGGGCGGCCGAAGAAGACGGGCCGCGCGTCGCGGCCCGACTCGTTTCCGCGGCGACGTCCGCCGCTTCGTGGCGAAGCCTCAGAACTCCGTCCACCCGTCCCTGGCGGCGACCGCGACGCCGCCGCCGCCCGCCGCCTTGCGGACCGGCGGGGCGGACGCGGGCTTCGGAACGGCGGACGCCGGCTTTGGCGCGGCGGGCGCTGGCTTCGTCGCCTCCGCCGCCGCCGGGTTGGCGAAGGCGTGCGGCGCGGCCTTGCGCAATTCGCGCCTGAGCGTGGCGACGTCGCGGCCCTCGACCTGGAACTGCTCGACCAGATTGGCGAGTTGCGAGGTCTCTTTCGACAGCGAATGGCTGGCGGCGTTGGATTCCTCGACCATCGTCGCGTTCTTCTGCGTCGTCTCGTCCATCTGGCTGATCGCCGTATTGACCTGCTGCAGGCCGGTCGCTTGCTGCTCGGCGCTGGTGGCGATCTCGGAGACGATGCCGTTGATCTTCGACACCTGGGCGATGATGCGGTCGAGCGCCTTGCCGGATTCGGCGACGAGCTGGACGCCGGAGTCGACCTGGCTCGACGACGTCGAGATCAGGCTCTTGATCTCCTTGGCGGCCTCCGCCGAACGCTGGGCGAGCGCGCGCACCTCGGAGGCGACGACCGCGAAGCCGCGGCCGGCGTCGCCGGCGCGCGCCGCCTCGACGCCGGCGTTGAGCGCCAGCAGATTGGTCTGGAACGCGATCTCGTCGATGACGCCGATGATCTGGCCGATCTGCGCCGACGATTTGGCGATCGCGTCCATCGCCTCGACCGCCTGCTTGACGACGATTGCGCCCTTCTTGGCGTTGCCGTCGGCGCTGGCGACCTCGACCGCCGCCTGCTTGGCCCCCTCGGCCGACTTCTTCAGCGTGGCGGTGATCTCGTCGAGCGCCGCCGCCGCCTCTTCGAGCCGCGCCGCCTGCTGTTCGGTGCGGCGCGAGAGATCGTCGGACGAGGTGGAGATTTCGTGCGAGCCGGCGTGAATCGCGGTGGTGCTCGCCACCACCGCGCGCACCGTCTCCATCAGCTTGCGCGCCGCGGAATTGAAGTCGTCGCGGATCTTGGCGAATTCGGTCGGGAAGCGCTGGTCGAGCCGAGAGGTCAGATCGCCGCCGGCGAGGCGGCGCAAGCCGTCGCCGAGCTGGCTCATCGCCTGGGTCTGCGTCTCGGCGGCGCTCGCCTTCTCCGCTTCGACCCGGCGGCGCTCGGTCTCGACTTCGGCGCGATGCTCGCTCGCTTCCTTCTCGACCCGCACCCGCTCGATCGCGTTGGTCTTGAACACCTGCACCGCGTTGGCGATCTCGCCGACTTCGTCGCCGCGCTCGAGCCCGTCGATCTCGACTTCGAGATCGCCGCGCGCGAGGGCGCGCATGCGCACGACCATGCGCACCAGCGGCCGCGAGATCTTGAATGTGCTCATCCACAGCGCGAAGGCGCCGGCGAGCAGGGTCGAGACGATTCCGACCAAAGCCATGCTGGTCACGGCCTGACTGGCTTTGACGTTCAAGCCCTGGCTGGCGCCGGCGTTGGCGGCGAGCAGTTCCTCGTTGAACCTGTTCATGTCGCCGATCAGCGCATGCACATGCGTGTCGACTTCTGTGGCGAGGCTCGCCCCGTGTCCCATCTGGATGAGCTCGATTGGCTGGATCCCCATTCCGTGGATCAGGCCGGGGGTGTCGAGGCTGACCTGCATCGGCTCCTTGGCCTCGGCGGCGATCTTGTCGAACTGCTCCTTGAACTTGGCGATCTCGGCCGCCTTGTCGGGCAGATGCGAAGCCGCAAGATTCAGCAGCATGTTGGCTTGCGGCGCCAGGCTCTCAAAATCCCGCTTCGCCGCTTTGCGGGCCGCGTCGTCCTGGTCGTAGAGCAGCACGGCGAAAATGGCGTGCGGCACGCCGCTCATCGCCGCGGCGGCGCGGGTCAGCTCCACCGCCCCCAGATCGCGTTTCTCGATGATGTCGCTGGCGGTCGCGCTGACGCCGATCAGCCGGGTCGCGCCGAAGGCGACCATGGCGACCACCACCGCCGCCATCACCATCAGCGGGATCACGACTTTGGTTCGCAGCTTCAGATTGTCGATAGTCATCAACCGATTCCCCCACGACGTGGGCCTCCCCCGCCGACGCGCCGCAAGCCCCGTGCGGGGCGCTTCGTCGTCGGATGGCGGTTTTGCGCGGAATTCCGGATCGAGACCGGCGCGAACAGACGGCTACACGCCTGCGAGCGTCGGCCCTCCCGTTCCGCTCGCCTGTCGTCGTGAAATTAAGCCGCTATAAATGTTAATTGCCATTTAATTCGACGCGTCCATGGCCTCGTCCGCGCCGGTTTTCGGCTAACAAAGGCGTGAATCCGCCTCCGCGAACCCGCGCTGTCGCGTCAGTCGAGCGTCTCGCGATAACGCCACACGGCGAAGACGATGACGGCGACCGTGAACAGCGCCATCGGCCACAGGTCCGACGCGATCTCGTTCCAGCCGTTGCCCTTCAACAACATGCCGCGGACGATGCGCATCGCGTGGGTGGTTGGAATGAAGTTGCCGAACACCTGCGCCCAGACCGGCATGCCGCGAAACGGGAACATGAACCCCGACAGCATGAACGACGGCATGAGGGTGAATTGGGCGAGCTGGACCGCCTGCATCTGATTGGCGGCGATGGTCGAGAAAGTCACGCCGAGGGCGAGGTTCGAGGCGATGAACAGGCCGAGCGCGCCGAGCAACAGCGGCAACGAGCCGCGCACCGGCAGGTCGAAGAAGACCACCGAGGCGACGAGGATCAGCCCGACCTGCACGTAGCCGATGAACACGTACGGAATGATCTTGGCGATCATCACCTCGATCGGCCTGACCGGCATCGCCAGCAGATTCTCCATCGTCCCGCGCTCGCGCTCGCGGGTGATGGCGAGCGTGGTGACGAACAGGGTCGAGAAGGTCAGCACGATCACGATCAGCCCCGGCACGATGTTGAGCACCGTGAGCTGTTCGGGATTGTAGCGGGCGTGGACGACGAAATTGGCCGCCGGCGTCTGCGGCAGCGCCTGGCGGATCGGCGGCAGGTCGCGATTGAGGTCGGCGAGCACCGAGTTGAGCGCCGCGACCGCGTTGCCGATCGCAGACGGATCGGTCGCGTCGGCGTCGATGAGCACGCTTGGGTTCTCGCCGCGATCGACCGCGCGGTCGAACCCGGGCGGGATCTCGACCACGAACATCAGATCGCCGCGCGCCAGCCCTTCGTCGGCCTCCTGCTCCGAGCGAATCTGCTGCAAGTTGTAGTAGCCGGAATTGTTCAGCGCGGCGGCGATGGTGCGCTCGTATTTCGAGGCGTCGACCGACAGCAGCCCGGCCGGCAGGTGTTTCGGGTCGGAATTGATCGCGTAGCCGAACAGGAACAGCTGCATGATCGGAATCGCGATGATCATGCGCAGCGTCATCGAGTCGCGCATCACCTGGATCGTTTCCTTGCGCAACAAGGCGATCAGGCGCGGAAACGAGAATCGGTTCATCGCCGCGCCTCCTCGAGGCTCAGCATGTGGATGAACACGTCCTCGAGCCGCGGCTCGACTTCGCGCCATTCGAGGCCGTCGCCCACCGCCCGCGTCGCCGCCTGAAGCGCCGCGCGATCCATGCCGGCGATATGCAACGCGCGGCCGAACACCCCCGCCGCCTCGACGCCGGGCGCGCCGCGCAGCCGGCGGGCGGCGGCGTCGATCCCCTCGCCGGTCGCCTCGAAGGTGACGAGACCGGAGCCGCCGATGACCGCCGCTGCGCCGCCCTGCACGACGATGCGCCCCTGCGCGAGGTAGACGATGCGGCTGCAGCGCTCGGCCTCGTCCATGTAATGGGTCGAGACCAGGGTCGTCAGACCGTCGACCGCCATGTCGTGAATGAGGTCCCAAAACTCCCGTCGCGCCTTGACGTCGACGCCGGCGGTCGGTTCGTCGAGCAGCAGCAGCTTCGGTCCGTGCAGCACGCAGGCGGCGAGCGCAAGGCGCTGCTTCCAGCCGCCGGAGAGCTGGCCGGCGAGCTGATCGCGCCGATCGCTCAAGCCCATGCGCTCGATCATCGCGGCCACCGCGGCGCGGCGGTTGGGCATTTCGAACACCGCCGCGACGAAGTCGAGGTTCTCGAACACCGTCAGGTCGTCGTAGAGGCTGAAGCGCTGCGTCATGTAGCCGACCTGGCTACGGATGTCGTGCGCCTGGCGCAGGATGTCGTAACCGATGCAGGTCCCCGAGCCGCTATCGGGGGCGAGCAGACCGCACAGCATGCGGATGGTCGTCGTCTTGCCTGAGCCGTTGGCGCCGAGAAAGCCGCAGATCTCGCCGCGCGCGACCTGCAGGCTCAGCCCCTCGACCACCTTGAGGTCGCCGAAGCTCTTGCGCAGATCGCTGACGTCGATGACGAGATCGTTCATGGCGAGGCGGCCCGCGGCTTCACCGTCACCGGCTGGCCGGGATTGAACAGCGCCGCCTGGTCCGGCTTCGGCCGCGCCTCGGC
>NZ_JBEKVH010000120.1:0-12494 GCF_049514155.1 Roseiarcus sp. | reverse complement strand
AAGGAGGGCGGAACCCCCTCGGCCAGCAGACGCTCGTGAATGAAGCGCAGCAGCTCGCTTTGCTTTCTGGTCAGCATGGCAGGCTCCCCAACCGCCCGGCGCGAATCGCCCCCTCGCCGTCGGCGGGGCCGAGAATCGCGTTTGGGCGTAAACAAATCACGAACGATGCGTATCTGTTCGCGCTGTGTTCCGTCAAGAGGGTGGGGCGGATCAACCTCCCGTTTGGCTGGGAGCGAGGCGGTTTCCGTCAGCGCAGGCGGCAGTCGGCGGTCGGGCGCCAGTTCTCGAGGTCGCCGGCGAAGGCCAGCGCGAACGCGCGTTGCGCCGCGATCGGGCCGGAAAGATCGTCGCCGAAGGCGGTGTGGGCGAGCGTCGCGCCGCTCCGCTTGGCGAGCGCCGGGGCGGCGGCGATAGCCGCTTCGGCGGGGTCGTAGAGGCGGAACGAAGCGCCGTCGGCGGCGACCGCGGCGAGATAGAGATCTTCGCCCGGCCCCTCGGCATGGGCGACGGCGGCGAGATAGACGCCGTCGGCGACGCGATGCAGCGTGGCCGGCTCGGCCGAAGAATTGTCGGGGGCGACAAAGACATATTGTGTCCGTCGGTCGCTCTGCAGGCGGATAAGGCGGCCGCGCTCGGCCTTCGCCGCCCCGCGCTCCTGGATGGTTAGGCAGGCGTAATCGCCCGGCCGCGCCGCGACGGAATCGCCGTCGCCGAGCGGAAAAGGTTGGTCCTGGGTGGAAAGGCAGCCGGCAAGCGCCAGGGCCAAGAGGGAAACAACGAGCGCGCGCTGAGTCATGGCGGTCAGGCCTTACGGGCCGGCCGCCGCCTCGATGGAGACAGAGGGCGCCGCCGGCGCGCCCATTGTTGGCTCGGCGAGGCAAAAGCGCGAGACAAATCCGAAGTCGGAGACGCGAAAGGCGCCGCATTCGACGGCGGTTGCTCGAGTCACGCTTGAGTTTGCATTCGTCAGGCGCACAATCGCCGCCAAACCAGCGATGATCGGATGCGCCGGCGCAGAACGCGGCCGCGCGAGGGGAGAGTGGGTTCGATGAACGAAACGGCGTCGGAACGGGCGGCGATGTGGGACGCGCGCTACGAGCCCGCGCCATACGCCTATGGCGAGGCCGCCAACGCCTTTCTCGTCGCGCAGGCGCCGCGCCTCGAGCGCGGCATGCGGGCGCTCGTTCCCGGCGACGGCGAGGGGCGCAACGGCGTGTGGCTTGCCGAGCAGGGGCTTGTCGTCGACACGCTCGACCTCTCCGCCCAAGGCGTCGCCAAGGCGCGCCGGCTCGCGGCGGTGCGCGGCGTCAGCCTCAACGCGGCGCAAGCCGACGCGCTCGCCTGGGCCTGGCCGCGCGAGGCCTACGACGTCGTCGCGCTGATCTATCTCCACCTCGCCGCCGACGAACGTCGCTTCATTCACGGCCGCGCGCTCGCGGCGCTGAGGCCCGGCGGGTTGCTGATCCTCGAGGCGTTCCGCCCGGAGCAGCTCGCCGCGCACGCGGCGGGCGCGCGCGGCGGTCCGCGCGAGGCGCGACTGCTTTACACCGTCGCCGACCTTGCCGCCGACTTCGCCGGGCAGGAGATCGTCGAGCTCGCCGAAGCGAGCGCCGTGCTCGACGAAGGGGCGCTGCATGTCGGCGCGAGCGCGGTCGTTCGCGCGGTGGTGCGAAAGGTCTAGGCGTCGCGCAACGTGACCCTGACCGGGACGTGGTCGGAGGCCTTTTCGCGGCCGCGCATGTCCTTGTCGACGACGGCCGTCTCGAGCGTGTCGGCGGCTTGCGGGGACAAGAGGAAGTGGTCGATGCGGATGCCGGCGTTGCGCTGCCAGGCGCCGGCCTGGTAGTCCCAGAAGGTGTAGAGGCCCTTCTCGTCGCTGGTCGCGCGCAGCGCGTCGGCAAAGCCGAGCGAGAGAAGCTCGCGGAACTTGGCGCGCGTCTCGGGCAGGAACAACGCGTCCTTCGTCCAGTCCTCCGGGCGCGCAGCGTCTCGCGGCTCGGGAATGACGTTGAAGTCGCCGGCCAGCGCCAGAGGCTCCTCATAGGCGAGCAAGCCGCGCGCGTGGCGGATCAGCCGATCCATGAAGGCGAGCTTGTAGGCATATTTCTCGCCCGGCGCCGGATTGCCGTTGGGCAGATAGATGCAGGCGAGCCTCAGCACGCCGCGCGCGGCGGGGATCACCGCCTCGATGTAGCGCGCCTGCGGGTCATCCGGATCGCCTGGCAGCCCGCGCTGCGCTTCGAACGGCCGCTTGGCGAGGATTGCGACGCCGTTGAAGCCCTTCTGCCCATGGACGGCGACATTATAGCCGAGGTCCTCGATCTCGGCGCGCGGGAACGCCTCGTCGACGCACTTGGTCTCCTGCAGGCACAATGCGTCGGGCGCCTGCTCCTTGAGATAGTCGAGGAGATGGGGCAGCCGCTGGCGGACCGAGTTGACGTTCCAGGTGGCGACGATCAGGGCGGGGGACTCCGCAGGCAGTGGGCAATAGCAATAGGCAGCAGGAAGCGCTCTTCGCCCACTGCCTACCGCCTATCGCCTTCTTCCTCAATCCCAGCGCCGGTGCGCCCACATCCATTGTTCCGGATTGTCACGGATGAACTGCTCGAAACGCGCCTGCACCGCGGCGGTCGTCGCCAGCACGTCGGCGTCGCGGTCGTCGCTGCGCTGCGCCTCGACCTTCTCGATGCGCATGGCGAAATGCGCGCCCTTGGTGCGCACGACGGCGGCCGCGTAGATCGGGATGCCGGCGGTGCGGGCGATAAGGGCGGGAAAGGGGTTCGACCAGGCCGGGCGACCGAAGAACGGCACTTCGATCCCGCGCCCTTCGCGCAGGTCGGCGACGAAGGCGGGGTAGCCGCCGGCGCGCGCAAGTTTCAGCAACGCCCGCGACGTCGCCGGCGACTTGTCGAACAGGCCGCCGGGATAGAGCGGCCGGCGGCGCTCGTAGAGCCAGCGGTCGACCAGCGGGTTGGTGAGCTTCTGGTAGACGCCGGCGAGCGGCAGGCCGAAACGCAGGCCCGCCTGCGAAGCGAGTTCCCAGTTGCCGAGATGCAGCGTGCAGACGACGAACGGCCCGCCCGCGACGATCGCCTCGAACTTTTCGAACGGTTCGAGCACGACGCGCTGCTCGGTCAGGATCTGCTGGATGTGGAAGAACTCGGCGAAGGTGCGGCCGAGGTTGTCCCACATCGCCAAGGCGATGCGTCGGCGCTCGGCCTCGGAGGCCTCCGGCAGCGCCAGCGCCAGATTGTCGAGCGCGCGCTTCTGGCGCCCGAGCCGGGGCGCGATGCGCCGCCACAGGAACCCCGAAACCGCCGACGCCCAGTCGAGCGGCAGGGCGGTCGCGACCGCGGCCAGCGCGCAGAACGCGACGTATTCGAGACGATGGCGCAATTGCGCGAGACGACCCATGGGTCCGGCGTTCCTTTCGACCCATGGCTGGGCCGGGCGGCTATGCTCGGCGGCGGCGGGCGCGTCAAGGGCGCCCCAAGCGACATTTTGCCTTGCCGCCCGGCTGGGGAAACATGATAGTCGTGGCCGATCTGCGTAAGTCGAGTGGGAGGTTGGGGGATGAGCGACCAGGTTAAGTATCAATTGGGCGAGGATCGGATCCCTCGCGTTTGGTACAACATCGCCGCCGACCTGCCGCCGGCGCCGCCGGTCCTTCATCCCGGCACAGGCAAACCGATCGGCCCCGACGACCTTGCGCCGCTGTTCCCGATGGCGCTGATCGGCCAGGAAGTCAGCACCGAGCGCGAGATCGAGATCCCCGATCCGGTGCGCGAGATCTATCGCATGTGGCGGCCGACGCCGCTCTATCGCGCGCGCGGGCTGGAGAAGGCGCTCGGCACCACCGCGCGCATCTTTTACAAATACGAAGGCGTCAGCCCGGCCGGCAGCCACAAGCCCAACACCGCGGTGGCGCAGGCCTTCTACAACAAGCAGGAGGGGGTGAAGAGGCTCACCACCGAGACCGGCGCCGGCCAATGGGGCTCCTCGCTCGCTTTCGCCGGCGGCCTGTTCGGCCTCGAGGTCAAGGTCTACATGGTCAGGGTCTCCTTCGATCAGAAGCCCTATCGGCGGGCGCTGATGGAGACTTACGGGGCGACCTGCATCGCCAGCCCGAGCAACGAGACCAACTCCGGCCGCGCCATCCTCGCCGCCAGCCCGAATTCGCCCGGCAGTCTCGGCATCGCCATCTCCGAGGCGGTCGAGGTCGCCGCTCAGAGCGCCGACACCAAATATTCGCTCGGCAGCGTGCTCAATCACGTGCTGTTGCACCAGACGGTGATCGGCCAGGAGGCGATCGAGCAGATGGAGGCGGCCGACGCCTATCCCGACGTGGTGATCGGCTGCGCCGGCGGCGGTTCGAATTTCGGCGGCATCGCCTTCCCGTTCCTCGGCAAGAAGCTGCGCGACAAGCGCGACGTGAGGCTCATCGCCGTCGAGCCGTCGGCCTGTCCGTCGCTGACGCGCGGCCGCTACGCTTTCGATTTCGGCGACACCGGCCACCTGACGCCGCTGATGAAGATGCACACGCTCGGCTCGACCTTCATCCCGCCCGGCTTCCACGCCGGCGGCCTGCGCTACCACGGCATGTCGGCGCTGGTCAGCCATTGCAAGGAACTCGGGCTGATCGAGGCGCGCGCCTATCACCAGAACCCGTGCTTCGAGGCCGGCGTGATGTTCGCGCGCACTGAAGGAATCGTGCCGGCGCCGGAATCGAACCATGCGGTCAGGGCGGCGATCGACGAGGCGCTGAAGGCGCGCGAGGAAGGCAAGTCGCCGACGATCCTGTTCAATCTGTCGGGCCACGGCCATTTCGACATGCAGGCCTACCTCGACTACTTCTCGGGCAAGCTGCTCGACAAGGACTACGACGCGGCCGCCCTCGAAGCCTCGCTCGCCCTTCTGCCGAAAGTGGCGGCGGAGTAGGCGGTCGAGAGCGCAAGCCGACGGGCGTACGGCGCGTGCGGAGCCGCTCGATGAGACGCCCTCGCGCCGGCGAAGGCGTCCGAAGGGCGCTCTCGCGGGCGCAAGTGTTGCTGCGCTCCGATGCGTCCCTAGGGAGCGCCTCGCGGCTTAGAATTCAGACCACTCGGCGCTCGCCGCCGCGACGCCGTGGCCGCGCCCTTGAGCCGCCGCACGGACACGGGGGCGTCGGGGCTGTGCGGGTTCAACGGCCGAAGGCGCGGCGCGCGGCGCCGGGCGGGGCAGCGGTTCTCCGCCGCCGGGCGGAACCTTGAACCGCCCGACGAGGCGCGCCAGTTGCTCGCTTTCGGACGCCAGCGACTGGCTGGCGGCGCTCGCCTGTTGCGACATCGCGGCGTTCTGTTGCGTCGCCTGGTCCATGTGATTGACCGCCGCGGCGACCTGCTGAAGGCTGGTCGCCTGCTCCTCGGCGCTGGAACTCATCGTCGCGACGACGGCGTTGATCTCCGACACCTTCGCTTCGATCCGCTCGAGCGCCGCGCCGGTCTCGCCCACCAGGTTGACGCCTTCTTCGACCTGCGCGGTCGAAGTCGAAATCAGCGCCTTGATCTCCTTGGCCGCCTCGGCCGAACGTTGCGCCAGCGCGCGAACTTCGGAAGCGACCACGGCGAAACCGCGGCCGGCGTCGCCGGCGCGAGCCGCCTCGACGCCCGCATTGAGCGCCAGAAGGTTGGTCTGGAAGGCGATCTCGTCGATGACGCCGATGATCTGGCTGATCTGCTGCGACGACTTCTCGATCTTGCTCATCGCTTCGACTGCGCGGCGCACGATTCCCGCTCCGAGATCCGCGTCGTCGTGCGTGGCGGCGACGACCGTTCGAGCGCGCTTGGCGCCCTCCGCATTCTTGCCGACGGCGGTCGTGACCTGGCCGAGCGCCGCGGCGGTCTCTTCGAGGCTCGAGGCCTGCTGTTCGGTGCGCCGCGCGAGGTCGTTCGACGCCGCGGTGATTTCCTGCGCGCTCGAATGGACCGCCTCCGCCGCCGACTTGACGGCGCCGAACGCTTCGCCGAGGCGTGCGATCGCGCCGTCGAAATCGGCCTTCAGCTTGCCATAGGCCGCGGGCAGGTCGTCCTGCATACGGCAGGTGAGGTCGTTGTCGGCGAGCCGCGCCAGCCCCGCGCCGATCGAGCTCGCGACGCGCGCGCGCTCTTCGGCTTTGGCCTCTTCCGCGGCCTTGACGCGCGCCGCCTCCGCCGCCTCGACATAGACCGAAATGGCGAAGTCCATGTCGAGCAGCGCGGCTTTGACCAGCGCGCCGATCGCCGAGCCCGCCGCTTCGGCCGCCTTGCGCCCGCCGTTGAAGAGCCCGCTCGGCCACAGCTCGCCGACAGCCGCCTTGACCAGACGATCGACGACCACGGCGTAGCCGGCGATGTACCAGGCGGGCTCGAGGCCGACTCGCGCGTGGGCGAGGCCGATCGCACGCACGCCGGCGGCGTAGCGGTCGTCGAACCGCGCCGAGCCGATCGCGTCCCAATGTTTGAGCTGAGCCGACTTCGCCGCCGCCATGTGGGCGTCGTCGCGGAAGAAGGCGTTGAGCTTCGGGGTCGCGCGGACCTTGTCGTAGAAGGCGTCGAGCGCAGCCGGCATCTCGCGTTCGACGACCGGTTTGAGGCTCAAAATCCCGGCGCAGGCGGCCGGATCAAGCGACATGAACTGCGTGAGCTCTTCGAGGCCGGCGATTGCAGTCGCTGTCTTTTCCATTGTCCGCCCGCCTTTCGATGCGCCAAGCGTCGCCGGCGGCGCCGACCGCATCGGGTCGACGTCGGAGGTTCAGCCAGTTGGCGCCAATTCGCCCCTCTATGTGCGAGTCCGTACATACAGATGCTTTCTGTATGGTTAAGCGGACCCCGCAATCGGCGCGACGATGGGCCGCGGTCAAATTTCCGCTATGATAGGAAAAAAGCTTGAGGGCCGCGCCGTGCCCGAAGAAGCGCAAATTCGAAATCGCATTCTCCTCTCGTTACGCCGGGAGGCGCGGGCGTTCCTGGCGCCGCGGCTGACGACGCGCCCGCTGACGGCGGGTGAGATTCTCTTTCGCGACGGCGAGCCTCGGACTCACGCGGTCTTTCCCCATGAAGGCGTCGTCGCGATCGTCGCGCGCATGGCCGACGGGCGGCGCGCCGAGATGGCGGACGTCGGTTTCGAGGGTTTCGTCGGCTTCGGGCTGCTCGACAACCGCGAAGCGGCGGTCGGCGCGACGATGGTCGAGGTTCCTGGTCTCGCCGCGTTCCTCGCCGCCGCCGATCTGATCGCCGCGCGCGAACAATTTGAATGCGTGCGGGAAGCGATGTTGCATTACGCGACGACGTTGATCGGTCAGCTGATGGTCTCGGCGGCGTGCAACAGCCTGCACGGCGCCGAGCAACGGATCGCGCGCCGGCTCTTGGAGACGCGCGATCGGATGGTCGGCGAGACCTTCGCGCTCACCCAGCAGACTCTCGCCGAGGCGCTGAGCTTGCGCCGCGCTACTGTCGGCGCGACGTGCGCGCGGCTGCAGCGCGAAGGGGCGATCCGCTATTCGCGCGGGGCGTTGACGATTCTCCGCCAGGAACGGCTCGAAGCGGTCGCCTGCGAATGTCGTCGCCGCGTCCGCGAGGCCTGATCGTCGGCTGCGCCGTCAGGCCGCCGCGCAACCTTGCCTTGTCGGACGCGCGTGCTATCAAGCCGCGCCGCGGCGAGGGCGCCGCTTCCACGAGGACCGCATGTTGTTCATCAACCGTCGCGCTTTTCTCGCCGTTTCCCTCGCTGCGCTCGCCGCGCCGGCCTTCGCCGACGACGACAAGGACAACACGCTGATCCTCGCCACCAAGCACGGCAAGGTGGTCATCCGGCTGCGGCCCGATCTCGCGCCGAAACACGTCGCCCAAATCAAGACGCTGGTGAAGCGCAAGTTCTACGACGGCATCGTCTTCCACCGCGTCATCCCCGGCTTCATGGCCCAGACCGGCGACCCGACCGGCACCGGCTCGGGCGGTTCCGACCTGCCCGACATTCCCGCCGAGTTCACCCCGACTCCGTTCAAGCGCGGCACGGTCGGCATGGCGCGCTCGAGCGATCCGAACTCGGCCAACTCCCAGTTCTTCATCTGCCTCGGCGACGCCGGCTTCCTCGACAACAAGTATACGGTGTTCGGCGAAGTGGTCTCCGGCATGGACGTGGTCGACCAGATCAAGGCGGGCGCGGCGGACAACAACGGCGCGGTCGACAATCCCGACAAGATCGTCACGCTGCGTTTGGCCTCGGACGCCAAGGCGGACGCGAAAGCGAAGCCGAAGCCGAAGGCGACCGACGCGCCGGCGGCCGAGCCGACGGACGCCCCGACCAGCCAAGACTGACGGCTCTTCCCTCAAGCGCACAGGAGCGCCAATTTGACCACCCCTGGAAACACGCTCACGCTGGAAACCACCAAAGGACCGGTGGCGATCGAAATGCGTCCCGACCTCGCGCCCGGCCATGTCGCCCATATCAAGCGGCTGGTCGGCGAGGGCTTCTACGACGGCGTCGTCTTCCATCGCGTGATCGACGGCTTCATGGCGCAGACCGGCTGCCCGCATGGAACTGGAACCGGCGGCTCAAGCTATCCCGACCTCAAGGCCGAGTTCAACGATGCGCCGCATGTGCGCGGCGTCGTCTCGATGGCGCGCGCCGCGAGTCCGGATTCGGCCAATTCGCAATTCTTCATCTGCTTCGACGACGCGCGCTTCCTCGACCGCAAATACACGGTCTGGGGACGCGTCGTCTCCGGCATGGACAACGTCGACAAGATCAAGCGCGGCGAGCCGGTGCGCGATCCCGACAAGATCGTCAAAGCGACGCTGAGCTGAGCGGGTTCGCGCAAACCGGGTTTGCTGGTAAAAGGGAATCAAAGCCTGGGCGGCGGCGCTGTCCAGGCATTGTGGCGTTCGGGCCGAGGGTGCGGCCCGCACAAGAGGCATGAGAGGACGGGCGACTTGTCTAGCGACCGCTTCTTCGTCAAAACCCTTACGCTCGAAAACTTCCGTTGCTTCGAGAAAGCCGAACTCGGGCCGTTCGATCCGCATTTCAATTTGCTGGTCGGCACGAATGGAACGGGCAAGTCGAGCGTGCTGCTGGCGCTGGCGAATTTGTTGAGGGAAGTGGCGAATTCGCCGGCAGGAATCGCTAAGGGGCCTCTGGTTGGCGATCTCGATGTCAGGGTGGACCAACGGGACACAGCCAATAAGCTCGAACACAAAGCGACTCGGAGCCGTGGCAAGATTTCCTCGTCGCTTGAGTGGGGCGCGGAGTCCTTCGTCTTTTCTGAGCGCTTTGGCGATGAGCGAGGAAACGTAAAGTCGGAGCTTCTGAGACCTTTCCACGAACAAACATCGGGCGCACCAGTTGGTCTCTCTTGGCCGGATACTGAGCGCGCCTATCCTTTGATTGTGAGGTTCACAACAAACAGGCATTTTCAGCGTCGAATGAGCATCGGCGACGACGTTCCGGAGCCCCGACCAGATAGTCGTTGGGATGCCTTTCGAGATTGGCCAAATGCAGGCGCCGACTGCGACGTTCTCCAGAGGTGGATGCGTTCTCAAACGCTGATCGCTCTGCAAGACCGGGCGCTGGATCATAACTTGATATTAGATGGGAACGGCGGGGGCCTAAACTCGGGTGGGCGGCCAACGCCTCATCTTCAAATTGTGCAGAGTGCGGTGCAGAGAGCGGTCGAAGGCGCCAGCAGCATCGAATACGTCGAACGGCGCAAGGATATTGTCGTCGCCTTCGAAGGCGGTCGCACTCTCGACTTTTCCAATATGAGCGATGGGCAGCGAGCGTTGGTGGGCATGGTGGCGGAAATCGCCAGGCGCGCTTGTCTCCTGAATTCGTCTTACCTTGGAGAGCGCGTGCTGGAGGAAACTACGGGTCTCGTCCTCATCGACGAACTCGATCTTCATCTCCACCCGCGCTGGCAACGGCGGGTGATCGGCGATCTCAAGCGCATCTTTCCGAAGATCCAGTTCTTCGCGACGACCCATTCGCCGCAGGTCATCAGCGAAGCGCGGCCGGAGGAGATCGTTCTGCTGACGCCGGAGGGGCAAAAGCGCCCGCCGCAGAGCTACGGCATGGACTCCAACTGGGTCTTGGAATGCGTGATGGAGGCCGAGGGACGCGACCCAACGGTCGCAAAGGAAATTGCGCACCTCTATGACGAAATCGAAGACGGCAAGTTCGAGGAGGCGCGCGCCAGAATCGCTAAGCTTCGCAAGGAGATTGGCGGGTTTGGCGATGTCGAGGCAGCCGAATCGTACATGTGGCGGGTCGAACATGAGGGCGACGAGGCCGCTGAGTGAGATTCATCCGCAAAGGCAACGAGCCGAAGGCCTTGCGCGATTGGAAGAGCGCCAACCGAGGCCTTCCCGACGCGCTGGATTTCGGTGCGATACCTAGCGCAGTCAAGACGATCTTGCGCAGCAAGATGCGGCGCGAACAGGGCTTTCTCTGCGCCTACACGATGGCGCAGGTCGACGGCTCCGAGGGATCGCACATCGAGCACATACAGCCGCAAAGGAATCACCAGGACAGGGCGACCGATTATCAAAACATGGTCTTGTGCATTCCCGAGACTGGGCCCTGCGATTTCGGCGCCATCGCCAAGGGCAACGAAGATGTCGACGAGACGAATTTTGTGTCGCCTCTGAACGAAAGCTGCCAGCGACGTCTCCGCTATCGCTTTTCCGGCAAGGTCGCACCTGCCGAGGAATACGACGAGCCCGCGGCGCGAACAATCGCCCTCTTGGCGCTCAACCCCCCGATCCTCGTCAGCGCGCGTCGGGATGCGATCCGCGCCCAAGGAATTCTCGCGAGCCGCGGGCCACAAGGGCGACCGCTCCGGGGCGCAATCTCTGCGGCCAAAGCCCTTCGCCTCCGCGAGGAGGTGTTGGCGCCCGACGAGTCAGGCCGTCTTCCACCCTACTGTGTGGCGGTCAGTCAAGCAGCGGCGACCTATGCGCGAGAGCGAGAACTGCGGGCGCGACGGCTGGTCGCGAGAGCGCCGAGATAGCCGGTGCGCGTCGATCTGTTCGACTTCGATCTGCCGCCCGAGCGCATCGCGCTGAAGCCGGCGAGCCCGCGCGACGCGGCGCGGATGCTGGTCGTCGCGCCGGACGGCGGGCTCGACGACGCGCGTGTGTTCGATCTTCCGCGGCTGCTGAAGCCGGGCGACGCGCTGGTCGTCAACGACACGCGCGTCATCGCCGCGCGGCTCGACGGAATTCGCGTGCGCGGCGCCGCCGTCGCCGCCATCGAAGCGACGCTGATCAAGCGGCTCGACGCCAGCCGCTGGCGGGCGCTGGTCAAACCGGCGAAGAAGCTGAAAGTCGGCGAACGCATCCGTTTCGGCGAGAGGCGCGAGAGCACGGCCTGCCTGCTAGGGACGCTCGACGCCGAGGTGGAGGCGAAAGGCGAGGACGGCGAGGTCACTCTGGCCTTCGCCTTTCACGGCGCGGCGCTTGACGAGGCGATCGACATCGTCGGCGCGCCGCCGCTGCCGCCCTATATCGCCGCGCGCAGACGGATCGCGCCGTCCGATCGCGCCGACTACCAGACGATCTTCGCGCACGAGGAGGGGGCGGTCGCCGCGCCCACCGCCGGGCTGCATTTCACCCCGGAGCTGATCGCGCGCGTCGAAGCGGCCGGCGCTCGGGTTTTTCGCCTGACGCTGCATGTCGGCGCCGGGACGTTTCTGCCGGTGAAGGCCGGCGACACCGCCGGCCACGCCATGCACGCGGAATGGGGTCGGCTCGACGCGGCGACCGCCGCGGCGCTCAACGCGACGCGCGCGCGCGGCGGCCGCGTCGTCGCCGTCGGCACGACCTCGGCGCGGCTGCTCGAAAGCGCCGCCGGCGAGGACGGCATGCTTCGCGCCTTCGAAGGCGAGACGGCGATCTTCATTACCCCCGGCTATCGCTTCCGCGCCGTCGACGCGCTGCTGACCAATTTCCATCTGCCGCGCTCGACCCTGTTCATGCTGGTCTCCGCCTTCAGCGGCCTCGAGACGATGAAGCGCGCCTACGCCCACGCGATCGCCGAGGGCTATCGCTTCTATTCCTACGGCGACGCCTGCCTGCTGCTCGGCCCCGAGGGCTGATTTGCCTCGCGCCGTCGGCCGTGCTTAGAGCGCGGCGCGGGCGGGCGCGGAGGCCCGCACCACTGGCGCTGCCCCGCAGTGGCGCGGGCCTCCGCGCCCGCGTTTCATCTCTCCTGCCGATCATGACCGACGCTTTCGCTTTCTCCGTTCACGCCGTCGACGGCGCCGCGCGCCTTGGCGCGATCTCGACGCCGCGTGGCGAAATCCGCACGCCCGCCTTCATGCCGGTCGGCACAGCGGCGACGGTCAAGGCGATGTATCCGGGCGAAGTGCGCGCGCTGGGCGCCGACGTCGTGCTCGCCAACACCTATCATTTGATGCTGGCGCCGGGCGCCGAACGGGTCGCCGCGCTCGGCGGCCTGCACAGGTTCATGAACTGGCCGCATCC
>NZ_JBEKVH010000119.1:0-15553 GCF_049514155.1 Roseiarcus sp. | reverse complement strand
GCCGGCGCCGACGCCGTGCTGGTGGTCACGCCCTATTACAACAAGCCGACCCAGGAAGGGCTCTACCATCACTTCCGCGCCGTCAACGACGCGATCGGCATTCCGATCATCATTTACAACATCCCGCCGCGCAGCGTGATCGACATGAGCGTGGAGACGATGAAGCGGCTGTACGAGCTGAAGAACATCGTCGGCGTCAAGGACGCGACCGGCGACGTCGGCCGTATTTCCAAGCAGCGCATGGCCATGGGCCCGGAGTTTATCCAGCTTTCAGGCGAAGACATGACGGCGCTGGCCTGCGTCGCCGCCGGCGGCCACGGCTGCATTTCGGTCAGCGCCAACGCCGCACCGGCCCTGTGCGCCGAGTTGATGACCCACGCCCTCGACGGCGACTTCGCCCATGCGCTGAAGTTGCAGGACCGCCTCGCGCCGCTGCACGCGGCGATCTTCGTCGAGCCCGGCGTCGGCGGGGCGAAATATGCGCTGAGCCTACTCGGCCGGATCCAGAACGAGGTCCGTCTGCCGCTGCTGCCGGTCGGCGCGAACACCGAAGCGATCATCCGGCGCGCGATGGTCCACGCCGGCCTGCTCAACGCCTGACACGGTCCTGACGAAAAGGAGACGGCGTGGCGGCGGAAAAGGAGAGGCCGAATTACAAGGTCGTCGCCGACAACCGGCGCGCGCGCCACGATTACGAGATCGGCGAAGTGTTCGAAGCGGGGCTGATGCTGACCGGCCCCGAAGTGAAGTCGCTGCGCACCGGCAAGGCGACGGTCGCCGAGAGCTACGCCGCCGTCGACCGCAACGGCGAGCTGTTCCTCTACAACGCCAACATTCCCGAATATCTGCAGGCCAACCGCAACAACCACGAGCCGAAGCGGCCGCGCAAGCTGCTGCTGCACGCCAAGGAAATCGTCAAACTCGCCAGGGGCGTCGAGCGCGAAGGCATGACGATCGTGCCGCTGCGCATCTATTTCAACGCCAAGGGCCGCGCCAAGGTCGCCATCGCGCTCGCCCGCGGCAAGCAGTTGCACGACAAGCGCGAGGCGGAAAAAACGCGCGACTGGAACCGCGACAAATCGCGCCTGATGCGCCAGCGCGGCTGAGCGGCGGCGACGTCAAGAGGCGCGTCAAGTTTCGTCAAGCCTCGTCAAGTTTCGTCAAGCCTTGTCAAGGGAAACGCTTGACGCTGCGGCAGAATTCTTTTGAATATCAGTTCCTTATCGGTCGTCAAGGCGGCCCGCCTGGGTTCTGTCAATCCGACGCTGTCGAACCTTCGACGGCCTGATCGGCGCCAATTCGAAGGATAGCGCGCTTTCTGATTTTCGAAAAGACATTGTCGCGATCGCCGAGCTGGGCGGCGCGGGGTTCCTCGATTGAAGATTGCCCGCCCTGCCCTCATCCGGCGCTGCGCGCCACCTTCTCCCGCTCGGCGGGAGAAGGGTTCGGCGGGCAATTCGGCGCGGGCCTGCGCCGCCGCTCGTCCGGCGGTAGTTGGCCACTTTGAATAAGGCCGCCCGGAGCGGGCAGCTTTGCAACCACAGCATGATTGGGACTAACCTCCCCTCGGGGAGGACTGTCATGCTCGTTCGTAGAGAAAAGCAGAGAAATCCTGTCGCCGATGAGGTTCTCGCTCTCACGGCGGTTGTGAGGCCCATTTTGGCTGGAGTCCTGTATGGGCTTAAAGCAGATGTCGCCAAAGAAGTGGGAGGGTATGACAATGTGAAATTGAAACTGTTGCCGCGTCTTCGCCGCCAGGGTGATGGCGACATAGGAATTTGTTTCGAATATGCTGTTCATGAGGCAATGAACAATAAGGATGCTCGTGTATTAGAAAGGATTAATGACGCAATTAGCTTATGTAAAATTAAAACTGCGGCTCCAAAATCTATTTTATTCGGATTGGAAAAATCTGGATCATTTCAGCTCATAGCTACCGCTCGCGATATACTGACAGATGATTCACGCGTTCTTGCTGGACTAAAACAAGGCGGACAGCCGCCAAAACTCAAAAGGCGATTGTCGATATTGGCGTCAGCTTTTAGTAGGCCGGCTACACGGGTCACTCTTCCGTCGTCGATTCAGGGATTGTGGAAAGCAGACCTATTTGTAGGGTCAGTTGACACCCAACAATGGGTCGGAACTTCGGTAAAGATCAATCCGGCTCATCTAGAAGCGGCAGCCGGGCTGCGAATTGGCATTGTACCAACGCGTGCCGGACAAAACGATAAGGTGGTAGCAGACGAGAAACGGGGGTTGGTGATTTGCCCGCTGCATCATGACCAAGATTTCATGCAAGTTTTTTATGAAGGATTTCGCGTGGTGCAGGCGTTTCTTCTTGCGGACGCAAAAATTCCTAAGGAGGCCATCATGCCAGGGCCGGTTGGACGCGAGGTTTGCAGGATTTTAGAGCAGCGGCGCGAATTTCCGGTCGTGGATGTAATGGAAGCTCTCGTAGCCTTTGGGCAGCCTGAATTGCTTGATAGCGACGAGGAGCAAGTGGATTTGTTGCAGCTTAAGGGAGATGCCGAGACCGCGACTATGATAGCGCCCGTATCTCGCGACACTATGCCTCCCAAGCATCGAGGACGTTGACCATATCGCCGATCTCCCAAGGACGATCGGTGACGCCAGCGGCCATCGCGGGCGTAGTCTTGAGCGTCTTATGGATACGCACAAAATTGTAATACAAAAAATGAAGCGCCATTGCGTGTGCGTGGTGGCGTGCCACCGGTCGTTTCGCCCGTGGCGATATCGACCATGCGCTTTGCCCACTGATTCAAATCGCGCGGGCGTTTGGGGTGCTTCTCGACCATGATCGCACTATGCCGCGATGGCGTCTTGGTCGCTAGAGCGAAATTGCGCCGCCACATTCAAACTGACCCACTACCCGTCCGGCGGCGGTCTTGGCGCGGGGCTTCGGGCGTGTCATAAAACTGCAATATGTCGAACGCCGAAGTCGAATTCAGCATTCTCGCCGGATCGGGCGCGCCGATCCGCGCGTTCAAGCAGGGCGAAGTCGTCTTTCGCGAAGGCGATCCGGCGACTGAGCTTTATGTCGTCAAGAGCGGGCGGGTCGACATCAGCAGCGGCAATCGCCTGCTGGCGACGCTCGAAGAAAACGGCATTTTCGGCGAGATGGCTTTGATCGACAAGGCGCCGCGCAGCGCGACGGTGACCGCGGCGACTGACGTCGAGCTGGTGCCCGTCAACGAAAAGCAGTTCCTGTTCCTGGTCAGCCAGACGCCGTTTTTCGCGCTCAAAGTGATGCGCGTTCTCGCCGGCCGGTTGCGCGTCGCCAACAAGGCGGTCTGATCCCCAAGCGAAGCGGCTTGGCGCCTACTTGGTCTCCAGCCTGAAGACCGGCTCCCAGGCCGGGCCGAGGTCGCTCTTGGCCAGAAACGCGAACCGTTCCTGATAGTAATTCGTGTAGAGGCCCTGGATCTCCTTGGGCGCCAGCGCCGCCGCCGCGGCCGCCAATCGCCCGGCGCGTTCGAAATCGCGGCCGCGATAGGCGGCCAGGATCTCGTCATGGCGGCGCGCCAGCTCGCGGAAGGGCGCGCTCGCGGCGGTCGCCGCGTCCCCCGCCAGGGCGTAGACCGGCGTCGAGCGGGTCTTGCCCTTGAGCACCAGCCGGTCGACCTCGAGCCAAGCGAAATCCGGCGCGTCGGCGCGCGTCAGGTCGCTGGCGACAATGTCGACGCCGAGGACTTTCGAGGCCCCTTCCAGCCGCGAGGCGACGTTCACTTCGTCGCCGATCGCCGAATAGTCGAAGCGTCGCGTCGAGCCGAGGTTGCCGACGCAGCACTCGCCGGTGTTGAGGCCGACGCCGAACTTCACCGGGTGAAAGGCGTGACCGGATTCGGCCGCCCGGCTCGCCCAACCCTCATTCAAGGCCGCAAGGGTGTTGCGCATCGCCAGGGCGGCGTTGACCGCGTGAGCGGCGTGGTCGCCGTCGTCGAGCGGCGCGTTCCAGAACGCCATGATCGCATCGCCCATATATTTGTCGACAGTGCCCATCTCGGCGAGCACGGCCTCCGTCATCGGCGTCAGATATTCGTTGAGGAACGAGGTCAGCTCGACCGCCGTGAGGCCCTCCGAGATCGTGGTGAAGGAGCGGATGTCGCAGAACATCAAGGTGAGCGTGCGCTGCAGCCCGCCCAGTTGAATGGCTTCCGGGTGCTCCGCCAATCGCGCGACGACCGCAGGCGACACGAACCGCCCGAAGTGGGAGCGCGTCTCGTTCAACTGATGTCGCTTCTGGCTGTAGAGCGCCAGCAACCCGGCCAGAAAGACCGCGCCGGATGAGAAGCCGGGCGTGACGGGATCGATGAGCCATCCATATTGCGTGAACGCCAGCCAACTGCCGCCGGCCATGGCCGCGACGGCCAAGGCGCCGAGAACGGCGCTCCACAGCGCCGACAGCAGCGGCGTCGCGACGACGAGCGCCAGCGACAGCAAAGTCATCGTCGCCGCCTCGGCCCCGGGCGCCCAGTCGGGACGCAGCAAGGCGTCGCCATCGAGAATCTGCTCGATCAATTGCGCTTGCGCCTCGACGCCCGGCGTCGACGGATTGAGTGGGGTCGCGACGACGTCCGACAACAACGACGCGCTGGCGCCGATGACGACGATCTTGCCGGCGAGATCGGCGAGATCGGGGCCAGGCTGGAACAGTTTCCACGCCGGCGTCGACAGGCTCGGATCCGTCGCGGCGAAATAAGCGCGGATGTCGCCGGCGGGTTCGGTCGGCACGACCAGGTCGCCGACCTTGATCGCCGCGACGCCGGCGCCCTGCCCCGGCGACGAACCGCCGAGGTCGGCCGACTTGATCAGATAGGTCGAGGCGCCCTGCGCGACCCGCAGGCACTCGATGGCGAAGCTCGGCTGAATCTGACCGTTGACGACGATCAGCAGCGGCACGCGGCGCACCACCCGGTCCGCGTCCGCCTGCCAGTTAACGAAGCCGATTCCCGCGGCGCTCTTGGCCAGAATCGTCAGCGGCCCGAGCGCGCCGTTGAGATGCGGCAGATCGGGCGTGGGGTCCTGGCCGATGAAGGTGAAACCGCTCTTGGCGGGAACGACGCCGGCAAGTTTGGTCTGGGTGACGAGCTCGCTCAGGATGACGGATTGACCGCCCAGCGCTTGGGCGAAAGCCGCGTCGCCTTCGCCGCCCGCGGCGCCGGACGGCGCGCGATCCGTCTCCGAGAACAATACGTCGAAGCCGATCGCCGCCGCCTTCGCGCCGGCGAGGGCGTCGACGAGCTTCGCCATCTCGGCCCGCGGCCAAGGCCATTGGCCCAACCGCCGGATCGACTCGTCGTCGATGTCGACGACGCGCACGAGTCGCTCGGCCCCCGTCGCGCGCGGCCGCCAGCGCTGGTACTGATCGAAGACGACGTTCTGGAAATTGGCGCGCAGCGTCGTCAGCGTCTGGCCGAGCGCGAGCGCCCCCGCATAGACTGCGACGACGACCAGCAGATAACGCCAGTGCCGTTTGACCCGCCTCGTCGCCGCTTGGCGCCAGGACCCGTTCATGGCCGCCGCGCCGCTTCATCCGAACAGCGACGAGGAGGCGGCGCGTTTGGTCCGCTTGCCGGCGCCGCCGGCAAGCCGCCGATTCCCCGTTCGCTCCCAATCGCCATCAGGCGCGGCGCCTCCGATCAAGCGCCGGGTTCCGATCCCGCGCGCGCACGCGCGTCGTTCAATGCTTGTGGCCAGGGCCTGGGCCTTGGCCAGCGCCGGGGCCGGAGCCAGGGCCAGGGGCGCCGATGCTGCTCGCCGGCGCCTCTTCGCCATCGTCGCCGCCGCCGTGGCAGCGCTTGGGCGGGGGCGCGACGACGGTCACGGTGACCGGCGTCACGGTCGGCGTCACGTCGGCGTGTTGGCCGTTCGGGCCGGACGGTCCGGGCGGCGCGTCGGGAATCGAGTCGATGACGGCGGAAACCGTGGCGGCGGCGCCCGCGTTCCACTTGATCCCGGTTGTCGTCACCTCGACCGCCTGGCCCGGTTCAGTAAGCTGGAGACAGTGCTTCTTTGGCGTGCTGCGGGTGCAGACGAGAGCGCCGCCCTCGTCGAGCAAGACAAGCGTGTCGGATGGGCTGGAGACGATCTTGAGCACCGTTCCGCGCACGCCTAACGCCGCGGTCGGCGTCGCGATGACATAGGCCTTCTTGTCGGCGTCGCCGGTCGCGAAGCGCAGCGCGCCCTTCACCAGATTGACCGCGATCGCGCCCGGCTGGCTGGGACCGGAATAGACGAAGCGATCGAGCTTGATCAACGACGACGGACCGAGCAGCAGGTTGGTGTTGTCGCGCAGCACGAGCCTGGCCGAACTGTCGGCGTCGGTGCGCACCCCTTCGTCTTTGAACACGTCGTCGCCTTGCACGACGTTGGTCTTGTCGCCGGTGGCGAGATCGCCCGTCACCAGATTGACGACGGTCTTCGCGTCGCCGATGCTGTCGTCGGCCAGCGCCGGCGCCGCGGCGCCCGAGATCGCGAGCCCGACAACCAGAAATGCGCACTTCGCCCGCCCGAAATCGCGAGCCGCGGCCAGATCAGAAACGCGCGCCCGAGGGTTTTGCAAAATTGCTGGATGGTTGATACGCATGATGGAAATATCCCCGTCTCACGGAACCCCAGTCCCCGCCGTCACAGAACCTTAAAATTTTAATACTTTTATGACAATAGCTTGCTTCTAGAATTTCTTTTAACCGTTTGCGAAGCAAAGAGAAAGTGTCCAGACGACTGGTCCTGTGCTCGGCAGGAAATCGAGAGAACGCCACCCCGCGCCATGAGAGCGTTCAGCGAAGGTTCGCGCCGATGACGAGTGAACGGGATCGGCGAGACTTCGACGCACTGCTCGCGCGCGTCCCCCTGTCGCAAAGCGCCAAATCCGAACTGGCCACGATGATGGAATCGGACGAGCGCCACTATCACGGCGTCAATCATCTCGCGTTGCTGTGGCGGCGCCATCGCCTCTACGCGACGGCCGAAGGCCTGACGGCGCCCGAGATCGAGACCCTGATCGCCTGCGCGATCGCCTATCACGACTGCGTCTACGCGCGCGGTCGGCGCGACAACGAGGTGCGGTCCGCCGAGGTGTGGATGCGCGCCAGCGCGGGATCGGCGCTGTCGGACGAGGATCGCGAATGGGTCGCCGAGACGATCCGGGCGACGGCGGACCATCTCGCCTATCCCGATCCCGGCGCGGACGCGCCGTCGCGCGAGCGGGCGCGGGTGTGGGTGCTCGATCTCGATCTGACGCCGCTCGGCGAGGCCGACGGCGATTTCGACCGCAACACCGAACTGCTGCGGCTCGAGGTTCCCCATCTGACGGAGGCGCAGTACGACGCCGGTCGGCTCGGATTCTTGCGCAAGCTGTCCGACGCGCCTCGGGTGTATCGCACGCCGACGCTGGCGGCGCAGTTCGAGGCGCAGGCGCGCGCCAATTTCGCCCGGCAATTGGTCGGCGGCTGACCCCGACTAAGCCTGCTCGAGCTCGATCAGCGTCCCGGTGAAATCCTTGGGATGGAGGAACAGCACCGGCTTGCCGTGGGCGCCGATCTTCGGCGCGCCGTCGCCGAGCACGCGCGCGCCGGAGGCCTTCAGCGCGTCGCGCGCCGTCAGGATGTCGTCGACCTCGAAGCACAGGTGGTGCATGCCGCCGTCGGGATTCTTTTCGAGGAACTTGGCGATCGGCGAGGCTGCGCCGAGCGGCTCGAGCAGCTCGATCTTCGTATTCGGCAATTCGACGAACACCACCGTCACGCCATGCTCGGGCAGCGCTTGAGGTTGCGATACGCGCGCGCCGAGCGCGTCGCGATAGCGCGCCGCCGCCGCCGCCAGATCGGGCACGGCGACAGCGACATGATTCAGGCGTCCGATCATGACTCCCCCCAATGAACGCGCCCCCTCTCCCCGCTTGCGGGGAAAGGGCTGGGGCGAGGGGCCGGGAGATTGGCCCAAGTGCAGCGGCCAACCGCCTCGCCCCTCATCCTAACCTTCTCCCCGCAAGCGGGGAGAAGGGACTCGATTTCGCTACACCTCGACGATCAGCACGTGCACCATCGGCTTCTTGCCCCACAGCGCATCGACCGTGTTGCGCACCGCGCGCTCGACCGCGCCGCAGACGACATCGGGGTCGCGTCGCTTGGCGCGCGGCAGGCTCTCGAACGTCTCGAAGATCGCCGCGTCGATCGCCGCGTCGATCCCCGCTCCGTCGCGGGTGCTCTTCGGCAAGCCGGCGATCAGCACGTCCGGGTCGCCTGCCATCTCGCCCTTCGCGGTCAAGGCGAGCGCGATCGACACCACGCCGGCGAAGGCGAGCTTGCGCCGCTGGGCGACGCAATCGTCGGTCGGCGGCAGCAGGATCGCGCCGTCCTTCATGATCCGCCCATGGTCGACGCGGGCGATGACGCGCGCTTCGCCGGGCGACAGCCGCACCACGTCGCCGTTGTAGGCCCGCACCACCTCGCCGACGCCTTGGGCGCGCGCAAAAGCCGCGTGTTCGGAGAGATGCAACGGCTCGCCATGCGCCGGTACGGCGATCTTCGGCTTCAGCCAGTCGTAAAGCTGAGCGAGTTCGCCGCGCCGCGGATGGCCGGAGACATGGACGAGATGGGTGCGGTCGGTGACGATCTCGATTCCCTGCTTGGCCAGCGCATTGACGATTCTGCCGACCGCCTTCTCGTTGCCGGGAATGGTGCGCGAGGAGAAGATGACGCGGTCGCCCGCGGTGAGGGTCGAGCCGACGCGCTCGTCGAGCGCGAGGCGCGCCAGCGCGGCGCGCGGTTCGCCCTGGCTGCCGGTGGCGAGCGCGAGAATCTTGTCGCGCGGCAGGCGGTCGAGCCGATCCGGGCCGAGCAGCGCCGGCACGCCGTCGAAATAGCCGCATTCGCGCGCCACCGCGACGACGCGCTCCATCGCGCGGCCGAGCGCCACCACCTGCCGCCCGGCGGCGAAGCCGGCTTCGGCCGCGGCGCGCAGCCGCGCGACGTTCGAGGCGAAGGTGGTGACGAAGACGCGGCCTTGCGTTCCGCGCGCCAATTCGGCGAGCGTCGCCGCGACGGCGGCCTCCGAAGGACTGGTTCCGTCGCGCAGCACGTTGGTCGAGTCGCAGATCAGCGCCAGCACGCCCTCCGCGCCGATTTCGCGCAGACGGCGCTCGTCGGTCGGTGCGCCGATCGGCGGCGTCGGGTCGATCTTCCAGTCGCCGGTATGGACGACGACGCCGGCCGACGTGCGAATCGCCAGCGCGCAGCTATCGGGAATCGAATGGGCGACGGGAACGAACTCGACGTCGAACGGGCCGATGGCGACCCGGCTGCCCGGCGCGACGATTGTGATCGGGATCTTGGGCGCGCCCGGCTCGGACAGGCGGCGCGCCTCGGCGAGCCCGGCGGAGAAGCGCGTCATATAGACCGGCGCGCCGAGCCGCGGCCACAGCTCGGCCAGCGCGCCGATGTGATCCTCGTGGGCGTGGGTGACGACGATGCCGACCAGATCCTTCTTCGCCTTCTCGATGAAGGCGATGTCGGGCATCAGCAGATCGACGCCGGGCATGTCCTCGCCGGCGAAGGCGAGACCGACGTCGACCATCAGCCATTTGCGGCCGCGCGGCGGGCCGAAGCCGTAGAGCGCGCAATTCATGCCGATCTCGCCGAGACCGCCAAGCGGGGCAAAAACCAGTTCGTTGGCGTCGCTCATGATCGCAGGCTTTCCTCGCCGCCCGCCCCAATGCGTTCGGCTGTCGGCGCTAGATAAAGATCGGCCGCTTCGATCGTCTCGACGCCCGCCGGGGTGCGCAGCAGCAGCCGCCCGCCCTCGTCGAGCCCCTCGAACGCGCCTTCGCGCGCGCCGCGCGGATCGGCGACGCGGATCGGCCCGCCGAGCCCCGCCGCGCCGGCGAGCCATAGGGCGCGGATGGCGGCGAAGCCAGCGCCGCGCGCCCACAGGCCGAGCGCCTCGTGGAAGCGCGTCGCCAGCCGGACGAACAAAGTTTCGGCCGAGGCCGTCTGCGTGAGCGCGTCGCCGAGCGAGGCGGCCGGATAGTCGAGGCCGTCGGGCGCGCTGACGCAGTTCACGCCGATGCCGACGATGCAGGCGAGCCGGCGGTCGGGCGTCGTCACGCCCTCGGCGAGCAGGCCGGCGATCTTGGCCCCGCGCCACATCAGGTCGTTCGGCCATTTCAGGCCGAAGCCGACGCCGCCGAGATCTTCGACCGCTTGGGCGAGCGCGACGCCGGCGACGAAGCCGATCTGCGGCGCGAGCGCCGGCGGACAGGGATCGACCACGAGCGCGCTGGCGTAGAGATTGCCCGGCGGCGAGCTCCAGAAGCGGCCCTTGCGGCCGCGCCCATGGGTCTGCTCCTCGGCGACGACCCACAGCCGGCCCGCGTCGCCGGCGAGCGCCGAACGGCGCGCTTCGTCGTTGGTCGACCCGACGCGCGCGAACCGGGCGACCCGCCAGCCGGCGAACAGCGGCTTGGGGTCGGCCTGAAAATCGATTGCGTTCAAAACAGCGACTTCGCCGCGGCCATCGCAGCATCGGTCAACGGCGCGGGCGCGAACGCGTAGAAGATGACGACCGCGGTCGACAGCGCGAGCACGACCCGCGCCGCCGAGCCGGGACGATCGAACGCCTTGGCCGGCTCGTCGAAATACATGATCTTGACGATGCGCAAATAGTAGTAGGCGCTGACCGCGCTGAGCAGCACGCCGATGACGGCGAGCCAGTAGAGGTCGGCCTTCATCGCGGCGGCGAAGACGTAGAACTTGGCGAAGAAGCCGGCGAGCGGCGGCACGCCGGCGAGCGAGAACATCATCGCGCCGAGGAAGAACGCCATCGGCGCGTTGGTGCGCGCCAGCCCGGCGAGATCGGCGATGTCTTCGACGTAGGCGCCGTCGCGCCGCATCGACAGGATGCCAGCGAACGTGCCGAGCGTCATCGCCAGATAGATCGCCATATAAATGATGACGCCATGCGCGCCCTCGACCGTACCGGCGGCGAGGCCGACCAGCGCGAAGCCCATATGGCCGATCGACGAATAGGCCATCAGCCGCTTGATGTTGGTCTGGCCGATGGCGGCGAAGGAGCCGAGCGCCATCGAGGCGATCGAAATGAAGGTGACGATCTCGCGCCAGTCGGCCGAGACGCCAGGAAACGCGACGATGGCGACGCGCACCAAGATCGCCATCGCCGCCATCTTCGGCGCCGAGGCGAAGAATGTCGTCACCGGGGTCGGCGCGCCTTCATAGACGTCGGGCGTCCACATGTGGAACGGCACCGCCGAGATCTTGAAGGCGAGGCCGGCAAGCACGAAGGCGAGGCCGAAGACGACGCCGAGGCTGCCATGGCCGTGCAGCGCCGCGGCTGTCCCGGTGAACGAAACCGTGCCGGCGTAGCCGTAGACCAGCGACGCGCCATAGAGCAGCATGCCCGACGACAGCGCGCCGAGGACGAAATATTTGAGCCCCGCCTCGGAAGCGCGCAGGTCGTTGCGGCGATAAGCGGCGATGACGTACAGCGACAGGCTCATCAGCTCGAGGCCGAGATAGAGGGCGATGAAGTCGCCGGCCGAAATCAGCATCATCATGCCGAGGGTCGCCAGCAGGATGAGCACCGGGAACTCGAAGCCGCCGATCTTCTCGTTGCGCATGAAGTCGATCGACAGCAGCAGCGTGACCAGCGAGCCGATCAACGCCAGGGCTTTCATGAACCGGCTGAACGGATCGTCGACGAAGGCGCCGAAGAAGGTCGCCGCCGCCTCGCGCTGGTCGGCGACGACCACCGCCAGCGCCGCGGCCAGCAGCGCGACGGCGATCTCGGCGACCAGTCCTTGCGTCCGTTCGCCGCGCAAGGCGCCGAAAAAGATCAGCGCCAGCACGCCGGCGGCGACGATCGCCTCGGGCAGTACGACGGGGAGCGAGAGAGCCGTCACGTTCATGTTGCGTCGTTCCCTAGCTGCGCTTCGCCTTCAGAGTCCCGCGGTCTTGGTCAACGCCAGCGCCTGTTCGACGCCCTTGAGCAGGGAGTCGATCGAGGCGGCGCTGGCGTCGATGATCGGCTGCGGATGGACGCCGTAATAGATCGTCAGGACCAGCAGCGGCGCGAGCACCGCGATCTCGCGCCCCGACAGGTCGACGATGCCGGCGAGGCTCGGCTTCTCCAGCACGCCGAAGATGACCCGGCGATACAGGTAGAGCGCGTAGCACGCCGACAGGATGACGCCGGTCGTCGCGATCAGCGCGACCCACGCGTTGGCCTGGAATGCGCCGATCAGGGTCAGGAACTCGCCGATGAAACCCGAGGTGCCCGGCAGGCCGACATTGGCCAGCGTGAACACCATGAAGGCGACGGCGTAGCGCGGCATGCGCTGCACAAGGCCGCCGTAGGCGGAAATGTCGCGGGTGTGCATGCGGTCGTAGACAACGCCGACACAGAGGAACAGCGCGGCGGAGACGAGGCCGTGGCTCACCATCTGGTAGACCGCGCCCTGCACGCCCTGCGTGTTGGCGGCGAACAGGCCCATCGTCACGAAGCCCATATGGGCGACCGACGAATAGGCGATCAGCTTCTTCATGTCCTCCTGCACCAGCGCCACCAGCGAGGTGTAAACGATCGCGATGATCGACAAGGCGTAGATCAACGGCGCGAAATTCGCGCTGGCGACCGGGAACATCGGCAGCGAGAAGCGGATGAACCCGTAACCGCCCATCTTCAGCAGGATGCCGGCCAGGATCACCGAGCCCGCGGTCGGCGCTTCGACATGCGCATCGGGCAGCCAGGTGTGCACCGGCCACATCGGCATCTTCACCGCGAAGGAAGCGAAGAAGCCGAGCCACAGCCACTTCTGCATCGCCGCGGTGAAGGGGAAGCGCAGCAGCGCCTCGATGTCGGTCGTTCCCGCCGTCCAGTACATCGTCATGATCGCCAGCAGCATCAGCAGCGAGCCGGTCAGCGTGTAGAGGAAGAACTTGAACGCCGCGTAGACGCGCCGCTTGCCGCCCCAGACACCGATGATCAGGAACATCGGGATCAAGCCGCCCTCGAAGAACAGGTAGAACAGCACCAGGTCGAGGGCGACGAAGACGCCGATCATCAGCGTCTCCAGCACCAGGAAGGCGATCATGTATTCCTTGACCCGGGTCTGGATCGACGTCCACGAGGCGGCGATGCAGAGCGGCATCAGGAACGTCGTCAGCAGAACGAACGGGATCGAAATGCCGTCGACGCCGAGCTTGTAGAGAATGACGTGCGAGAACCAGTCGTGCTGCTCGATCAGCTGGAAGCCGGGCTCGGCCGGGTTGAAGCGCTCCCAGGCGACGACGCTGAGAACAAACGTGATCAGCGTCGTCCACAGCGCGATCCAGCGCGCGTTGTTGAGCGTCGCCTCGCCTTCGCCGCGCAGGACCAGGATCAGCAGCGCGCCGATCAGCGGCAGGACCAGCAGGCCCGAAAGGATCCACGAGCCGGACATCAGCGGATCCCCCCGAACAGGTACCATGTCGCGAACGCAGCGACGCCGAGCAACATCGCGAACGCGTAATGGTAGATGTAGCCCGACTGCAACCTGACCACGTTGCGCGTCACGTCGAGCACGCGGGCGGAGACGCCGTCGGGGCCGAGCCCGTCGATGATGGCGCCGTCGCCGCCCTTCCACAACGCGCGGCCGATGCGGAACGCCGGCCGCACGAACAGGAAGTCGTAGAGCTCGTCGAAGTACCACTTGTTGAGCAGGAAGCGGTAGAGCGCCGGATTGGCTTTGGCCAGCGCCTTCGGCGCCGTGCGGTCGACCATGTACATGTAATAGGCGACGGCGAGGCCGATCAGCATCATCAGCGTCGGCAGAAACGACACCAGCGCCGGGACATGCTCCATGTCCTCGAGGATCTTGTTGTCGGCGCCGACGAACAGAGCGTGCTTCCAGAAGCCCTCGACGCCGCCGCCGATGAACCAGTAGCGGAAGGCGACGCCGACGACGACCGCGCCGAGCGCCAGAATGGCGAGGGGAACCAGCATCACCTGCGGCGACTCGTGCGCGGCGTGGGCGTCGTGGCCATGGACGTCGGCCGCGTGGTCGTCATTGGCGTGGCCGTGGGCGACCGCTGGCGGCGACGCCGCCCAGTCGCCGCGCTGGCCGAAGAAGGTCATGAACACCAGCCGCCACGAATAGAACGAGGTCAGGCCGGCGGCGAAGGTGACACAGATGAAGGCGTAGGTCGCGCCGAAGCCGTGCGAGGCGTAGGACGCCTCGATGATCGCGTCCTTGGAGACGTAGCCGGCGAAGCCGATCGAGGTGAACGGAATGCCGACGCCGGTCAGCGCCAGCGTGCCGATCACCATCATCCAGAAGGTGAAGGGAATTTCTCTGCGCAGGCCGCCCATCGCCCGCATGTCCTGCTCGTGGTGCATCGCCGTGATGACCGAGCCGGCGGCGAGAAACAGCAGCGCCTTGAAGAAGGCGTGGGTGAACAGGTGGAAAATGCCGAGGCTGTAGCCGCCGACGCCGAGGCCGACGAACATGTAGCCGAGCTGCGAACAGGTCGAATAGGCGATGACCCGCTTGATGTCGTTCTGCACCAGGCCGACGGTCGCGGCGAAGAACGCCGTCGTCGCGCCGACGATCGTCACCACGGCGAGCGCGTTCGGCGCGAGGTCGAACAACGGCGAAAGCCGCGCCACCATGAACACCCCAGCGGTGACCATGGTCGCGGCATGGATGAGGGCGGAGACCGGAGTCGGACCCTCCATCGCGTCGGGCAGCCAGGTGTGCAGCAGAAACTGCGCCGACTTGCCCATCGCGCCCATGAACAGCAGCAGGCAGACGATGGTCAGCGCATCCCAGTCGATTCCCCACAGATGGATGGTCTTGCCCGCCATGCCCGGCGCGGCGGCGAAGATCTGCTCGAGGCCGACCGAGCCGGTCAGCGCGAACAGCAGGAAGATGCCGAGCGCGAAGCCGAAGTCGCCGACCCGGTTGACGACGAAGGCCTTGATCGCCGCGGCGTTGGCCGACGGCCGCTCGTACCAGAAGCCGATCAGCAGATAGGAGGCGAGGCCGACGCCTTCCCAGCCGAAGAACATCTGCACCAGGTTGTCGGCCGTCACCAGCATCAACATGGCGAAGGTGAACAGCGACAGAAAGGCGAAGAAGCGCGGCCGGCTCGGGTCCTCGGCCATGTAGCCGATCGAATAGAGGTGAACGACGAACGAGACGGTGCCGACCACAACCAGCATCACGGCGGTCAGCATGTCGATCCTGAGCGCCCAGCCGACGACGAGCTTGCCGGAAGTCAGCCAGTTGGCGACCGGGACGATCAGCGCCTGCTCGTCATGGCCGAGCGCGACCGAGAAGAACGCGACCCAGGAGAGAGCCGCGCTCACGCCGAGCAGGCTGGTGGTGACGAGCTCGGAGGCGCGCGCGCCGATCTGGCGGCCGAACAGGCCGGCGATCAAGAAACCGAGCAGCGGCAGGAAGACGATCAGATCGTACATGGCGCCTTCAGCCCTTGAGCGCGTTGATGTCGTCGACCGCGATCGAGCCGCGGTTGCG